>JAAYKO010000039.1 GCA_012522345.1 Acholeplasmataceae bacterium | reverse complement strand
CCGTTCGCCACTCGCTAACAAGTTAGCGCGTTCGACTTGCATGTATTAGGCACGCCGCCAGCGTTCATCCTGAGCCAGGATCAAACTCTCCAATAATTTTGTATCGTTTTATTTTCTTAGTTTGTTTATAGCTTTTTTCTTTGTTTACTCCGTTTCTTTTCTTTCTCATCACGATTCAGTTTTCAAAGACCAATTTACGCTCCAAATTTATGGGCGCTTGTTTATTCTATCATTATAAAATCGGGTTGTCAATACTTTTCACCCGATTTTATATTTTGTCTCATATATTAAATTATTTTAAAAATATAAAACGGGCTCCTTTACCTATTAATGATAGTTTTCTCCACAAACATTATACCAAATAACACGCAAAAATCAAAATGTTTTTAACTTTTTTTCTTTTTAAAATAAAATTACTGCTCTCTATTGTAATTTAGGACTGTTTTTTTCTAATAATTCTTGATTTTATTTTTTTCTTCTATATTTTATAATGACATTATAAAGCTTATAGCTAGTTCTTTATCTACAAATAACCTTATTTTTAAACCTCCCTAACTAAGAAAAAAAGGACCTACAAATCAATGTAAGTCCTCCTTCTAACTCTTAATCAGTCTTCAATAGGTTCAAATGTTATTTCAATTGAAAGAATAAACACTTGACCGTTACTTCCAGAATCATCTGTAGTTTGAATATTTTGAAGCGAAAATTCAGTAATTTCTAAATTATTTGCTTCATAACTGTCATTGGTAACTTCTGCTGCGCTCAGTTCAATTGGAACTCCTGAGCCTAAAATCAGTTCTGCTCTTGGAGTATATGTTGAGGCACCGAAGACAAACTTAACATCAGTAATAACATAGTCATCATCAATTTCAATAGTTAGTTTAGTTCCGTCTCCACTAGCTCTATGAGCATAAAGTCTTATTTGACCTGCTTGGTTTAAACCAACTTCGTTACTTGCTGATTTCTTTTCAGTCTTTACATCAAAGATATTAGGATTTAAGCCAATTAGTGACGCGTTATTTTCATTTGCTGCCATATTGGTTGTGGTACCCGCTGGATATGATGCTATTATAGTTTGTGGGCCAGAAATTTTTTCTTCTTCCCATTTAGCTTTAAGCGTTATTGATTCATCAATTGTTGCATCAAAATCAAATGCAACCTCTTCATCATCTAAATACCAGTGAACAAAATCATAACCTATTCTTTCAGGATCTGTTGGAGCAGTTAGAGTTTCACCTTTATTGATTTGAATTTTGAAGTTTTCTCCTTCTGCGTAATCCAAGTCAAAATCAACTAGAACTTTTTCTTTTCCATCATCATAGTCTTCCCACTTTACATTCGCTAATGTAAATTGGTTACCCGTTCCACTTCCAACGTTCTTGATTTTAACAACAACGTATCCTGCTTTGTTAATTTCTTCTTCAAACACATAAATAGCTTCTTGGGCACCAGCTCCTGAGCCAAACTCAGGAGTAACAAACTTTTGAACTCCATTAACTAGTACTTCGATTTGTCTAGCATTTGCCCCAGTAAAGGCTTTACGATATTCAAAATAAAGTCCGCCTACACCATTAGTGAAAGTAATCTCAAGATAACTTGCAGAAGCACTTTGGAAGATAATTCCAGTACCATTAATTGAATGAGCACCTTCGTCTCTCGCGTGTGCTTCCCATGAAGTGCCTGAATCACCATCAAAATTAACTATAGTATAAGATGTAGTAAAGGGTCTTTCTTCAAATGTTTCATGGTAATCATAAGCTCTTTCCCATTTAACTGTTAATAAGAAATCTTTTGTAATTCTTGCTGGAAGTTTTTCTACTAAATTATCATTTTGATCATAAAATCCTTTAAACACATATTTTGGATTCCATGATTCAATTAATTGATTATCTAGTAAGTCAAAAACTACATCAGCTTGTTGTTCAACTTTGTTGTAAGGAGTAAAAGTCCAAAATGCATTGGCGTTATTATAATCTCTATAATCACTGCTTACAGGCCAGGATGTGTGGCGTCTTTCGCTAAGAAAAGCCCATAATTCGTATTTTACTATACCACTTCCATCTGTTGCTGTTTTATTTATCAAAGCATCAAAATCGTCTTTACCCAAAATTCTATTAAGTTTCGTGTACTCAATAATCCAAATCCATTTGTTATAAAAATCGTCATCTTGGAATATTTTTGCCGTGTTTGCGTTTGCATTATCCAATCTTCCAACTAATGCTGTACTCACATCATAACCATCATCATTGGGATGTAATAGCGTTACACGTTCTAAATTAGCATTATTTGCAGTATTATAAAAATCGGTATAATCATCTAAAAACTCATTGACTAATTCTTCTCTTGTTTTGCCATAAAAGCCATATTCGCCAAGGTCATAATTAATTTTTAAGCCTTTTTCTTCTCTAAAGTATAAAACTACATCTTTGGCATCAATAAACTCAGTCATTGGAGCACGCCATCCATTTGGCGCAACTGCCGCTGCTGGGAAACCATCCCATGGATTGACAAGAATGTATGCAAGTAATTCTCTTGCATCAACAGTTTCTTCTTCGCCAGCAAAAGTTATTGTTGCTGTTAGAGCGTTTTTACCAATTAATAAATAATCGCCCTGGTTGATGTATTGATCTATCTCAACTAATTGAGCATTATTTGCTGCATACGCAGCATCACTAAACCAACCATCAGCTGCAGTATAAGTTTGATTAGCAAAGATATTTCTAACGAATGTAACTTGATAATCCTCATCGAGTAATGCGACAACGCTAAATGCTTCAGTTGCAGCTTTTTCAGCTTCTAAATGTTCGTAAAGTCCAGTAACTAA
The DNA here is from genome assembly GCA_012522345.1 of Acholeplasmataceae bacterium. Taxonomy (GTDB): domain Bacteria; phylum Bacillota_I; class Bacilli_A; order Acholeplasmatales; family UBA5453; genus UBA5453. The sequence goes on along the minus strand of JAAYKO010000039.1, from coordinate 1,391 downwards.
ATATAGATAGTTTCCAGGTTTAGTCGCATCTGTCGCATTTCTTCTTGCGAAATAGTTTTCTGCTGTAACAACCGCTACTTCAGTGGTAACGTCCCCTACCATCATTACTTCTTTAACAAAAGGAACATTAAATAAGACTTGGTTAGAGTTGTTTGATTTCACGTAATCATCTCTTACTGCTTTTACATAAAAGTAGTTAGAGCCTTCTAATCCTTCACTTACTGTAATCGGATCAAATGAGGTTTCATCAATAGTCGCAACCTTAAATGGCTGAGCTGCAATTACGAGATAAACTTCATAACTGTTAGCTTTAGGTACTGCATCCCAAGAAATTACTTCTAAATCTTCATCATAGGCAATTTCTGGTTCAACAAGGGTTTCTAATTCTGCATCTTCAGCAATTTTAATGGTAAATGTTTGACTAAAAAGGCTATTCCAACGAACAACCGCTGTAAACTCTTGACCAGCTTCCGTTACTAGTGGCCACCATTGGAAATGGTCGACTCCATCTTTAACATCATCAAAGATATATTCGTTCTCGCCGATTGTAACTAAGACATCTTTTAAGTTTATACCTTCAAGAGCAAATATTTTCACACCTACACGATGACCTTTAGCTCTTCCGATTGCTAAATCCTCTTCATAATAAGGTATTACACCACCAAAGATATAAGTGTCAGCTTCTTCACCTGCTTCAACTTCTACACCATCAACTTCATAAGCTGTCATCCGACCTGAAGTTTCTTTTAGAATATTTTCATAACTTACGTTATTAATGATTTTCGCTTCAATAACTGCTAAGTCAGTAATTATTTCGCCTTCTTCATCAATGAATAAGTTATAATTGAAGTCTGCCTCTGGAGCTGGATAAGTTTCCGGTCTTGTTTGATATAAGTAATAATCAAAAACATTTTCAAAAACATTTCCGGTTAAATCAGCATCAATAAGTGCCTTAGCACCCGCATTTCTAAAGTGAATTGCGCGAGTCACGTTTCTAAAGACATTATCATTGATGTTAAGTTCTACTGGCTGATCGTTAAAGACTGCAAAAACGATTGTTCCTGAACCTGGATGACCAGTTACTGGATCAAAATCCATTGAATCATTGCCAACATTAATAAATTCATTACCTACAATATTGATAACTTGCTTATTGCCAAGTGATGGAGCATAAAAGACAAAGGCAATAGCATTTATGTTTTCGCCAGCCACATCTTGTTTAAAGACATTATCAAAAACATTATGAGTAGCATTATTTCTTTGACCATCAAATCTAATTGCACTATTTGGGAAATTATGGAAGAGGTTTCCTTCAATTAATATTTCTTTATCTACTGCTGTTCTGGCGATTGAAATAATATCAGATGAGATGTTTGTAAATTCATTATCTT
>JAAYKO010000038.1 GCA_012522345.1 Acholeplasmataceae bacterium | reverse complement strand
GCCCATTTTATACTATAGTATTAAAAGATAAAAACCGTGATTATAAATTAAAATTAATTGAGCTGGAAGAAACTCATCCTCTTGGAAGATTAATTGACTTGGATTATTTTGATCAAAGTGATAGATCACTCAGTCGAACTGAACTAAATTTACCGCTAAGAAAATGTTTTTTATGCAATAATCCAGCTTTTGTTTGTGCCCGCAATAAAACTCACAAAGTCGCTCAGCTTACGCATTTTATTGACAATAAATTTAAAACTTATTTTAAAGAAATTTTCGTTGATTTAGCTGATTACGCAATTACTCGCGAGCTTAAAATAGAAACTAAATTTGGGCTTGTTTCGCTGACCAGTAGCGGTTCCCATCACGATATGAATCATTTATTAATGCTTGAAGCAAAAAATAGTATTTTACCCTTCTTTAATTTGATGTTTGAGGCTGGTTATCAAACAGATAATCTTACAACAATTTTAAAGGAGGTCCGTCATTTAGGGATTGAAGCGGAAAAAAAGATGCTCCAGACAACCTCTGGGATAAACTGTTATAAAGGGATAATCTTTTTACTAGGCTTAATTATAATCGCTAGTTCTTACACTTTAAAAACCTCAAACAAGTTTGCTGATATTTTTTCAAATATAAAATTAATTGCTCACGATATCTATGCCGACTTTAAACAACCACTCAATACTTATGGTAGCTATTTATATGAACAATACAACATAAAAGGAATCCGTAAAACCGCTTTTAGCGGCTTGCAAATTATTCAAGCTAACATCGCTCAAATAACGCTTAATTCAAATGATGATGAGTTAAGAGCTTTACTCCATAGTTATATGGTTAAGAGTGAGGATACTGTTTTTATTAAACGCTCTGGATCTTATCAAAATTACTTAAAATACAAAGAAATAATCGCTAAGTATAATCCCCATAACAAAAGTGATTTAAAAGCGCTAAATGAGTTTTGTCTCACCAAAAGTCTCAGTTTTGGTGGTTCAGCAGATCTTCTTATTTGCTCAATCTTTTTAATTCATTTAAAAGAGTTTTTCACCGAGTAAAAAGCCCCTAAAAAGGGCTTATTTTTTTAAGATTTTGGCAATAACTTTCTTTAGTTCTGGCACTACTTCTTCTAAAAACCAAGGATTTTTATTTTGCCAACGAAAATTTAGCGGTGAGGGATGAACTAAAGGAAAGTATTCAGGTAAATATGCTAAATAATTTTTAATAGTTAAGGTGAGATTTTTCTCAGCTTTTTCTTTTAAGTAGTATTTTGTGGCATAAGAGCCAATTAAAACAATCAATTCTAATTTTTCTAAATTTGCAATAATTTCAGGATGCCATTTTTCGGCAAAGCCTCTGCGAGGTGGTAAATCTCCAGAATTGCCTTTACCGGGATAATAAAAATCCATCGGCACTAAGGCAAATAAGTCAGGATCATAAAACTCAGCTCTAGAAACACCGAGCCAACTCCTTAAATTATCGCCACTTTTATCATTCCAAGTTATTTCTGTTTCTTGAGCTTTCTTCCCCGGAGCTTGTCCGACTAATAAGATTTTAGCTTTACTGCTGGCAGTATAAACTGGATTATAACCACTTGCTGTGTAGGAAGCATTAAAAGAATCAGCTTTAATCCTCTCGTAAATTTCTTTTAAGTTATTGTCGTTTTTATTCATCGCTATCACTTTCTTTAAATAATTTTAAATGGATTTAAAATGTTTTTGGGATCAAGTGCTTTTTTAATCGCTCGCATCAGCTCTATTTTAACTGGATCTGTTAACTTTAAAAAGTAATTCTTCTTTGTTTGACCAATTCCATGTTCTGCGGAGACTAGGCCGCCCAACTCTTTAACCTTTAAATAAAGATCATCTAAAATTTGTATTCGTTTTTCTTGCCAAACTTCATCGGAGTAATCTTCTTGCAGTAAAATTGTATGAATATTACCATCACCAGCATGACCAAAGTTTAAAATGGTTGTGTGATGTTTAACGGAAAGCTCATTTGTATAAGCAATCATTTGGGCAAATTTATTTAATGGTACCACTTCATCTAACATTTCATATTTTGTAAAATCCATTAAAGCATATAAAATACTATCGCGCATTTGCCAAGCGAGTTTAGCTGCTGCTTCATCTAAGATTATTATCTCTAGAGCATCGCGTTTAAACTCCTCTACTAAGCGCTCAATTGTTAGCGCTAAATGGGTTTCGTTATTGCTATCTAAAATCATTAAAATAAAAGCCTCTCCCTTTTTAGTTAAGAACTTTCTATTTAAATATTTTTCACTATAACTAATTGTTTTTTTATCAAACATCTCAAGTGCTTGGGGTTCATAAGCTTGATTTAAGATTTCTAAAACCGACTTAGTCGCCTCATTTAAACTAGAAAAAGCTAACAATATTGATTTTTGAAAAAGTGGTGCTTTAATTAATTTAAGCTTTACTTTAGTCGTAATTCCTAAAGTTCCTTCTGAGCCAATAAAAAGATCTTTTAAATTATAACCTGAACTATTTTTAACAGTTAACTCACCTAAATTAACTAAACTTCCATTTGCTAAAACAACTTCAAGTGACTTAACATAATTTCTCGTAGTTCCGTATTTAACTGCCTTCATTCCACCAGCATTAGTTGCGACATTCCCCCCGATTGTTGAGATTTTTGCACCTGGATCTGGCGGATAGAAATAACCTAATCTCAGAGCTTCCTCACGGACCTCTTGGAGAGTCACTCCGGACTCAACAGTTAAAGTTAGCGTTTCTGCATCAAAACTAATAATTTTATTTAATGCTTGCATGTCAATAACAATCTCATCACCAGTTACTGGAATTTGGGAACCAACAGCGCCAGTTCCAGCTCCACGAGCAATTACTGGAATCGCGTTATCATAGGCATATTTAACGATTTGTTTAACTTCTTCAACATCAATTGGCTTAACGACAAGCCGTGGTCTTTTAGCAGTTGTTAAATAAGTGGTTTGATAATAATTTTCTGTGATTTCTTCGCCAATAAATATTCTCTTTCGATCTTTAATAATTTCAGTCATTTATTTCGCCCCCAAATAATTATTTGATTCAATTTCATTATAATTAAATTAAAAGAGCGATTCAAACTAAACGCCTTTATAAGCAAAAAAAGAACTGCCGTTTTTGACAGTTCTTTTCTACTCTTATCCTTAAGTATATCTACCTTTGAGAATTGTAGTTAAATCATATTCAGTAACATTATTTTCGGGGTCAGTGACTTTGATTGTATAACCGACTACGGTATCGATATTAGGAACCACTTTAACTCGGCCCTTATTATCGAGTAAATCTAAGTTATGACTCACAAATTCAAACTGGTAGTCTTCGTAGAGTTTAAGCATATAATATTCAAACTCAATTAGACCTAGCCAAACATCAACATTATCTGATTCAATTGTTGAGCGCGGACAAACCTTCGCACTGAAATGATTGTGGAAAACAACTCGATCGAGCAAGAGGTCGTGTTCAACTAAAAGACTAGCGACAAGTTTTGCCACTCGCTGCCAGCTGAGCCATAAATCTGAACCTCTATCAACTGCGGTTTCAATTCCAATCCCATTATTATTACCACCAACAAAAACGATATTGCCGCCAGCTGAAGAGGTGTATCTTGTTGCCGGCATATGATAAGTTCCATCGATGATAACTGGCCAAATTCCGGTTCTAACTAAATCGCTTGTTTTAGCTGTCCTTCCGCCCACTTCTGGTGCAGAAATAGCTGTTTTAGTTCCATTGATAACATATTTGCCATCATCACTAATTGTTAGTTCTGGTTTTAAACCATCTGCTGCAATTCCAGTATCAGTAAATGTAACATCAGTTGTTGTTCCATCGCCTGCATGCCAGCCAAGATCATTATCATAGAGTTGTTGATACCAACCATCGTTACCGACAGTATAATGCCAAGATGAACCGGTATTAGCTGGATTTGTTGCCCAACCTGAGTTAGCCGCAGCGCCAGCACTTGTGTTTGCCGTATCATGAACGACGATCCATTCAAGCGAGTTCATCTTTCTGCGGCTATGGTTAGCAGCATCAGGACTTAGCATGTTTTTACTCATCACAATCTCATCATTAAATAAATATGGAATAACAGAAGGCATTAACTCATGTGGGAAGTCAAGAGAACCATCATCGCTACCGACATAAGTGATGACATCCATTTCCGAAAGACCAATCGCGTTTTCAAGCAAATACAACATCGCTGGATCAACTGTTGATTCATCGTAAATCGCAAAGTTTAAATCATAATGGAGATTATCGCCAAGACTTACTGTGATAACGACATTTCCAGGAGCGATGCCAGTAATTAAACCGGTCGCACTTACTGTTGCCAGATCTGGTTCATTTGTTGCGTAAGTAATCGCTTTATCTGGATCTTCTTTAACAACGGTTAATTGTTTGGAATCACCGACTTTAACTGTTGAAGAACCAGGAAAACGAACTTCGAAGACATCTCTTGGTTCAACTTCAAGCTCAAATTGGTCAGAGACCAGTGGATAAAGACTGGAGTAAACTTTAATGATTGTCGTACCTTCAGTGAGCGCTAAAATCTTTCCTTTGTCTGTAATCGTTGCGACACTCTCATCGCTAGATTCAAAAATCAATTTTACATTGGTTGCATTTTCAGGTAAATAAACGACATCAAGTACATGTTCTCGTAATTCTTGTAAGACTGTAATTTTATTAGTGATTTCAATGTCTGTCAACGGAATTACCACTTTAGTTGAATATTGTGGTAAATCATCAAATGAAGTGTAATAATCATCAAAGACAATCCCTTCAGAAAACCAATCTGGATTTGGAATATAATCTTCTGCACCTTCATAGAAGTTATAGCGCGCATCATAATCGACATTAGCGGGTGCCACAAAATAATAATGATGAGGAATATTAGTGAAGTGGTTATAGTTTGCCACAACACTGAGACCAGGACCAGCTTGTTCAATTCTTAAGCCTGCAGTTGTATAACCTGTGTCTGTAGTATTAACATTTATTTTATTGAAGGTGTATAAGAATTTCGATTCACTTCCAGTATCATAAGAATGCCAAAATCTTGCCGCTGAAGTTCCAATTCGATCAAAATCATTATTAATAATTTTAACATCAGCCTCACCATATCTAGTGACGAAAATTGCAGCTTGACCGACATCTTTAAAAGTATTGCTGTAAACATGGAATTTACCACTGAGACCACTTCCTGAAGTCCGGTCAAGCGATGTTCCAGTAATTCTAATCACATCGGTATATGTCGGTAAATAAGCACTTAAAAATTCATTGTTTAAAACATAAACATCTCGTGTGTTAGAAAGGAGTAAATATCTCGGCGCTGACGCTTCATTTGTGAAATCAAAAGCACTATTTACAACAACAATTTGGCTATGTGCTATCTCATCATTACTTGCAAATAACTTGATAAAGCCATCAGCGCCACCTGCGGCTAATGCTTGTAAATCAGAGATGACTATATTGCTTGCAAAATACAAACCATCAACGACACCATTATTGGTTATTGTTGAACTTCCCATAAACGATAAACCGTTAAAATGAGTATTTTTGGCATTAAAGATTGTAATAACTCCACTCAACTCTGCCTCAGGTTTTCTTAAAAAATCTACAGATGGCAAATTGAAGTTTGGACCAATCAAGGTTAAATTATCAATTTTTACAGTAAAGTTTTCATCGTATGTACCGGCAGCAAGATAAATTACATCGCCTTCTTTAGCATTATCAAGAGCATCATTAATATTGTTAAAGGCATTAGTGCCATAAACAAATGTTTGGTTAATTTCATTTACTAAATCACCTGGATTTTTACTGAGACTAATATCAACATAAATATCTGGAGCGCCAATACTTGGAATTAATTTACCAACCATCAGTTCGAGTTCACTAATATAAAAGTCGTCATAATTACTATTATTGATAACTTTTTCGCCAATAATTGCTAAATCAGTAATTGCTTCTCCCGTTTCATCAATAAATACATTTTGGTTGAAATTAGCTTCAGGAGCAGGATAATCTTTTGTTCTTGCTTGATAGAGGTAGTAATCGTGGTTGTTATCGAAAATATTACCAGTAAAGTCGGCCGTTAAATCACTTACAGCACCAGCATTTCTAAAGTGAATTGCTCGGGTTGCGTTTCTAAATAAGTTGCCATTGATATAAACTTCTGTTGGATTGTCGTTAAATGTTGAAAAAGTAATTACGCCAGAGCCCGGATGACCATTTTCTTCGACATAATCAACTAAATCATTACCGACATTAATAAATTCATTATCTAAAATATTAATAATTTGTATGTTTCCTTCTTCTGGAGCAAAACATCTAAAGACGATTGTGCCATAATTTTCACCTGCAACATCATTTTTAAAGATGTTATTAGTAATATTGTAAGTTCCATTATTATAGCCGCCATCAAATCTAATTGCGCCTTTAATAAAATTATGGAAAATATTATTATTAATGTTATATTCACGGTCTTTTGTTGAGCGGGCAAGCGAGATAATATCAGCATTTATGTTTTTAAACTCATTATTTTCAATCGTGACATTACCAACAACATTCATTACTCCTTCTAAAGTATAAAGCCGAATAAAGGCATTGACATCAGTTCTATTTGCAGGAACATAAGGACTTTCTTCTAAGTCTAAGTCATAAACTTTATTATTGACAAAGACAAAATTGTCAATTATGCCTGGTTCATGAATATAAGCATCACCGGTAAACTCTAAATTAGTAAATTTAACACCATCTAATTTAGGTTCTAATGAAATCTTAGCTGTTATAATTGCAACCTGATCAGGAAGTGAAGTGAAAGTTAAATTGTTTTTATCAACGTGGAACTCAACATCATGTTCGCCACCTGCAAGTTGGATTACATCGCCGGAATCAGCAGCGACAATCGCTTCTTGAACGCTCTTAAAGGGTTTATCATTAATATAAGCTATTGCATCAAAACCAAAATCAAGTTCAACTTCTATAGCATCAATAAAGGTCGTTATATCATCGCGCCAAGTTTCAGAACCGACATTAACATCAGGGAACTCATCCCATGGCTTAACCAAATGATAAACTAAGAATTCTCTAGCTGAAGTTGTTTTTTCTTCATCTTCAAAAGTAAAGGTAACGGATTTCTCATTTTTCCCAATTAAAAGTGAATCATCTTTAAATAAATACTCAGCAATCCCCTCTAATTGTTTAGCGTTGCTTGTGTAAGTTGGATCAGTAAACCAACCGTCAAATAAATTATAAGTAACGCCTGTGAGGGGAGTTCTAATCATTAAAAGTTCAACATTTTCATCTAAAACAACAATCGTACTATAAGCTTCGGTTATTGTTTGACCTGAGTCTAAATAAGCTTTAATGTCAACTACTCGATACAACATATCACCAGGTGCCGTCTCATCGGTTGCATTTCTTCTTCTAAAGTAGTTTTCAGCAGTCACTACAGCAATCTCAGTAGTCATGCCACCAATTTCAAAATATTCAATTGGGGTCGCAACAAAGTGTAAGACTTTATTTGAGTTATCAGAATCTTCACTCTCATCTTCATAACCTATAGTTTTTATGAAGTAATAGTTATTACCTTCAATACCTTCGCTGTATTCTTCTGGATTAATTGAGTTTGTAAAAGTTCTAGTCAGTTCAATCTCAACACCAGCAATCTCAGCAAAAAGAGCATAACTATTGTAGCCACTGACATGATCCCAAGAGATTACGCCATCTTCAATAGAAATTACCGGAGCATCTAATTGAGGTAAAATAATAATTTCCCAACTTAAAATCGTATCAATTATTTCATTTTCCCCCAAAACAATATCTAACACCCGCTCTTCTAAATACTCATTATCAGCATCTCCTTCAGGATCGACGCCAACACCGTTATAGTATTTATATTCAATTTCAGTAACTTCAACAAAAGATCTTAAGGTATATGTTGTCTTATATTTGCCAGCCTCTAAAGTTAATTTTTCAAAATACCAATCATTAAAAGAACCCGACACATAAATATCACCAATAGTACCCTCTGGCGCAGTAACAGTAAACTCTAAAATATATTCATTGGCAACTAAAATTTCTTCCCATCTAGCGACCAGAGTAATGTTTTCATCAACCGCTGCGCTAAAAATATATTTGGCTTCACCTAAATACCAACCTAAAAACTCATAGCCATCTTTTGTTGGATCTGCAGGTTCTGTCGCTTTTTCACCTTTGTCAATAGTTTGGGCAGCAACTGCTGGAGTCCCACCTTTAACATCAAAAGTGACTTTAACTTTTTCTACTTGTGGCGGGAGTTCTTCCCACTTAGCTTCTAAAGTAAGATTTTCGTTAACTGCAGCAGTAAAGTCATAAGCAGTTTCGCCTTTATACCAACCTAAAAACTCAAATCCGTCTTTTGTTGGATCTGCAGGT
>JAAYKO010000037.1 GCA_012522345.1 Acholeplasmataceae bacterium | reverse complement strand
CCATCAAATCTAATTGCACTATTTGGGAAATTATGGAAGAGGTTTCCTTCAATTAATATTTCTTTATCTACTGCTGTTCTGGCGATTGAAATAATATCAGATGAGATGTTTGTAAATTCATTATCTTTAATCGTTACATTTCCAACCATATTATGAATAAGTTGAGCATGGAATAAACGAATAAAGGCATTGACATCAGTTAAATTTCTTGGCTTATATTCTGATTTTGCTAATGTTGTATCATAAACCTTATTGTTAATAAAGACAAAATCATCAATTTTACCAGGAGCATGGATATATGCTTCACCAGTAAATTCTAAACCTTCAAACTTAACTCCTTCTAAATTAGCAGCTAATTCGATTTTGTTAGTGAAAACAACTTTTGACCCTTTAATTGGCGCAAATGTTAAATCATTTACAGCAACTGAAAGTGGATCGTTATATTCACCCGGAGCTAAAAGGATTGTATCTCCTTCTGCTGCAGCGGCAATCGCATCTGCTACTGAAGCGTAGCCGACATCTTCAATATATGCGACAGCTATTTCAGCATCATCTTTAATCTTAACTGTAAATGTTTGTGTTGATAACATGTTCCAGACAACAACAGCTTCAAATTCTTGTCCAGCTTCCGTTACTAGTGGCCACCATTGGAAATGGTCAGGGCCATCTTTAACATCGTCAAAGACATACTGTTTATTGCCAATTATAACAAGGACTTGTTTTAAGTTTACGCCTTCAGGAGCAAATATTTTCACACCTACTCTATTACCAGCGATTCTTCCAATTGCTAAATCCTCTTCATAACTAGGAATCAAGCCGCCAAAGACATAAGTATCATCTTCATCGCCTGCTTCAACTACAACACCATCAACTTCATAAGCTGTCATTTCGCCAGAAACTTCAGTCATTAGCTTATCATAACTTTCGTTATTGACAATCTTTTGTCCAATAATTTCAAAATCAGTAATTGAATCTCCTTGATCATCAAAGTATAAGTTATAGTAGAAATTAGCTTCAGGAGCTGGATGAGTTTCCGGTCTTACTTGATGGAGGTAATAGTCAGCGACATTTTTAAATATATTATTTGAGAAATCTCCTGACAAATCAGCTTTTGCGCCAGCATTTCTAAAGTGAATTGCGCGGGCAACATTTTCAAATAAGTTACCATTAATATAGACTTCAGTTAATCTATCATTGAATACTCCAAAAAGGATTGTTCCTGAACCTGGGTGACCATTACTTGCGTTGAAATCCATTGACTCATTGCCAACATTAATGAATTCATTGTCTTTAATGTTAATAACTTGTTTATTGCCAGTTTCTGGAGCAAATGCTCTAAATAAAATAGCATTTTTATTTTCTCCAGCTGTATCATGTTTAAATGTGTTACCAACTATATTATATGTTCCATTATTGTAACCGCCATCAAATCTAATCGCACTATTCACGAAATTATTAAATTCATTGTATCTAATATTAATTTCTTTATCTTTAGTTCGATCCATTGAAATAATGTCAGCATCAATATTTTCAAATTTGTTATGTTCAATCGTAACGTTTCCAACAATATTTGAACCCGCTAATTTATAAAATCTAATAAATGAATTAACGTCGATTCGTGATGTTGGAGCATAAGCAGTAGGTACAAGATCTAAATCATAAACTTTATTGTTAATGAAGACAAAATCATCAATACCATCAGGTGCATGTAATTGAGCATTAGCAGTAAATTCTAAACCTTCAAATTTAACACCTTTTAAATTGTTCTTAAAGGTAATTAAAGATTTTAAAATAACTTGCTCATTAGCATCATAAGGCTTAAATGTTAAATTATCTATTTCAACTCTAAATTCATTAACATGTTCGCCAGCAGCTAATAAAATAGTGTCACCTTCAGCTGCGTCTGCAAGAGCTTCTGCAATAGTTAAATAACCAACATCGTCGATGTAAGCTACATAATCATATACAGGTTCACCAAAACTCAACACTACATCTTTAGCTTCAATAAACTCAGTCATTGGAGCACGCCATCCCTTTGGCGCAACCGCTACTGCTGGGAAATCATCCCATGGATTGACAAGAATGTATGCAAGTAATTCTCTTGCATCAACAGTTTCTTCTTCACCAGCAAATGTTATCGCTGCTTTGAGAGCGTTTTTGCCAATCAATAAATAATCGCCTTGTTTGATGTATTCATCTATTTTAACTAGTTGAGCATCATTATTAGCATAATCATCATCTTCAAACCAACCATCAGCTGCAGTATAAGTTTGTTTGGCAAAGATACTTCTTACAAATGTAACCTTATAATCCTCATCAAGTAAAGCAATGACACTAAATGCTTCATTTGCAGCTTTTTCAGCTTCTAAATGCTCATAAAGTTCTGTTACTAAATATAGATAATTACCAAGTTTAGTCACATCTGTCGCATTTCTTCTTGCGAAATAGTTTTCCGCTGTAAGAACCACAACATCAGTAACTATACCACTAACAGTTAATTGTTGCTTGACATATGGAATATTATAAAGAACATCATTGGATGCATCAGAAGCTAATGTTCCTCTAATCGCTTTTACATAGTAATAATTAGACCCTTCAAGCCCTTCACTAACTGCACGTGGATCGAAAGAATTTTCAGCAATAGTTGCAACTTTAAATGATGTCGCAGCTATTTTAAGATAAACTTCATATTCATCTGCAAAAGGAACTTGTGGCCAAGAAATAACACCAAGATTTTCGTCATAAGCAATTTCGGGTGCATCAGGTGCAACTGGATTCCACTTTGCATACAATTCTAAGGTTTCATCAATTGATGCTGGCAGTTCAGTTACTTCTTCACCGCTAAAGTCTGCTTCTTCAAACCAACCGCCAAATGCATGGGCACCGCGAATAGGTTCTAATAAGCTTTCAACTTTCTTAAATCTAATTGTAATAACGCTTGGGACTGAAGCAACATAATAAACTTCGATTGGGGCATCTAGACTTTCAATAATAAACAACGAACCAACTGGCGCATTGTTGAAAAGTCCCTTAATAACAGTTAGGTAGTCACCCGCATAACTATCGTGATAGTTTATATAAAGTGTTGCATCTGGGTGCGAATAACCTGCTGAGCCTCCTGAGCCCTTGCCGACTAGTTCATAAATGCCTTCTTGCTCAGTTTCTTTTAGTGCAAGTGTATACCACCAAGCTAGACCTCTTGATCCAATATTAGTTTCAGTTCCATTAACTGAAGTTGGACTAGGTGCTGCAAAATAAGTTGTGTCTAATAATTCAATTATTGCATCTGCATCTAATGTTCCATCATTTAAGTTATAAACGATATTTGGTGATAAAACCCAAGCAGCAACTAAGGTAATATCTTTATCTACAGCATCAGCAAAGTCATAAGTTTCATCATCAAGTAACCATTCGACAAAATCATATTCATCTCTGATTGGTACTTCTGGTGCTTCTATTTGTTCACCTTTAAGAATTACAACATCAGGAAGTGTTTCATCATCATAATCTAAATCGAAACTAATCGTTACAGTATCAAGCTCTGTCCATTTTGCGATTAGAGTTAATTCAGCAACAATCGCTGTTCCAAAGTCAAATGGATCAGTAGCATCTTCTTCATACCAGCCATCAAAGCGGTATGGGAATCTTTCAGGCACTTCTTGTGCTTCTACTGTTTCTCCTTTGCGAACTTCAACAACAACAATCGGATCATCACCATAGTCAAAATCGAACGTGACTTCAATAAGATCTAAAACTGCCCAATTTGCATATAAATCTCTATCGCCATCAGAGTATTTTTCAATCTTAGTTATAACATCCCCTAAAAGATCTTCATTGTCATGCCAACCTTTAAAATCGAATCCTTCTTTTTTAGGTATTGGTAAGATAACTTCTTCACTATTGAGATAACTTCTAGGAATTAAGTATTCTTCTGGAACGTTTGTATAAGCATCTTCAATCGCTTGTAATTTTTCGCCAACGTGTTGTCCTGGCCAGAGGTTTCTTTGTTGGAAGAAAGGCTTAACTCTTGCCCAAGCAACTCCCCAGATATGTTGTACAGGGTTACCGGTGTTAGTATATACTTCCATAGCAAGTATTAATGGTACCCAATCATTATATTCAACTTGATTGATAAACTTACCTGTATCTGGATCAACAGCAAAATTATTGCCATCTAGTAAGTGTGGTGTATAGATATCACTATCTGTGCCACTAGTATATAAACCGCCATAACCAGTTGTTTCACCTTCGCCATGAATAAATGTAACTAAATCAATAGCATCTGGATCAAGTACTTCTTTAGCAACTAAGAAATCGTAGAAATCAGATAGGAATGCTTCAACCATGTCATCCCGATCATCAAATTCTAAACCAAGTGTTCCATCATTTAAGTGATAATTAATTTCGTATGACTTGATTTCTAACCAGTTTGCGATTAAATCAACATCTTCAGTAAGATCTAGATTAAAATCGAATGCTTCAACTGCATCTTCCTCGTACCAACCTAAGAACACAAATCCATCTCTTTCTGGTTCTGCAGGTTCAGTTACTTTCGCACCGACTTCAACTATTGCATCTGGAATTTCAGGAGCATCATCATAATCTAAGTCAAAAGTAACAGTTACTGTAGCTGTAAATTCTCTCCATTTAGCTGTTAAAACTAAATTATTAGTAATTGGTGTAGAAAAATCAAAGACTCGAGGTGCATTTGGCGCAAACCAACCTAAAAACTCATGCCCATCTTTTGTTGGATCATCTGGTTTATCAACGTTTAAGCTTTCGTAAACATATACTTCAAGAGGATCATCATCATCTTCGTCTTCTTTAAATGTAACTTTAAATTTATTGTGTTCATCCCACTTAGCGACAATAACAACATCTGCAGTTACAGGCTCATCAAAGTCAAACTCAACATCAGCAACAAACCAACCTAAGAAATCATGACCAACTTTGGTTGGATCATTAGGTTTTTCAGCTTTTTCACCTTTTTCAATTTTTTGATCAGCTGGTTTTGGAGTTCCTTCTAAAGTGTCAAATTCTACAAATACATATTCTATTTCTTTCCATTTAGCATATAAAACAACATCATCAACGCTTAATTCTGGTAAATCTTCAAGAGTTAGAGGTTCACCTGATAAATTTTCATTATCATACCAACCTACGAAGTGATGTCCGCTTCGAGCTGGAGCTAGCAAAGCATCAACATCTGCTAATTCAAACTCAAGTTCTGCTTTAATTTCAAATGGATCCATGAAATAAAGATTGATTTCTAGCCCTGTTCCTGCTTCTTCAGGAAGGTTTTCAATTACGACAAAATCTCCCTCTTCGATATCTGCGTAAATAGCAGCAATATCATCAGCATAATCTGATGTAATATCATCATGATATGAGATGTAGAGTGTCGCTTCATCATCTTCAAATCCGGTACCTTTACCAACTAATTCATAAACGCCAACAGCGTCGGTTTCTTTAAACGCCATAGTAAGCCAATAAGCGCCCACTCTTGCGTGACCGACTGTAATGCTTCCGCCAGACCAATCAGTTCTTGCATAAGTTGTTGCGACAATTTTTTCACCATCTTGTTCGGCAATAATATCAGCAACACTTAAATAACCACCATTGAACTTATAGACAAGTTTGCCATCAGCAGCTTCCCATTTGGCATCTAAAGTAATATTTTCGTTAACTGCAGCAGTAAAGTCGTAAGCAGTTTCGCCTTTATACCAACCTAAAAACTCATAGCCATCTTTTGTTGGATCTGCAGGCTTTGTTGCTTTCGCACCTTTATTAATAGTTTGGGCAGCAACTGCTGGAGTCCCACCTTTAACATCAAAAGTGACTGTAACTTTATCAACTACTGGCGGGAGTTCTTCCCACTTAGCTTCTAAAGTAAGATTTTCGTTAACTGCAGCAGTAAAGTCATAAGCAGTTTCGCCTTTATACCAACCTAAAAACTCAAATCCGTCTTTTGTTGGATCTGCAGGT
>JAAYKO010000036.1 GCA_012522345.1 Acholeplasmataceae bacterium | reverse complement strand
CAAAGGCATTGCCAAACTCGATTGAAAAGACATAAATATCGAAGACTTCTTCAAGCTCAAAGACAAATTGAATAACTCGCGGTTCTTCATCAACTTCAAAGTATGGATTGGCCATCACATTTGTCCAAGGACTTTTAACAGGATCTTTTTGTAAGTATGGTTGAATTTTCGTCTTCTTTGATGCTTGAGCAACTAGACTAACTACATATTTTTTCCCTTTTTCAAAATAACCTTCAATATTTTTTAAAACTTGTAAACGACCATTTTGACCATAACCTTCATAAACATCAACAGTATAAATAATCTCATCATAGCTATAATCTACATTTACAACCGTATTTGCGATTCTACTTTCTTTGGATTCAAAATCACGGGTATCTAAATATGGTTCTTTTCTCGTTGCTTCTTGAATAGTTAACATACTAGTTACTTTTGTTATTGATCCAGCACCATCGGTTACAGAATAATTAATTTCATAAACTCCAGGTTCTGCTTTAATCCCACTAGTATCAATTACAATTTCAGAAGTCAAGTCTTCACCTGAATCATCTTTAGCGATAACACCAACACTAAAATCTAAGTTTTCTAATTCTTCTAAACGAATTTCTAAATCACGATTACCATAGATTGTTGCCCCTTGTAATTCTGTCCACTTTGCATAAAGTATCATGTTTTTTAAGATTGGTGCTTCAAAATTCCAAGCAATTTTAAGCTCATCATCAATAAACCAACCACCAAATCTGTGGTTTGCTTTTGTAGGCTCTTCTGGTCTTGCTATTAGTTTTCCATATTCAATCGTTTTGGTTTCATAATCTTCTACATTTTCAAAACTCACTGTAAATAAAGCAGGATCCCATTTAGCATAAAGAATTGTATCTGCTTTAACTACATCATTATTAAAGTCCCACTCTTCTTCATAATCTATTGCTTTAAACCAACCTAAAAAAACGTGACCTGTTCTGCTTGGCAGACTTGGCTCGGGAATTAGACTATTGTAATCTAAATACAATTCTTCGCCATCCTTGCCATCTAATGTATTAAAGCTAACAACAAACTCTCTTTCAATCCATTTAGCATAAATAATTGTTTTTGCTCGAATCGAATCAGCAAGAAAATCCCATTCTTCTTGATACTCCTCATCTTTAAACCAACCATCAAAAGAATAACCTTCTTTTGTGGGATTTTTGGGTTTAGAGATGAATTCATCATAACCTATTGTTTTAGGCTCTACGGTTGATCCGCCATCGACATCAAAACTAACCTCAAACGTTAATTTTTCCCATTTTGCATATAAAACTAAATTGCTTTTTACTGCATTTTTTTCAAAATCCCACTTAGAAGAGAAATCAATGTCTGTGTACCAGCCAAGAAACTCATATCCTTCTTTAACTAATTGATTTGGTTCTTCTAGTTTTTTGTTGTTCTCAACCTCAACAGTCGAGAGGATTAAATCACTATTTGTTTCAAATAAAACTTTGTAAGTTGCGCTTTTTTCACAAGAAACTAGAACAAACACTAATATTAAACTAAAAATCCATTTCGCAAATCTCATCTTTTCAACCCCTTTGTTTGTCTAAAGTGTAATCATTAATTCCTTTTGTTTTTTTTATTTAAATTTAAATTGCTCCTCTTAAATCGGGATTGTCTAATTTTTCTTCCCATTCAAGTTTTGCATTAGTTCTAACTTTTATACAATCTATCATTGGACCAGCAATTTGACCATTTCTTAAATCGTTATCTAAAATTTCAATTGAAATAACGTTTTTGCCCTCTAAAAGTTCAACATTATTTGTAATTGTGAAATCTTGGAATACCATATCCATCATTCCTGAACCTTGAACAAGAATTCCTTCATATTCAATCGCTTCTCCGTTTAACTTCACAGCTAATGATGAAGAATCAAAGGTTATATCACCAATTTCTGAACCTAAACGAACAATTATCGCTGCTCTTGTTTTAAGATCTGATGTAAACTCAAAATCAAATGAGATTCCTTCGGAATAAGTAAAGCCAATATAATATCCTTCACTCCAACCTTTATTTTTCTCTTCTTTTGTGCCTTCGCCATAAATCATATTTACGCCGCTCATCTCACTTGAGATTCCAGCACCAACAATATCATCTAAATTGATATATTCTGCTTCCATTACATATGTTTTGGTTGTCCTTTCTTCATTGTCTTCCTCATCGCAACCAAACAAGCCAAAAACTAATAATAAAACTACTAATAAACAGAAAATCTTTTTTCTTTTATTCATTTTAAATTCTCCTTTTTTCTTTTTTGTTTTCTAATAACACAAAATCCCCATAAACCACTTAATGCGACTAAACTGACATCCAAAACAATTACCCAAACAATCCATTTTGGCATTGAGTAACGATAAACAACTCCATCACCCAAGCCATTCATTGCGTTACTATTGGCAACCGTATATAAAATGTTTTTGCTCGCATTTCTTAGTGCTGTAACACTAGTGCTTGATGAAGTGTTTCCAAAGTTTTTTCCTGGACTTAAATTTAAATCTCCACCAGCTCTAATCATCTGGTCGATATTCATATATGGAGTTAAATTAAAGTCTGTAATAACTGTACCTTTAAAGCCCCATTCATCGCGTAATAAAGAAGTTAGCAATTTATAATCTCCACCCGCCCAAACATGACCGATTCGGTTAAAAGCCGACATCATTGCGGTTGTTTTCCCTTCTTTAACAGCAATTTCAAAAGGCTTGAAATATATTTCTCGCATCGCTTGTTCATTTGCCCATGTAACAAGCCCAGTTGTATCTCTGTTTGTCTCTTGGTTGTTTAGCGCAAAGTGTTTTAAATAAGTATAAACACCTTTCTCGTTTGCGCCTTTAATGATTTGTGCAGCAATTTTTCCTGATAAAAAACCATCCTCAGAATAATATTCAAAGTTACGACCGCCAAATTGCGAACGATGAATGTTAACAGCTGGAGCATACCACCCTGAATAAGGCATCTTATCTCCTCGCCTATTGCCGATTACTCCTTCATTACCAACCATTTTCCCTAATTGATATGCCAAATCTTCATTCCAAGTAGAGCCTAAAATTACCGCACTCGAATAATATGCTGTGTCATAAACTGCTGGATCTCCCATAAAGATTGCAAAACCCATTGGACCATCTGCATCTATAGTTAGCGGTTTGGCAATATTATCAATGTTTTGGGTCTTAAAATTGCCTTGAGAAATTAATTTAACCATTTGATCAACTGTTAATTGATCTAATAATTCATCCCAAAGTGGATCATCAAAATCTTTACCTGTTAAATTGTAAAGCTTTATTTTAGTTCTGTTGTATGATTTTTCGTTTTTACTTTGATTTGGTTTTAAAGGACTATACCAAGGATCGTCTTCACTATCATTGAGTCGATAATTTAACAATGAAATAAAATCATTATCTACTTCACGATCACTATCTGTTATTTGTTTTGGCCACGTTCCTTGCCAATCACTTCTTGATAAGTATGTTTTAATATGACTACTTACATCATCAAATAAATTATTTAAAGGTGCATTCGTAGTTTCATCTTGTTCATAGAAAAATCCGTTTTCTAAAATTTTAAATGTCGTCTTTTCAATTACTTGGTGGGAATTGTTCATCAGTTTAATTTCATAAGTTCCACCATCTAATTCATAACCTTTAAAATCATTATTGTTAGCGTCATTATAGTCATATGATGCCATTTGTCTTAAAAGAAACTCTAACTCAATTGTTTGACTTTCTTCTGGTTCTAATAGTTTTGTTTTGGCAAACCCTAATAAGATGACGTGTGCTTTTTCGATTTCGCCATCATAATAAGGTGCTGTATAGTAAAGCTGAACTACATCTTTTCCAGCAACATTGCCTGTGTTTTTAACTTTCACGCTAATTGTAATTTCATCATCACGATCTAAATTAGCACCTTCCGCAAAGCTTTTAGCGACTATTTCTTGGGAAAATGTTGTATATGAAAGACCATGTCCAAACGGATAAACTACATTTTGCTGATACCACTCTTCCCCGTCGGTAAATCCTCTTGTTTCATAGTAGCGATAGCCAACATAAATTCCTTCTTCGTACTCAACATAAAAAGCGTTTCTTTCTTTACCATCAACTTTATAGCGGTTTCCACCGCCTTTTAAGTTATTACCAAAGTTATTCCAAGTTGGATCTTTCCGAAAGTCTTTTGGATAAATATTAGTAGTTTTTCCTGAAGGGTTCACCTCTCCTTTTAAGATTCTACCGATTGCATTAGCGCCGGTTTCACCTGGACTACCAATCCAAAGCGCTGCTTTAATGTTAGGTTGATAAGCATAGTGATTACTGTCTTCTAAAAATCCCATTTCAATAGTAGAGGATGAATTTATTATTACCACAACATTTGCAAAATGATCATTTGCTTCTTTTAATAAATCTGTTTCATTTTCATCTAGCTGCAAATAATGATCATCAATACTTCTTGCACCAGGAATCTTTTTATCTCCAGACCAATTTGTATATCTTGAACCATCCCAAAACATTGTCCGCGGCATATCATAACCTTCGCCACCAATCCTCGTTATTACAACAATCGCTAAATCATTATATTCTTGATAGCTTTGACGCAAGTTATCGTTGTTTTCATAAGCTGCTTTAGGGGTCTCGCCAATAGGATAACCCGTAAGGATTGTGCCAATACCCGGTATTGCCGCTCTTCCGCTTCCTGATTTGCTACTAGCAAAAAATTCCCTAGCTACAGGATTATATATAAAACCAGCATTTTCTAAACTTTGATATAAATTAACAACGTTAGAACCGACTCCAGTGCCAGCACTGGAGCCCGAACCTCCCAAAACTAAATTTGTTGAATTCTTGCCCAAAACTGTAATTTTTTCATTGCCATTAAGAGGCAGTACATTATCTTTGTTTTTTAAAAGAACAATTCCTTCTTCTAAAATCTCTTCATTTAATTTATTCGCCGCACTTAGGGCTTCCGCTTTAGTTTCATACTCTGATGTATAGCGGATATAATCTTCTGGATTACCTTTAACAAGTGTTCTTTGAGGCCCACCCATAACTGAATTGATGGTGCCGCTTAGAAAAGGTACTTGGGTTGCGACGATAGTTGCAGTAATAAAGATTGCAATTACAATAACACTTATAATAAGCCAAACCTTAACTGCAGTTGATCTCCAAAGTTGTCTAAATTTCATTATTTCGCACTTCCGTTTCTTACTTACGTTTTCTTAAAATGAGAAATACCCCTAGTCCGGCTCCTGCAGCGACAACTGCTGAAGTAATTGAAATAACTAACGGTAGAATATTTTTCTTTTCAAGATCTTTACCGACAAATATTGATAGTTGAGCTTCATCAGCTATTGCTTCCTGACTCTTGGCAATTACACTAAATTTATATAAACCTTCTTTAACTGGCTTACCCGCTAAAATTCCTTCACTAGAAATTGTTAATCCTTCTGGAAGAACAGAACCTTCTTTAAGTTCATAAGTGATGTCTCTAGCCCCTTGGGCAGTGTTAATCATCACATCATAATTTTTGTCTACCTTTGCATGTGGTAAATTTAATTCACGATAAGAAATTCCAATACTAATTGTGTAAACAGCCTCAATTGGGTCTGAAAATTCACTATTTGCCACAACTATAAATTGATGATCATTAACAACTTCAATTGGTGTTCCAACAATATAGCCTGTCGCTTTAGATAAGGTTAATCCTACCGGCAAAGTGTTGCCTTCTTTAAGTTCATATTCTACATTTTCAGAACCACTCGCGGGGTTTACTTGGTCTAAATAACGTTCGCCAAATTTTCCTGCTTTAAGTTTTCTTGCTTCAAATTTTAAGGCATCTAAGACCGAAAGATTAAATACTGCCTCAGCATCTTTATATCCTTCAGCACTTGCGACTATAATTAATTGATAATTCTTGGCGGCTCTTCTTGGAAGACCCGTTAAAACACCTGTTTCTGAAAAACTTAAACCTGCTAAATTTAAACTTCCACTCTTTAAAGAATAAGTAATTGTCGGCAATTGCTCTGTTTCCTCTTTATTTGGTTTATAAATATAAGCACTGCCAAAATCAAGTGTAATATTTTCTCCGATTTGAGTGACTACATTATCATTTTCTAACTGATATATAATTGAACCAAACGGATTAGTAATACTAATTGTAAACGTTGCTTCACGGAAGAACTCTTGATAACCAGCAATAACTGTAAAATTAAAATTTGTAACTTCTTCTTCTGGATAGCCCGAGATTGTTCCATCTAAATTTAAGTTCAGCCCCGCTGGGAGAGTAGAATCTTCTTTTAAGCGATATTCAATCATCTCATCTTCAACATCACTACCTAAGACATCTTTGTTTACTTTAACAGTAGCGATATCTGCATAATAAGAAATGTTTAATGTTCCAAGGCTTAAAACTGCGCCTTTATAGCTACTAAGTGGTTTTGGCATTGAAGAATAACCGTCATTGATTACCATGCTATTTGCGTGAGTATATAAAAAGTTATGAGCAGCATTTCTTAAAACACTAACCGTTGTTGCTGAGTTTTGCTTATAAGTAATTGAGGTATTTCCTAATGCTAAATCTCCGCCTGCTCTAATCATTTGGTCAGCATTTGACATTCCAGAAATAAAAGTATCTGTTACAACCATTCCTCTAAAGCCCCATTCATTTCTTAAAACATTAGTTAATAGCTCATAATTTCCACCAGTCCAAGTTGTCCCTAATCGGTTAAATGAACTCATAATTGCTTTTGTCTTTCCTTCTTTAACTCCAATTTCAAATGGTTTGAAATAAAGTTCTCGCATACTCTGTTCATTTGCCCATGTAAGAGTACCTTGACGGTATGTTTCCTGTTCATTTAAGGCGAAATGTTTTAAATATGTAAAAACTCCTTTTTCGGTTGCACCTTTAATAACTTGTGCCGCTAGTTTCCCTGATAAATAACCATCTTCTGAGTAATATTCAAAGTTTCTTCCGCCAAAAGCTGAGCGGTGAAGGTTGACAGCTGGAGCGTACCACCCTGGGAATCGTGATTTTTCGCCACCATTTCCAAAAAGCGCTTCATTTCCAATCATAATCCCTTTCTTATAGGCAAGCTCTTTATTCCATGTTGCAGCCAGAACAGTCTCGCCAGTATAAAGAGTATAAACACTTCCTTCTGTTCCATAACCCCAGTTAGTCCAACCAGCTGGACTATCAGCGTTAATTACATCTTTTATTCCTAATTCTGGGATGTCTACACCAGAGCGGTAGTAACCTTTTGAAACTAGTCTTTTCATTGTCTCAACAGAAAGTTGGTCTAAAAAATCATCCCACAATGGATCATCATAATCTAGTTCAAATAAATCTTTTAATTGAATATCTCCAGTATCATCTCCTGTTACCGGAAAAGTATTAGAATAATAAGGTTGACCTTCATCAGCTGGATTATTACCACCAAACCATAAATTTGAACCATCAATAATTGCTTGTTTTGCAATCATTTTAATTTTCATCTTTGGGTATGTTCCTTCCCAATCAGATCGTGATAAATATTCATTCATCTCAAAGCTAACATCGTCAAATCTGTTTTCGACTTTAAAACCCGTAACCTCGTCATATTCATATTGAACATCATCGTTTACGTGATATTCAAATGCTTCAATTTCGTTATGGGCATCTCGCATTATTCTAATCACGTATGTGCCATGTTCTAATTCATAGCCTCTAAAGCCGTTGTTGTTAGCGTCATTATAGTCATAAGAGGCCATTTCTCGCGCTGTAAGTTCAAGCGTAACTTCTTCTGACTCGCCGGGTGCTAATAATTGAGTTTTTTCAAATGCACCTAAAACGACATGCGCTTTTTCAATTCCCTTGTTATAATAGGGGGCTGTATAATACAACTGAACAATTTCTTTACCCGCAACAGAACCCGTATTTGTCACCTTAACTGTTACTCTGATTTGATCATCAGCTCCTAAAGTGCTGTTTTTTTCTGGTGAACTACTAACTATTTCTTGCGTAAAGCTTGTATAAGATAATCCGTGACCAAATGGATAAACAACGTGCTCTTTATACCACGCTTCACCATCAGTAAATCCTCTTGTTTCATAATAACGATAACCAACATAAATTCCTTCTTCATAATGAACATAGTTATTGCGGTATCCACCGCCATGACCACCAGTGCTCGGTAAGTTGCTATATTGGTTTCCATAATCTTCTAAGTTGTTCCCAAAGTTTTCCCATGTTGGATCTTTTTTAAAATCTCTAGCGTAAGTATCGGTTGTTTTGCCGCTAGGGTTGATTGTTCCATTTAAGATTTTCCCAAGTTCACTTAAACCACTTCCCCCCGGATAACCAACCCAAAGAGCGGCTTTAATATTCTCATGATAACCATAATGATTTGGATCATCTAAAAAGCCAACCTCAAATTGTGATCCCGTATTCAGTAAAACAACAACATTATCAAAATAACTGCCAACATATTTTAAAAGATCAGCTTCATTTTGATCTAATTGTAAATAGTGATCATCTTTGGCTCTAGCGCCTGGAACAGCCTCTTTTGTGCTCCATTCCCGATAGCTACTGCCATTCCACATCATCGTTCGTGGTAAATCGAAACCTTCACCTGAAATTCTTTGAAACACAACAATCGCAACATCATTGTATTCGCTATAACTTTCTTCAATTTCATTTGTATATTTATTAATTGGCGTTTCCCCTGTATTGTAGCCACTGGGAACATTTCTCATCACTGGTGCAGCGCCTCTACCTGAACCTGAAAGAGAATTATTGCGGTAAAAGTTAATCAAGGCTGGATTTAACTTGTAACCTGCTGCGGTTAGCGAACCTTCAATTGTAATGTTTTTATTGCCACTACTACTAGTTGATCCAGAACCGATTTTTAAAATATTTAACGCATTTTTACCAAATAAGCTAATTTTAGAGCCAACTGCTATCGGTAATGAGTTGTCTTCGTTTTTAAGCATAATAACGCCTTCTGAAAAAATCTCTTCATTAACTTTATTTGCTTCTCTAGCAGCTTCTTCTTTACTTTCAAAATCTGGATGAAAATAATTTCCTCCGATTGGTTCCTTAGACTCAGCTTTAACATTTTTAGGAAAAATAATTAAAGTCGAGAAAACCACAATAAGTATTAATACTATTAGTTTTTTAATCACTGAATTATAAATTAACGTTTTGCTCATTTTCTTTCCTTTCTCTAGTCTTATCATTTCTAAAATATGTCATTATAAGCCATTTGGACTATTAAGTTATTGCCATATCTTCCCGCAAGACTTACATCTAAGCCATCATTTAAAATATGAAAATAAAACTCTTCGTTTAATTGACTTCGGTTTATTTCAAGTGAAAAGATTGCGATTTCTTTATATTCCATCTCTAACTGGACCGAAACTCTTGTTGAATCATCATCATAAGGATTAATTGAGTTGCTTAACATAAACTCATGATTACCCATGTTTTCGGAAACATTAATAATTCTAAAATAGATTTTTAAAGACTCATCTTCTTCATCATAATAAGGAAGATTATTAATTCTCGCACTTAACGATGGGTTAAAGGTTAGATTATCTGAGAAAAACACTAATGAAGATAAGCCGATATTATTATGAACAATATAATGTCCGCCACTCCAATTTGTTCCTTTATAACTATCAACTTTTACCCATTGATAGGAACTAGAATCTTTAAATTGAGGATCTCCATTTGGATAGGTTAGTGCTTTTGCCGCAACCATATCGAGTAAAATTGTTTCGTTTGCCGCTAGATTGGTTGGTTTTCTTAACACCAAACTCATCCATGGTTTATCAAAACCAAAAGGAACAGAAAAATACTTTGTCACCACAGCTCCTGCTGGCACTTCTATAATCCCCGAGGTTGCTTTTGCTGAATAATAGGTAGCATATAACTCTACTGTTATCGGTAGCGTTTGGTGATGATTTTTAAAGATTACCTTTACTGTAAGCGAACCTTTATCGCCATTAGACAGATTTGAACCTTCAATATTTTCAATTGCGTAATTATCTAAATCAACACTCTTTTCATCGCTTTCAATGGCAAATCGAAAACCATTGAGTTTTTCCAAATCATAGTCTTCAGCTTCACCATGAGGAACTCCATTTTTAATTTCTTTAAATCCTTTGGAAGCGTTGCTATATGGCAGCTTGGCTGTTTCACTTGCTTTCGGAAATCCCAAATCACTTATTCTTGAATATATTGCCCAAACATTTAGGTTATGATTTGGCATAACCAAGTTTTCTAATACAGGATTACCTAGTTCACCTCTCCTATTATCAGGAATCTCATAATCCCAACCAATAAAGATTTCTCCTTCACGAGCTTCTAAAGCAGTGATATTGACTTTAGCTCCCGCAGGAATTAAATATGTTCTTGTGGCTCCTTCTTTGTTTTGTAAATTAAAACCTTCGACATTGCCATTATGAACTACTAATTGACGCATTTTTTCTTCAAAAATAGCAGTAATTTTAACCTCTCCATCTAACATTTTAAAGATGTTGCCATTTGTCCAAACATTTGAAATAACTTCTCCATCTAATTTAAATTCCCAACGAATAAAATCGAAATTTTCTGAAAATTCTGGAGTTAGTAGTACATAATCGCCCTCGGCAGCAGTTGATCTATTAGCATTTCCGCCAACTACAATTACTTCATGTTCTTTTCTTTTAGTATTTAGTGAATCTTCGACAACTAAAACAATTTGATGTTTTTTATCAGCTGCAGAAACCGAAATAATTGTCTCTCCCACACCAAGTAATAAAACTTTACCTGTCTGGTCTATTTCCGCCACTTCTAAAACACTAGATTTAAAGATTGCATTAACATCTAAATCAGCTGCTGTTTTAATAATTTCTACTGTTAAATTAATTTCATTTAAAGTTATATCAACTTCTAAAATTCCATCTTTTATTTCTTGATCATTGTAAAAAAGCGAAACTGATTTTACTTCCGCTATTTCAGTGGGAGCCTCTAATTCTCCCGAGTTTTGTTGACATCCTGTTATTAAAAATAAAATAAATACAACCATAATTGAATATACTGTTTTTCTCATTTATTTTCCTCTTCCTTTAAATTACTTTCTCTAAGTTCTTTGGCTACTAAATCCAATGCTTTTTCTATGATGTCGTCCATATCATAATATTTATATTCTGCTAAACGACCACCAAAGATATGTGTTGTTAGCTGTTTAGCTCTTAAATAATATTTATTGTAAATTTCTTGATTCCTATCATCATTTATTGGATAATAAGGCTCTAAATTTTTATTCCATTCTTTTGGATATTCATAAGTGATTACTGTATTATCACTTTTTTTAAACTCAAAATGCTTATGCTCAATAATTCTTGTATAAGGCGTTTTAAAATCTGTATAATTGATAACCGCATTGCCTTGAAAGTTTTCTTTGTTTAATGTTTGATGTTCAAACTCAAGACTTCGGTATTCTAAAACTCCTTCTTCATAATTGAAAAACTGATCGATAGCTCCTGTGTATAAGATCTTTTTTGCGAGTCCGTCATACTTTTTTTGTTTAGCAAAATAATCAGCATTTAAGATAACCTCTATTCCGGCAAGCATTCGTTTAACTATCTTAGTGTAGCCACCCTTTGGGATTCCTTGATAAATATCATTAAAGTAGTTATTATCATAAATAAATCTTACCGGTAATCTTTTGATAATAAATGGTGGTAATTGATCGCAGCTTTTTCCCCACTGTTTCTCTGTATAGCCTTTAATAAGTTTTTCATAAACATCGTAACCAACTAAACTAATAGCCTGTTCTTCTAAATTTTTAGGTTCTTTAATCTGATATTTTTTCTTTTGTTCTTCAATAATTCTTTTTGCTTCTTCTGGCTTTGAGATGTTCCATAGTTTGCTAAAAGTGTTCATGTTAAAGGGGAGATTATACATTTGACCATTGTAGTTTGCCATTGGAGAATTAATAAAATTATTAAATTCAGCAAACTGGTTGATGTAGTCCCAAATTTCTTTTTTGCTCGTGTGAATATTATGAGCTCCATAATACTGAACATTAATTCCAGCAATTTCTGTTGTGTATTTATTGCCACCGAAATGATTTCTTTTTTCAATTACTAAAACTTTTTTGCCTCTCTTTTTCGCTTCATAAGCAAATATTGAACCAAAAAGTCCTGCGCCTACAATCAAATAATCGTATTTTTTCATTTATTCATTAACCTAGTTTTACTTTTTTTGCTAAATAAAGATAACCTTTAAGCATCAAATAACCCCGTAATTTCCAAGGCAAGAAATTAACTAATGTGTTCATGGAGCGATATCTTAAAAACCAGTATAAGGCTTGGTCTTTCTTTCTCAAGTCACGCCAAAGTTTTTTTAAGTCTTTGCGGCGCTCTTTAGAATCTTTAGCGCTCGTAAACATTTGGGTAATAATCATAATCGCTGAAAGAAGATGCTTCATATATTTTCTCAAGCCTTTAGGCATTCTTTTAATATCGCGATAACTATAAGTATGAAGCATTATATTCATAACTTTAATTTGTTGTTCATACCGGTCGACTATATTGTGTAGTTGAACAGACTGATCATCTCTACCGATATAGTAATGATATAAAACCAGAGGCAAATAATAAATTTTTTCAACAAAAGCCAGTGGCGTATACGAAAAAATATTATCAACATAAAATGTGTGTTCTGGCAGTTCTACTCCACTTCTTCTAAGTACGCTTGTCTTAAAAACCTGAGCGTGCATTAACATTGTATTGGAGTATTTGAACTTCTTTTTTGTTTGATTCCAAGTAAAGATTTTATTCGATGGAAAGTTCTTTTCATAACTTCGCACAAAATTTTCTTGTTTCGCAACCTGTTCATAAATAAAATCTAAAACATACAGGTCTGGTAAAGTGGCTTCTTGGTAATGCTTTTTGATTGTTTCGATGAAGGTTACAATATTTTCATGATCTAACCAATCATCTGAGTCAACTACTTTATAGTAAAGCCCTGTTGCCTCTTTTAAACCTGCATTAACCCCTGAGCCGTGCCCGCCATTTTCCTTATCAATGACTTTTATTGTTTTGGGATGTTTTTTCTGATAAGCATTAGCTATTTCTAAAGTTTTATCCGTTGAGCCATCATTAACAATAATTATTTCGGCATCATCCTTGACCGCAAGCAAGGAGTCAACTGCTTTATGAAGATATTTCTCTGAATTGTAACAGGGGATGGTAAATGTAATATATTTCATTTTTTTAAACTACCTCTTGTTCTGGAACTTGTTTAAAAATAACTTTAAATATTGGAAAGAAAACCCAAAAGGAAATTGCACTATTAATAATCATTGTAATAAAGTCCGCAATTAATTCTCCACTTGAACCAAGGCCCCAGGTGTTCATTAACAAGTTATAAATTGGTGCTTTATATAAGCCTTGAGCTGCCGCTGCGATCAGTGTTATCGCAAGATAAGCGATTAAATACCACATTGCAGCAATCCAAGGATTTGAGTTTGATTTAAAAGTAATGTTTCTTTGCGTGAAGAAGTTAATTATTTGTGCAATTGCCAAAGTTATTTGAATAGATAAGAAATAAGCAAGGCCGCCTCCTTTTCCATCAACAATAACCCCTTTAGCATAATCAAACATATAATACTTTGAACCATCAATGTTTTTACCGATTTGACCGAATTGAAAAGAGATATTAACTAAATCTGTATTATTTAACATCGCTTTAATCAGCGGCATCAACAATAACTGCAAAATCGTTACCCCATTGCTCAACATAAAGAAAACTAAAAACTGGGCAATATTGGGGCAATTAGATTTAAATACGTTCCATAATCTTTTGAAATACAAACCTAATCTAACTATTAAATCTAACAAATATTTAAAAAAGCGGACAAATGGACTAAACAAAACTTTTTCATTTAATTTTCTTATTGCAAGAGTTTTGTTATATTTGATGGCTTTAATATTTTGTTTAATTATTTTTGTTTTTTCTTGATCGCCAAGATTTCTCTTTAATAACTCTTTTTGAAATTGAATTTCATTTTTTGTCTTTTGTTTTAAACTAGCTATTTGAATTGTTCGTTGTAATTTTTTTTCAGATGTTTCTTTTTCCTTCTTATTTTTAGGTTGATTTTTTAAAGCGCTTTTTTGGCTTTGAAGAATTATAATTTCATCTTCTATGCTTTTATTCAGCAATTCCAAATCATTTTCATAGTCATATTTGAGCTTTGCTATCAAATTTGAGCGATTCTTTTTGTTTTCAAATTTTAGCTTTTTGATTTCTGCTTTTAGATTTTCTTTTTTTACTCTTTTATATTCAGCTTTTTTTAAACGCAAGTTATTTTGCTGTTGTTCTACTTTAGTAATCTGTTCAAATAATGTTTGAAAATCTTTTTTTTCTATTATTTCAATTTTATCCACTAATTTTAGCCTCTTTTTTCTTCATTTTATTTTTTTTTCGTTTAATTCTGGCTTCTTTTCTAAATTTTGTTAAACCTTTAAAAAACTTGCCATTAAACATAATTAACAATCCCTCAAGCTGACTCCAAGAAATCATCCCATTGGTCATTCTAGAAATCCCGCGCATTGGTTGATGATACATTCCCATGTAGATTGTATTTGCTAATTGTTTTTTACCAATCACTTTCAAAAGTTTTGGCGCAACTCGCATCGCCCAAGCAAAAAATCTCCCTGTCCAGCCTTTTGCGTAGCGTAGTTCTGCGACTGTTGTATTATAACCCACAACAATTCTATTTCTTTTTACGTATTTTCGATGGGGATTAGGAATTGGATAACCTAAGATTTTTTCGAACTCCTCATCTGAAACATTATTTATTTTCCCCGAATAATAATTTGGTAAAACTGTTTGAAGACTAACTATCTTCTCTAAAGTTCCCATTACTTCTATCTCGTCTAATAATTCATTTTTATTTAATGAACTATTGATATAGATTTGATATTTCCCTGTTTCAACTTCATATTTGCCTGTTTCTTGGTTCCAAAATCTAAATGTGTAATCATCAAAGGCAATATTGACTTGTTTTGTTTGCTCAGGCTTTAAATTTATTTTTGCAAAACCTTTTAACTCTTTAACTGGTCTAAAAATTTTACTATCCTTCATCCCAACATAAAATTGGACAACTTCTTTACCCTCTACTTTGCCAGCATTTGTTAATTTAAAACTCACACCTTGGCTAGTAATTGTTAAATCACTATAAAGAAAATTTGTGTAAGAAAGTCCAAAACCAAACGGATATCTCACTCCTATTTGATTTTTCTCAAAATAGCGATAACCAACGTAGATACTCTCGCGATATTCAACTGTTTTCTCCTTTCCAGGAAAATATTTTGCAGTTGAAACATCTTCATATTTAATCGGTATTGTTTCAGAAAGTTTGCCTGACGGATTAACTTTTCCCACAATAACGTCTAGTAATGCTTTTGCACCTGCTTGTCCTAATAAATGACCGTGAACAAGGGCTGAAATTTTATCAATAAAAGGCAATTCTATTTGTGAACCAGTTGATAAAACAACCACAAGAGGAACATTAAGCTTGCTCAATTCTTCAAGCAAAAATAATTGGTTCTCAGGAAGCTTCATATTTGGGCGGTCTAGTCCTTCAACTTCAGTGATTTCATCTAATCCTAAGTATAGTAAGATAACCTCTGCTTTAGCACTCAATTTTTTGGCTTTTGAGATTAAATTTTTTGATTTTTTACCATAACGCTTAAAACCTTTTGCATATCCAATAAAATCAAACTCATACTCAGCTATAACATCGAGTGTCGATTCCAATTTTGTTGGATTTACAATTGATGAGCCTGCTCCTTGATATCTTGGATTGGCTGCAAAATCACCAACAATTGCCACTTTTTTACCTTTTTTAAGTGGCAAAACATTATCATTTTTAAGTAAAACGATTGCTTCTGTTGCTGCTTGATAAGCGACCTGATGATTTTTTTCTACCGAAAAACTATCTGGACTTCCAGTGATATTACTATTTGTCTTTAAGGTAACCTCCAATAATCTTTTAACTGCTTCATCTAAGATTTCTTCTTCAATTTCACCTGATTGAACTGCTTTTAAAATCTCAAGGTCAGTCTCGCCAGCATTTCCGGGCATTTCTAAGTCATTGCCGGCTTTCAGAGCTAATACCCGGTCATTATTTCCGCCCCAATCTGTTACAATAATTCCATTAAATCCCCACTGTTCTCTTAGGATAGTTTTTAGCAAAAATTCATTTTCATTGGCGAAAACTCCGTTAACTTTGTTGTACGCCGACATCACTGTTTTAACTTCACCCTGTTTAACCGCCATTTCAAATGGAGTTAAATAAATTTCACGCAATGCTCTTTGATCAACGACACTATCAATGACCATTCTTCTTTCTTCTTGGTTGTTAACTGCATAGTGTTTTACGCAAGCAGAAACATCGTTTTTTTGAATTCCAACTATTTGTGCTGCCGCAATTTGACCTGCTAAATATGGATCTTCACTATAGTATTCAAAATTACGACCACACAAGGGATTTCTTTTAATATTTGTTCCAGGTCCTAGCAATATATTAACTCGGTGTGCTTTAGCTTCTTCACCTAAAGTTGTTCCAATCTTTGTTACAAGTTCTTTATTCCAAGTGTTGGCTAAAGATACCGCTGGTGGAAAGCAGGTTGCTTTTAGACTCTCGTTTAAGCCCAGGTGATCTGCCGCTGCAGCTTGCTTTCTAACCCCATGTGGACCATCGGCCAAAAACATACTTGGAATTTGATGTTTTGTTATTTCTTGAGTTTCCCAAAAATTCTTTCCTGACATCAAAGAAACCTTTTCTTCTAAAGTCATTTTTTTTACGATTTTATTTATATCCATTTCTTTTCTCCAATGTTTGCGCTTTCATTTCCATAAATCTTAACATTTTATTACCATAAAAAAATTTTTTTTCATAATCGGTCATATTTATGTCATAATTTGCACTAAAATAGCTGCCGCAAAAAAAACAGCACCGCAGTGCTTTTGGGAAAATGATAAAATTTTTATTTAAAATTAAGGACGTGGAATCATAATTGTTAGAGCGAACCAGTTATTTTCTGTCTCAATATGAACGTTGCCGAGATATTTTTCAACAGCTTGGCTAATGCTCTTTAATCCGTATCCGTGATACAAGCTATTCTCCTTCGTAGTAATTAATCTTCCTTGCTGATATTTCAATTTAGATAAGTAATAATTTTCTATTCTTATTACAAGCAAATTAGCATGTTTAAAAACAACCACTTTAAGTAATCGTTTGGCTTTATCTTCAATCTTTTTCAAACTCTCTATAGCATTATCAAGAGCATTGCCGAAAATAGACACTAAATCAATTGTTTTGATGAAGTTTAATTCCTCACCATCGATGACCAAAGAAAAAGAAATGTTGTTTTCAATTATTTCATTATGTTTTGAAGCTAAAATAATATCTAGTGTTGCATTGTCAGTTTGAAAAACTCGTTCATGCTTATTTAAGGTTTTCTCTAATTCTTCAATGTGTTTTTGTTGCTTCTTATAATCGGTTTCAATTCTAATAACATTCAAATGGTTTCTTAAATCATGATATTGCTGATTAATTAAATCTTGTGATTTTTGAGAGCTTAAAAACTGGCGGTACTGCGTGTTTAGCAAGTTCTCCATAACTGAGATTTCAATGCTTTTTTCATTTGCATATTTGTGTTCTTTTTGCGAATATAACACGATAACGCCGACTAAATCCACCAGTGTTCTAATGTAGAATATCTCCATTGGTTGACTGCTTGTTATTGGAGTATTGATATTTAAAAAGCTAAAGTTGGAAATTGAAAAAATTAAAACACCGATAGTAAACGTCGCAAGCAAATCATTGAGTCTAATCTCGGATGTTTTTTTGTTCTTTTGATATCGTTTTTCAATAAAATACATAACGACAAAGATTATTCCAAAAATAAACAACATCATGATGTTAATTCTTAAATGATAAAGTTTAAAAGGCGAAAATAACACTATTTCTTTAAAAAGATTTGCTCGAGAGCTATTAGTTATGAAAAAATACTCTAGTTGCCACTCTAATGACGCGACAAACTCAGAAACAATAAAAGCGATAACTGTTACATATGCTTTTGTTTTGGCATCAGCTTTTATCATTGAATTAATAAACAGAAACATAATTGCAGCAGAAATAATCATCCCTAAAATCCACAACTGAATATTCCAAGTCTCAGACCAGAGATGAAAAAATGTAATAACAACTAAAAATAAAACGCTAATTAAAGCATTGTATGATTTTTTGTTTGTTCGTTTAGGATTAAAA
Organism: Acholeplasmataceae bacterium; assembly: GCA_012522345.1. Classification (GTDB taxonomy): domain Bacteria; phylum Bacillota_I; class Bacilli_A; order Acholeplasmatales; family UBA5453; genus UBA5453. The sequence goes on along the minus strand of JAAYKO010000036.1, from coordinate 3,544 downwards.
TAGATGTAGATTAAACAAGCACCCCACTCACTTAATGCTGTATAAAGGCGCGGAATATTTAAAATTTCATTAACTCGTTCTGCTAACGCTTGAACAATCATTTTTTCTCTCCTAGGTGAATTGTTAGTTTTTTCATAAATTCTTTTTTCCTCGACCGTGATATATTTATTTTTTTATCTTTTATTACAACCATATCTTCTTCAATAGCTTCAACATAATTTAAATTTATTAAATAACTATTGTGACTTCTTGCAAAGCTAAAAGAAGCAAGTTTTTCTTCCATTTTCTTAATTGTCTCGCGAATTTTATAGGTTTCTTCATTAGTAAAAATAAAGAGATCATGTTTATAGCTTTCAATATACATTATTTCATTTGAGGAAATTTTTTGTTTGCCTTTTTCAGTTGGAATTAACAAAAATTTCTTAAGTTGATTTTTTTCTGCTATTATTAGTAGTTTTTTTAGTTCTTGCGAAAACGCAAAATAAGTTACTGGTTTAACTAAATAACTTAAAGCTCTTACTTTATAGCCTTTGATCGCGTATTGCCTCATATTTGTAACAAATACGATAATTACATTAGGATCAAAATGTCTAATCTGTTCAGCAGCACTCATCCCATCTTGTCTTTTCATTTCAATATCCAAAAAAATGATGTCATACTGGGCTGAATACTCATGCGTTATTTCATCACCATCATGAAAAACAAAAAAATCAAAAGAAACATTATTTTCTTTTGCATATTGTTGAAAATATTCAATTAATAAATCTATGCTTTGTTGTTCATCTTCAACAATCGCGATCTTATAACGCATAACTTTCCATCTTGACAAATGTTGCTTTTTTTTCTAACAACATTTCAATTAACAAAAATTCAATCATTTGTCAGTCGTTCTCCTTTTTTAAAAAAAATTTTATTCCACATCTAGAGATCTTTAAGTACTTTAAGTCTTATTTTTTTTCTCGCCATATCTTTTTTGATACTAATAAGTATAATATAAAACACACAATCAAGGGGAATTATAACATATCATAATGAAAAAAAAAACCAAAAATATGATAGTTGTTTTTGGTTTTTCTTTAGTTGTAATTCAAACTAATATTTAAATTTTTATTATCTTAAATTATTTCAATCTTTATCTTAATTGAGGATTTCTCATGTTTTTATAATACTTATTTTTTTTACTCTTTTTGGAACTGTTTTTTAAAATTGAATGTTTTTTAAGATTTTAACTGCTGTTTTTATTTCTGTTAGAGGAAGTGCTAAAAATAATCTAAGATAGTTATCCCATTTCTTACCAAAGCCTATTCCTAGAGTTGCAACTACTCTATGGTTTTCAATTAAAAACTTAGAAAATGTTTTTCAATCTTGTTAGGTTTTGCTTATCTCAACAAAATAATAAAATGTGCTTTAAGGTTTAATTCCCGTTAGATAAGAAATTGTTTTAATTTTGTTGTCTAAATAGTCAACTTCTTCTTTTAGTAATTTATTGTAATTTAAGAGGTGATCTCTAGTGTTTTCATAAATCACGAGACAACCTCTTTGGACAAAAGTGTTAGTGTTAGTGTTTGTGCTTAAAGATTCATCCTCTTAACTAAAGTTTTGTTAGTCAGAGCATAACCAATTCTAAAGCCCGTCATTGCATAGGCTTTTGAAAAACCACTAATAATTATGAGATTAATGAAACTAAATTAAAAATTAAAAAACATTATTTATAGTTTGATTTAGAGCCTTATTATGGTATAATTTTTACCAGATAATAAGGTTCTTTTCATTAATAATCATCTAATAATAAGGGGGAAAATAGATGAAACAACATCTTGAAAACTTAATATCTTTTCAAATCGAAAAAAATGTCATTGAAAAAAGAGATTACATCTATATTAAAAATCAACTTTACAGTTTGTTGAATTTAACTGTTGACAACGAACTCAAACCACAAAAAATAACCTCTCCAGCCGAAGCTTTAGAGCCAATTTTAGACAAACTTGTTGAAACTAAAGGTATTAACGACTCGATAGTTGAAAGAGATTTATTTGATAGTAAAATAATGAATGTTTTCGCAAAACTACCTTCTGACTTAGAAAAAAAGTTTTATACCTTGCGGGAAGAAGACGCCAAAAAAGCTACTTCTTTTTTATATGATTATCTAATTAATTTAAATTATATTCGGATGGATAGAATCAAAAACAATAAACATTTCATTAAAGACTCTAAATATGGCACTTTAGAAATAACAATCAATTTATCCAAGCCAGAAAAAGATCCCAAGGATATCGCTAAAGCTTTAAAACAAAAATCAAGTGCTTATCCAACGTGTGTATTGTGCAAGGAAAACGAAGGTTTTGCGGGTAACTATAATCGAGATTCTCGCAATCAACATCGCTTAATTGAGTTTCCGCTCTTGGCTGAAAAATGGTATTTCCAATACTCTCCATATATTTACTATAATGAGCATGCGATTGTTTTAAGTGAAAAACACACTCCAATGAAAATAAGTGAAAAAACCTTTGCGAGATTACTCGCATTAGTTGATTATTTTGCAGGATATTTTTTCGGTTCTAATGCTGATTTACCTATTGTTGGTGGTTCCATTTTGACTCATGATCACTATCAAGGTGGCAATTATTCGTTTCCAATTGAAAAAGCTGAACCTCTATTTAAAACGACTATAGCAGATTTAACGATTGAACTTTTAAATTGGCCACTTTCAACAGTTCGCTTAAAATCTAAAAATCAAACTATGGTTCTCATTTATGCAAATAAAATATTTTCAGCTTGGAAAAACTACACCAATGAAAAACTTAACATTATCGCAAAAACAGCTGATACACCTCATAATACTGTCACTATATTGAGTAGAAAAAAAGGGTTAGAATATGAACTTGACCTTATATTAAGAAACAACCGCACAACTGAAGAATATCCGTTAGGCATTTTCCATCCTCACGAAGATAAATGGCACTTAAAAAAAGAAAATATCGGCTTAATTGAAGCTGCAGGACTTGCAATACTACCTGGACGCTTAAAAGTTGAACTTGAGGAAGTAAAGCAGCATTTGCTAAACAAAAAAGCCTTATCCGAAAACAATAAACATTTCGTTTGGGCTAATTCATTTAAAAATCAAGCAACAAAAACTAATGTTGATGAGTTAATTGAGAGACAACTAGTTGTCGCATTTGAAGAAATCTTAGAAGATTGCGGTGTTTTTAAACTAAATAAAGAAGGCTTAGCGGCTTTTAAAGATTTTTTAGAAGGAAGTATTAAAGATGAAAAAAACAATCATTAATAATTTTAAAAATATTTACCGCACAAAGATAGAGAAAGTCTTTTTCTCTCCAGGAAGAGTTAATTTAATTGGTGAACACTTAGACTATAATGGTGGTCTTGTTTTACCAACTGCTTTATCAGTAGGAATTTATGGAGCTGTTGGTTTTAGCAATGATAATAATATCTTTGTCTATTCCGAAGGCTTTTCTGAAAAACCCTATTCTTTTTCTTTAGGTTCAATCGCCAAGGTTGAAGAGAATTCTTGGGCTGATTATAT
>JAAYKO010000035.1 GCA_012522345.1 Acholeplasmataceae bacterium | reverse complement strand
ATAGTGGATGGTGAAAAGATGGTAATAAAAAAATTAGAAAAAAAAGATTATCAAGAGATAAAATCTCTTTGGGATAATAATAGAACTGAAAGTTTTGTCTATAAAGCTTTGGATGAACAAAGTTTTAATAAGTATTTTATAAAGCAAGCAGACAACTATCAAGTTTTTTCTTTTAAAGCTGTTGAAGGAAAAAAGATTGTCGGTTTTGTTAGCGGTGTTTTATATCTAGAAAGAAACACTTTTTATCTGACTATGATTTTGGTTGATCAACGAAAACGCTCGCAAGGTTATGGAACAAAACTCTTTGAGGCGCTTGAAAATGTTTATTTAAATAATGAATTAGTTAATAAAGTTGAGATTATTTTTTTAAATCCAATTAATTTACGTTGGATTATTCCTAAAACTGAGACTCACGAACACCCAAATTCGCCTGGGGTTGATTTAAGTAGTTTTGCTTACTTATTTTTTATCAACCACGGATTTCGTGATTATATTTATCAAAATTCTTATTATCGAAATATTCAAAACTATGATTATAACGCCGAAATTAAATCTTTGTTTGTAAAATTAAAAACTGAAGCGATAACAGTTGGTTTTTTTGATGTAGATAAACATTATGGCTTAAAAGAATTAATGCTTGACTTAAAAAATGAAGCTTGGGAAAAAGAAATTTTGAGTCATGTCGATGAATATGGTGTTAACAATACACTTTTGGTTGCTTTAGAAGGCAATAAAGCAATAGGTTTTACTGGACCATTGAGAGTTGAGGTTTCTGGTAGAGGATACTTTGCTGGAATAGGAGTTCATAGTGATTACCGCGGTAAGGGAATTGGTAAGATTTTATTTGCTGGGCTCTGTTATGAACTTAAAAATTTGGGGGCGACATATATGAGTCTCTTTACTGCAAAAAATAATCCGGCAAGAAGAATTTATGAGCGTGAAGATTTTAAAGTTGTCAAATCATGGGCAAATATGAGAAAGGAAATACGAAGATGAAAAAAACAATAATGGCCATCGGTGGTCATATAGGAGATATGGAACTTACTTGTGGTGGTGTATTGGCGACAATGAGTTTAGCGGGGCATCAAATAATTACTGTTGCTTTAACTGGCGGCGAGAAAGGAAATCCACCGCATCTCGATGTTGCAACTTATCGGAAGCAAAAAGAAGATGAAGCGAAAACTTTTGCTGAGATGTTAGGTGGAATTAGTGTTGTGTTGCCTTATCAAGATGGAGAGTTGCCAAACGATGATAAAGTTCGCTTTGAAGTTTGTGATTTAATTAGAAAATACAAGCCTAATATTTTGATTACTCACTGGAAGCATTCGATGCATAAAGATCATGAAACAACATCTAAAATAGTTAAAGATGCTCAGTTTTATGCTGGAATACCAGGCTTTAAAAGAGAAAATGAACCTCACTTTGCTGCAGGACCTTATTATGCTGAGAATTGGGAAGATCCTGAAGGTTTTCATCCTTATTTATATGTAAAGGTTTCTGAAGAAGGCTATAAACTTTGGCAAAAAGCTATTGATACTCATTGGTTTGCTACTCAAAGTAAATCATTTAAATATAAGGAGTATTATGAAGCCTTGATGATTGTGAGGGGAAAAGAAGCACGGGCATTATATGCTGAAGCTTTTGACATTGAATATACTAGTAAAAAAATAATCCGTGACTCGTTTTAAAGATAAGAAAAAAATAAAATTAGGGAGTAGACAATGAAAATTATTGTTTGTATTAAACAAGTGCCAGCTTCATCAAATGTTAAAATTGATCCAGTAACTGGAGTTTTAATTCGTGATGGCGATAATGTTAAAATGAACCCATATGATTTGTTTGCCTTAGAAGCAGCTTTTGAACTAAAGGAAAAGCTTAATGCTGATGTTCACGCTATTACAATGGGACCAGATAGCGCAATTAGTGTTTTAAAAGAAGCAATATTTATGGGAGCAGATCGTGGCACCATTATTTCTGATCGAAAATTTGCAGGAGCTGATGTGCTGGCAACAGCATATACTTTAAGTCAATTAATCGAATTGATTGGAGATTTTGATTTAATTATTTGTGGTAAACAAACAACGGACGGGGATACTGCCCAAGTGGGGCCAGAAATAGCAGAGAATTTGATTGTTCCTCATGTTCCCTATGTTAAAGAATTTATTAAGGCAGATGAGAAGTCACTTGTAATAAGAAGTGTTTATGATCAATATGATGAAATAGTGAAAGTCAAATTGCCAGCTTTAGTTACAATTGAAAAGGATGCCAATGTGCCTCGTTTACCTTCGTTTAAGCGCCAACAAAATTTTGCCAAAGAGTTGATTAGAGTTGTTAGATTCAATGATTTAAAAGATCAAAATGAAAACAATTATGGACTTAAAGGATCGCCAACTCAAGTTGAAGAAATGTTTTCGCCAGATAAAAGTATGGTGACTCAAAAGTTTGTTGGCAATGGCGAAAAGCTAAGTGAATCGCTTTATAAAGTTTTGAAAGACAATCAATTTATTAGGTGAAAACAATGGCATATATTAAAGTAGACAATAAAAAAGTAACTAAAGAGATTGCTGAACAATTAATTAAAATTTGTCCTTTTAACGCTTTTGATTACCAAGATGGAATCTTGTCGATTAATGAGAATTGCAGAATTTGCAAACTCTGTGTGCGAAAAGGTCCTGAAGGAGTATGTATTTTTGTAGAAGAAGATAAACGAAAAGAAATCGTTAAAAAAGATTATCGCGGGATTTTAGTTTATGTAGAACACCACAACAATATTGCTCATCCGGTCTCTTTTGAATTGATCGGTAAAGCTTTAGAGTTGGCGCGACAAACAAAAGAACCTGTTTATGCAGTTGTCGTTGGCCACAAGGTAAAACACCTCGCTTTAAAAGCTCTGGAATATGGTGCAGATAAAGCGTTTTTATATGATGATGAAGCATTTAAAAACTTTGACACACAAATTTATACAAATGTTTTAGAGGATTTATTCCAAACAGAAAAATATAATATTTTGTTGGTTGGAGCAACACCTTTAGGCAGAAGTTTTGCCCCACGAGTTGCAGCTAGATTAAAGACAGGAATGACTGCTGATTGTACGAGATTAGAGATTACTGATGATGGAGACCTTCTCCAAATTAGGCCTGCTTTTGGTGGCAATATTATGGCTAAAATTAAAACTGAAAATCATCGACCACAAATGGCGACAGTCCGCTATAAAATGTTTAAAAAACCAGCACTTGTTAAATCTCAAGGAAAGCTCATTATTAAAGAAACGGATAAAATTGACAAGCATAGTTTTATTGAACTGGTTGAAAGAATCGATCAGCCTCAAGCGAAAGATATTTGTGATTCTGAAATTTTGATTTGTGTTGGCCGAGGCTTTAAACTGGAAAAAGATTTGGAGTTAATTGAACCACTTCGCAAACACTTAAATGCGGATGTCGCTTGTACGAGGCCACTGATTGAAAATGGTTGGTTTGACCCTAGATTACAAGTTGGTTTAAGTGGGAGAACAGTTAAGCCTAAATTATTAATCAATATCGGAATTAGTGGAGCAGTTCATTTTATTGAAGGAATAAAGGGGGCAGAAACAATTATTAGTATCAATAAAGATCCTAATTCAAAATTGTTTGATGTCAGTCATTATTCACTCGTTGGTGATTTATATGAAATTTTACCAGCATTAAATAAAATGCTTGAAGAGGTGAATTAGATGTTTAATAAAATTGGGCAAGAAGATATTAAAGTATTTGAAACAATATTTGGTAAAGAAAAATGTTTTAGCGGAACCGAGATTGAAAGCGAATACGCAAAAGATGAAATGGGAACAATTATTTCTTATCCTGAAATTAGAGTAATTGCTGATAATAAATATCAAATCTCAGAATTAATGCAATATGCTAATCAAAAAAGAATCCCAGTAACTGTAAGAGGTGCTGGAACTGGTCTTGTTGGAGGCTGTGTCGCAACTAGAGGCGGAGTTTTATTAGATTTAACAGAGATGAATCAGATTATTGAACTCGATCAAATTAATATGACTTTAAGGGCTCAACCGGGCGTTTTAATGTTAGATATTTATGATTTTGTTGAAAAAGAAAATTTATTTTATGGACCCGATCCTGGTGAGAAAACAGCGACGATTGGTGGAACCATTGCTACAAACGCTGGCGGAATGAGGGCGATTAAATATGGCACTACAAGAGAATGGATTAGAGGGCTTGAAGTTGTTCTTCCAAGCGGTGAGATTATTAAAACTGGAGGAAAAGTAGTTAAAAACTCAAGCGGCTATCCCTTAAAAGAATTATTTATTGGCACCGAAGGAACATTAGGAATTATTGTCGAAGCGACTTTGAAATTGACATCACTACCAAAGTTTTCGACATCGCTACTTGCTCCTTTTGAGACAAGTATTAAAGCGATTGAGGCTGCACCTGAATTAATAAAAAGACATGTTACACCGACAGCAGTTGAATATGTTGATCAAACTTCCTTAAAATATAGCAATGAGTTTTTAGGAAAACATATGCCTCATGATAACTACGACGCTTATTTATTGCTAAGCTATGATGGAACTAGTAAAGAAGCACTCGATGCTGATATTACACTTGCTAGCCAATTATGCTTAGAACTTGGAGCGATTGATGTTTATTTAATTGATACCGAGGAAAGGAAAGATAGTGTCTGGACAATTAGAGGTGCGTTTTTAGAAGCAATCAAAGCTTCAACGACTGAAATGGATGAAATCGACGTTGTCTTACCACGCTCAAAAATAGCTTCGTATTTGGAATTTACTCAAGATATTAGTAAAAAACTTAATTTAAGAATGCCTTATTTTGGTCACGTAGGTGATGGAAATTTACATATTTATTTTTGTCGAGATGATTTAAAAGAAGATGTTTGGCAACAAAAATTAAAAGAAGCCTTTGATGTTATGTACGATAGAGCATTTGCCAATGGCGGTCTTGTTTCAGGAGAACATGGAATCGGTTATGCAAAAAAAGCATATTTAGAAAAACAAATCGGCGCAACCCAAATCAAACTTATGCGCGAGATTAAAAAAATATTTGACCCTAACAATATTTTAAATCCAGATAAGATTGTCTAGCGGATAGACAAAACTAAAAAAGAAGATACTAATAATGAAAATGATACTATAAAAGTGTCAATTTATAAGATTAGTTTCTTTTTTTATCTGAAGGTGTTATAAGATAAAATAAATAAAAAATTTTCAAAAATAGAACTGAATAAATTTCTAAATAGACTTTGAATATTTCAAAGATTTTTTAAGTCTTAAAGTTAGGATAGATTGTCTGAATTTATTTTTTGTAAGTTAAAACTTACACCATAATTAGACCTTTGAATAATTAAATACTTCATTATTGTATGAATATTTAGATGTAACGTGTTATAATTGGAGTGGAAACGTTTTAGGGGTGAGAGTATGAGCGTTCTACTTAGCATGTTAAAAAATAAAGAGAGTCTAAGCACATCAGAACGTGCTGTTTTAGACTATTTAATTGAAAACAAAGATGAAGTAATCGATTTGGGAGTGGAAAAAATTGCAGAAGCAGCTTATACCTCTCCAGCATCGGTTGTTAGGATGTGTCAAAAACTGGGCTATAAAGGATTTAAAGATTTTAAAATAGATTTTATTTTATCAAATGCCAATGTAACTATTGCTGAAAGTGATTATCAACACGATATTATTTTGACAAAAAAATATCAAGACGGTAAAACAGCAATCAAAAACAATATTAGGATTTTAGAAGAAACATTAAAAATATTTGATGAAAAAAGTGTTGAAGATGCCGCTAAAATTATTATGGGTGCGAGAAAAATTCTAATCTATGGTAAAGGTTCATCATATTTGGTTTGTCGAGATTTAGAGATGAAGCTCAGAAGAATTAATAAATTAGCCATTGCGCAAGGGGAGTCTCATGACCAGTTAATCGATGCTTCATTCCTAAATGAAGAAGATGTGGCAATATTTATTTCCAATTCTGGGAAGACAAAAGAAATAATTAATTCAGCATTATTGGCTAAAGACAATAAAGCTAAAATAGTAAGTATTACTAAGTTTGGTACTTCAACATTGGCGAATTTATCAGACATTGTATTATATACCTCATCAATTGAAGGAGAATTTAGATCGGCAGCGATGAGTTCAAGAATTTCACAACTATCAATGGTTGATGCGCTTTATACTCATTGTGCATATGTCGATATTGACCGTTCAGTAAAAATGCTTGAAAAAACTTATGAAACATTTAAAAAGACTAAACGTTAAAGGGTGATTGTTTTACCCTTTTTATTTTCCCAATATTGAAAAACTTAATCAAAAACTGGAAAATTCGTTTGTAATGTAAGCGTTACCGTTTATAATAGTATTGGAGAAAAAAATGAAAATAGCAATTGGGATAATGAGCGGCACATCTTTAGATGGTGTAGATGTAGTGGTAGTTAAAATTAAAGGCACATTTACAGATAGCCAAATAGAAGTTATTGACTTTAAAACATTTCCAATCAATCGAGAAATGAAAGCTAGAATAAAAGCTCAATTTTTGCCTGCAACAAGTGATATAAAATCATTGACAAGTCTTAATTTTGAAATCTCACAACTCTATGCAAAATATGTTAAAACGATTTTAAGAGCTAACAATATTGAAGCTAATGATGTTAGTTTCGTTGCTTCACATGGACAAACGATTTATCATATTCCAGTAAAAACAACAACTGAAGTGGCCTCAACGCTACAACTTGGTGATGGTTCTGTTCTCGCTAATATTTTAAAAATCAATACAATTTCAAATTTCCGCACAGCAGACATTGCATTAGGTGGTCAAGGAGCGCCACTTGTCCCCTATGCTGATTTTTGCTTGTTTAAAAGTGATAAGACTAATCGGATAATGTTAAATATCGGTGGAATTAGTAATATTACTTATTTAAAAAAAGGCGCAAAGTTGGATGATGTAATTGCTTTTGACACTGGCCCAGGAAATATGATAATTAATTATTTTGTAGAAAAACTTTATCAAATACCTTATGATAATCAAGGTTTGATTGCAAGAAGTGGTAAAATCGTAGAGCCGTTGTTAAAAGAATTATTAGCTGATTCTTATTTACAACAACTACCACCTAAAACAACCGGTAGGGAACGTTATGGTGATTTCTATGCTGAACAATTATTAAATAAATACCAAAATTGTCCAAAAGAAGATTTAGTTGCGACAGTTACGCATTTTACAGCTGAAGCCATCAAAACTGGCTGTAAGCTGGTTGCATCAGACTTAACCGATTTTGAACTTATTGCTTCAGGTGGCGGCGCACACAATCTGTACTTGTTAGAAATAATTCAAAAGTTAATGCCAGAATTAAAAGTTTTAACAACAGCAGACTTTAAGATGGATGTTGATGCTAAAGAAGCGATTGCCTTTACAATTTTAGGAAATGAAACTTTGCGAGGGAAACCGAGTAATGTTAAAAGCGCTACAGGTGCAAGAGAACCAGTAATTTTGGGTCAAATTTCATTTGTTAAATAAAAATGATAAAAACATCATAATAAGCTATTAATAAGAGTCAGATAACATATAAACAGGAGGGAAATAAATGTTATTATACAAATTTAAAGAGCCAACCGTTCCAGTTAAATATTTAGAAACAGATAAACAGGTGCGAATACCTTTACAATATAATCAAAAGCCAGTGCGAGCACTTTGGGTTTCTAATGTTGTTAATATTGATTTACCTACAACTGAAGACTTAAAGCAGTATCAAGAAAAATTAAAGGAAATAATTCAAATCGTAAAAGATTACAATTTAAATACTATTTATTTTCAAGTGCGAACTAACAATGATGCTTTTTATCACTCAAAGCTAAATCCAACTAGTAGATATTTTGTTGGTAAGGAAGGTAATCCGCTAAAGTTTGATGCCTTAAAATGGATTATCAAAGAGGCACATAAAAATAAAATTGAACTCCATGCTTGGTGTAATCCCTATCGAGTTTCCCAAAGTGGAAAAATACCTAAAGCAGAATGGTTAGCTAGTTGTAGTGACTTAAATTTAGCTAAAAGAAGGCCAGATTTAATCGTTTTGGATACTGAAGGACAAATAATTTTAAATCCTGCCAAAGAGGAAGTAAAAAACCACATTATTGATTCAATGATTGAAATTATTGAAAACTATGATGTTGATGGGATTCATTTTGATGATTATTTTTATCCTTATCGCCCATTAGCTGAAAAATATAATGATTTGGCCTGTTATGAAGCGAGAAAAGATAAAAGTTTAAGTTTAGAAGAATTTCGCGAGCAGCAAGTTGATGATGTGATAAAAGGGGTTTATGACGCTGTTAAAAAAATTAACAACAATTTAAAGTTTGGAGTTAGTCCTTTTGGAATTTGGAAGACTAAAGCTAGTGATCCGAAAGGTTCTAACAACCCTTCAGGGGTTTATGAGTCAGGAATTGGCCAGCACGCGAATTCTTATCGTTGGGTTAAAGAGGGTTTTGTTGATTATATAGTCCCTCAACTTTATTGGGAGTTTGCTAATCGACTAGCGCCATTTGCCGATATGACTAAGTGGTGGGTTGAGCTTTGTAAGGGGACTAATGTAGAACTTTATATCGGGCATGCAGCTTACCGCCTTGGAAGAGAAGGTGAGTTTGAAAATCCGCTAGAAATTGTTAATCAATTAAAATACGCGAATCAATATGATGAAGTTAAAGGCAATGTGTTTTTCACTTATAATACATTTATTTCTAAAGGAAACTCAGAAGCCGGAATGCAACAATTAAAAAAATTATTAAGGAGAGAATAATTGATGAAAATTATTAAAAAAATATTAATATTAATCTTTAGTTTAACATTAGTTGTCGGACTTAGATCAAATGCGACTTTTGCTGCTGAGGAGGTAGAAGTTCCAACCATTACTTTAAGTGGCGAAAAGAGAGGTGATGTTTATACTTCGAATGTCATTATAACTTTGTCGACAAATGATGAGACGTTAACTATTCAATATAAACTTTTTAGCGGTAATATGCCACGAGATTGGAGTACTTATGATAATCCAGTTACGCTTACAGTAAAGGGTGAATATAGAATTATTGTTAGAAGCGTTAATCCTGCAAACAAGCGAAGTGAGGAAAAGATTCAGGATTTAACAATTGAGAAAAAAACTGATGAATCATATCCTAATGTTATTAGAGATGGAACGATAGTTAATCACATCGAGACAAATACACCGATTGTATTACCTGAATATGTTGAAAAAGAGGAAATGCGCGGAGTTTGGGTCGCTACAGTTAGTTATATTGATGTTAAAATCTATGAGTCAGATGCCCAATATAAAAGGCAACTACTCAACATTCTTGATAATGTTCAGGCTCATAATATGAATGCGATATTTTTCCAAGTAAGGCCGATGAATGATGCTTTTTATGAATCTAGTTATGCCCCATATTCAAGATATATTAGAGGAACTGAAGGACAGGGCTTAGATTGGGATATTTTAGAATTTATGGTAACTGAAGCTCACGAAAGAGGAATTGAATTGCATGCTTGGCTTAACCCTTACCGGGTTTCTAATACAAAAGGGGTTGACAAAGCGGTTCAATTGGCATTGTTAGATGATAAGAACTTCGCCAAGAAAAACCCTAATTTAGTTATTGAAGATAATGAAGGAGCTTTAATTTTAAATCCAGGTGAACCGCGAGTAAGAGCTTATTTAAAGAGTGTTATTGGCGAGTTAATGAATAATTATGATATTGATGGGATTCATTTTGATGATTATTTTTATAGTTACGGTGGAACTGCCAATAGTCAAGACCAGTCAGCTTTTGATAAATATAATCCAGATAATTTGTCGCGTGATGATTGGCGTCGGAATAATGTCGATTTAATGGTAAAAGATGTTTTTCAGTATATTGAAAATCACAATCAAAATAAAAACGATTCGATTAAGTTTGGAATCAGCCCCTTTGGAATTTGGGCGAACAAACAAACAAACCCACTAGGCTCACCTACACGCGGTGGTCAGTCATACTATCAGCCGCAATATGCAGATTCAAGAAAATGGGTCCTAGAAGGTTGGTTGCACTATATAATGCCACAAGTTTATTGGGGTTTTAATCGCGATGTTGCCCCATTTGCTGATATTGTTGATTGGTGGGCTGATATCGCCGAACAAGGCGGAGTAGATTTAATTATTGGTCATGGGTTTTACCGCATCTTAGAGAGTAACACTGATTGGCAAGATACTGCTGAATTGGTTGAACAAGTCCGTTATGCGACTACTCATCCAGTAGTAAAAGGTAGTGTTTTCTTTAGCTATCGAACAATGACAAATCCAAGTGTTAAGGTCGAGAGTTCATTGGAGCGATTAAACGATAGCTATTGGACAAGGCCGGTTGCACCACCTTGGGAGACCAAAGCTGTTAGACCTGAAAACATGACTGAAATATTACTAAAAGAAGAGCTTTTTACTTTAATTGAACAAACAAAAGTTAGTCGTAATGAAGTTTTGGTAGCTGAAGATTATGAAAACCTTTTGTTCGACAAACAGTATGTTTATTTAGCTGATTTAACAAGGCTTGATAATTATTTGGTTAACTTAGAGGAACTTTTATCAGGAATTGTTTATGAAGATGTTTTAATAACAGAAAAAAATAATTTACTTTTAGAAATCCAAATTTTCCAAATGGCTATTTTCTCTGGTGATTATGAACCGGATAGCCCCGAGAAACAACAATTAAAAGCTAATTTAGCAGCTGAATTAGACCGAATTATCTTATATCGAAATAGTGTTGCCGATGCAGAAAATAAACTAGCTACTGAACTGGAAAGCGGCAAATATTTTGCGAGCCTACATTTATTAACTGCGCTTGACCAAGCAATGGATATGGCTCAAGACTTATTAGATAGTGAATATGTATTATCGGTTGATTTAACAGCTCAACTCGCTGAGCTATTATTAAAAGAAACAGAGCTTCAACAAGGGGCACTTTTAGGAGAATTTACTCTTGAACAACTCAAAGTTAGGCTTACAGATAAGTTGAGTGTAGCTGAAGACTTATTAAAAAACACTCAAGATAGCAAAGGACAAGAAGCAATCAAACTTCCAAAAGGGAAGAAGTATGCGCCTAAAAAAGAACTCGATGATTTAGCTTTAGCTGTTAATGATGCTAAAGAACTATTAAAGGAAGATAGTAATTTTGCTGAGCTTTCAACTGCTTTAAATTTAATTGAAGAAAAAGAGATGAATCTTTTAAATGAAACAATAATTGGTTCTAAAAAAGGAAGTTCTACAGCTAAGATTGTGACAATAGTGATATCTTCTATTGTTGGTAGTGCTGCTTTAGCGGCAGGAGTTGGAGGAGTGTTATTGCTCTTTAAAAAGAAATGAAAACACAAATAATAGAATTATTAAAAGAGGGAGTTTCTAACAAGGCTTTCCCAGGCGGACAATTTTGTATCGTCGAAAAAAACAAAATAGTATGTGGTCATGTTGGCTATAAGTCATATGATCCGCTTATTGAATGTGATGGCACTGAAATTTATGATGTCGCATCTTTAACTAAAGTGATTTCAACTACAACTTTAGTTTTCCATTTAATCGAAAAAGGCAAACTCTCACTCGCTACAAAAGTTAGTGATATTTTGCCGGACTTTAAACATCAAGAGATTACTATTTCAGATCTTTTAATTCATAGCTCGGGGATTCCTGCAGATATTAAAAGAGCTTATACTTTAAAGACGAAAGAAGATGTTTTAAAAGCGGCTTATAGTGCAGAAATAGTTTACGAAAAAGGGAGTAAAGTTATTTACTCTGATATTGGTTATATCTTGTTAGGTTTAATTGTAGAAAAACTATTTGGAACGCCAATAAACCAGGTAGCTGATCGAGTTATCTTTGCTAAATTAGGGATGAACGATACAAGTTATCGGCCAAATAAAAACCGGACTGCTCCGACAGAACTGCGAGAAGATGAAGTTTATCATGGCTATTTGAAAGGTTTAGTTCATGATGAAAAATCTTTTGCGATGCAGGGACTTTCTGGTCATGCTGGACTTTTTTCAACAGCAAAAGATATCGCTAAGTTCATTCAAAGTATTTTAAAGGAAGATTTTGTCTTATCAAAAACGACTTTAAATGAATTATTTATTTCAAGAATTGTTGCTGAAGGTCGGTATGGTCTTACTAATCGCAGTTATGGCTGGGATAAGCCTGTTGCTGATTATGACCAAATAATAACTCATACAGGTTTTACAGGTTGTAATATGTGGATTGATCGCAACTTAAAATTTGGCTATGTTCTTTTAACCAATGCAGTGCATCCCAAAAGAGAACTCAATAAAATATTCCCATATCAGGTAAAAATTAGAGAACTTTTAACAAAATATTATAGTGAGGTGAAACTATAGATGAAAAGATTATTTAGTTTGTTTTTTCTTGTTGTCATAAGTTTATTTCTTGCTGGCTGTGAGCAGACAAATCAAGGCTTAAAAGACAACAAAACAGTTATTAGTGTTGGTGAAACCTATACTATTGAACTTATCGGTTTAACTTATGATGAAGTTACCTTTGAAATTGAAGATTTAACTATTGCGACAGTTAGTGATGATGGCATAATTCAAGCAATTGGTCCAGGAAAGACAATTGTTGAGGTTAAAAAGGGCTCAAAGGGATGGTTGTTTTCATTAGAAGTTGAAGGTGTGCCGATTTCAATTACTTTGGAGACAGAGAGCTTAACACTTAAAAAAGAGGGTAGCCAAACTATTGAAGTAACTACGACTGATCCTCAGGGCTTAATTTTTGAATCATTAGATGAAAGTATTGCAACAGTAGATTTGGTTGGTTTAGTTACAGCAATTAAGGAAGGCGAAACAAATATAGTAATTAAATCAAAAACTGATGAAAATCTAGTTTATAATGTTACGGTTACAGTTGTTGAAAATGTAGTTATTGAAACTAAAGATGAAATTGCGATTCAAAAAGGTGAAACCCAACAATTAGTTTATACTACTAACGATTTTTTAGGATTAAGGTTTAACTCGAGCGATAATGAAATAGTCACAGTTGATAATCAAGGTGAAATAAAGGCTCATGGGCTTGGTGTTGCTAATATCACCTTAACTTCAATGATTGATAGTCAAGTTAAAAAAACAATTGCTGTTTATGTCGGTGATGAAACTGATTTTGAATTTAATCAAGCGATTGAACTGACAAATAAACTTAAAAATTATACTTTAAAAATGCAAGTCAATGAAGTTGCTGAAACTGATATTCATGAATACAATATAGTAATTGCTTTTGATAATTATAAAACTCAGTTTTTAGCTGGTCATATTGAAGAGTATTTCGTTTTTGAAAGTGGAATTCAATACCGTTATTACAAAACCGAACAAGGTTTCGTTAAAGAAGAAGTTGCAGACGAGCTTTTAGCAGGATTCATTTTAACTGAAGGTTTTAGTTTCCAGCAATTTACTTTTGATGAAGAAAATGAAAAACATCTTTTAAAACTCAATTATAATAATCTTCTTCAACCATTTGCTGATCTATTTAATGATGATGCGATGGTAATTAATTTTAGTTTAACAATTGCAAATAATTTAATTGAAACAATCAATTTTGAAATTGTAATTGATGAAGTTAGATATCCAGTTTTAGTTGAATATATTGATATCGATTCTACTGTAGTGGAGGTTCCTAACGATGCTTAAACGATTGACAAAACGATTCATCTTCTTGTTTATTGTTGTTGTGGCGTTGTTTTTACCGACTAAGATCTCTAGTCAGGCAGCTTTTAAAATAATTGCTACATCAACAGAAACGAAGTTTGTCCGCGGAGTTAGACATACCGTTATTAAAGGAGAAATCGAATATAATGGTGTTCGCTCACCTCAAATTATTAATTATACGGGAGCTAACGTTAAAGTTAATAAAAATGTTAAAGTTGTTGTCGGTGACTCTTATCAAGAACACGGTTTAGGGCGAGACAATCTCAGGGGTCAAATTTATAGTACCAATTTACGCTACGGTGGTGCAATAAAGATTATTTCAGGAGTCAATGGGGATTTCTTTCACATTAATACTACTGGAACTTCGGTAACGGCTCACGTTAGAGATTATGAAGTTATATTTCCGGGAACTACTTATGCGAGAACTTTAGTTGGCTTTAAACCTAATGGCGATGTAGTTCATGGAAAACCAATATTTACTGGTTATGAAGTTTTAGTCTATGATGAAGATGGCGCCTTAAAACTAAAACAGATTAAAGTGCCGGCTTTTAACCGGGCACCACGAAATGAGAATGAAGTTATCGCTTATTTTAACGAATATAAAAAGGATGTAACTAGTAGTGGTAAAAAAATGGTTTTTACCGGAATTGATGTGAAAAGTGATGGTTCTGGAAGCCGCTATTTTGCCAAAGGGAAACTTGATTTCATTACGACAGGCGATGCTGCAATCCCAAATAATGGTTTTGTTTTAGTGGGAGAAAGTATCTTTGAAGAAGGTTTAATTACAGAGACTGATACAGTAGTTATTCAAAATGTTTTAGGTGGAGAATTTGCCGATATTCGCTATGCAATGGGTGGCTATGATTATTTAGTTATTGATGGTGAACCGCAGACAAGTTTCTTTACTGATGAAGCATTTTATCGAACAAGAGCTCCTAGAACTGCTATTGGTGTTAAAAACGATGGCACGATATTTTTTGTTGTAGTTGATGGCAGACAAAAACCACTTGGAATGGAAGGCGTAAGCTTAATGGAACTTGGAGAGATAATGGCTTATTTTGGCGCAGATGTTGCGGTAAATGTTGATGGAGGAGGTTCATCAACTATCGCTCTTTATAATGAAGAAACCGATAATTATGATATTCTTAATTCTCCCTCAGATGGTAATTTACGTTCAAATGCGAATGGGATGTTCTTTGTTGTTGGCGAATTAGAAGAGCCATTACCGCCAGTTGCGTTTCCTGATCTTAGACCGGTTTTAAGTATGCCAGAAAATATCTATTTTACTGCTGAAGGAAATCTTGTTTTTGAGCCTGTTGAAAATGCGTTATATTACCAAATATTAATTGATGGCAAGAAAAAGATTACTAGTGAATTGCCTAATGTGGCTCTAGATTTAGATTTAGGTGAATATGAAGTCCAAGTGAAAGCTTTCGGCAATCATGAAGAGTTTAGGCAATCGGCTTATACTTCAGCAATAAATATTTCTTTTTATTCAAGTGGAATGCTGAAATTAATTGAAGGAATGAAACAGTACGGAAAAAATGCGAATAAACAATTAACTGAAAACTAGAAACAATTTTTTAGATTTTATTAAGTTAGTGTCGAAGTTAAAAGAGGTGTTTAAGATGCTTAAAAGAGCGATAAAACGAATAATTTTCTTGGGAATTGTTGGAACGCTTTTTATTATTCCAACTAATGTATATAGTAGGGCGGTGTTTAAAATTAATGCGACATCTACAGAAACCAAATTTATCCGAGGAGTTAGGCATACAAAAATAATTGGCGAAATTGAATATAACGGTGTTCGTTCTCCGAATATTATTAATTACACAGGTGCCAACCTCAAGGTTAACAAAAATGTTAGAGTTATTGTCGGCGACAACAATCAAAATCATGGTTTAGAACGCGGAAATCTAAGAGGCCAAATTTATAACACTAATTTACGTTATAGTGGAGCAGTTCAAATTATTTCAGGAATTAATGGTGATTTTTTTCACATTGGTTCTACTGGAACATCAGTAATGGCTCACGTTAGAGACTATGAGGTTGTTTTTCCGGGAACTACTCATGCTAGAACATTAATTGGTTTTAAGTCTAATGGCGAGGTAGTTCATGGAAAACCGACATTTACTGGTTATGAAGTTTTAGTCTACGATGAAGATGGTGCCTTAAAACTAAACCAAATAAAAGTATCGGCTTTTAACCGGGCACCACGTAATGAAAATGAGGTTATTGCATATTTTGGCGAATATAAAAAGGATGTAACTAGTGGTGGTAAAAAAATGGTTTTCAGCGGAATTGATGTAAAAAGTGATGGTTCAGGAAGCCGCTATTTTGCTAAAGGGAAACTTGATTTTATTACGACAGGTGATGCTGCAATCCCAAATAATGGTTTTGTTTTAGTGGGAGAAAGTATCTTTGAAGAAGGTTTAATTACAGAGACAGATACAGTAGTTATTCAAAATGTTTTAGGTGGAGAATTCGCCGATGTTAGATTTGCTGTTGGGGGCTTCGATTATGTCGTAGTAGATGGAGAGCCTCAAACAACCTTTTTAAGCGAACCATCTTATCATCGTACTAAAAAACCTTGTTCATCAATTGGAATAAAAAAAGATGGAACAGTTTTCTTTGTAACAGTTGATGGCCGCCAAAAACCTTTAGGGATGGAAGGTGTTAATCTTTCTGAACTTGGTGAAATAATGGCTTATTTCGGGGCTGATTATGCAATAAACATTGATGGAGGTGGCTCATCGACAATGGCCATCTTTAATGAACAGACTGAAGAATATGATATTGTAAATAGCCCTTCAGATGGCAGTTTAAGAGAAAATGCTAATGCGATATTTTTAGCGGTTGGCGAGTTAGAAGAACCGTTGCCGCCAGTTGCATTTCCTGATCTTAGACCAGTTTTAAGTATCCCTGAAAATATCTTTTTTACAGATGAAGGAAATCTCGTTTTTGAATCGGTAGAAAATGCCGAATACTACCAAGTGTTAATTGATGGAAAACAAAAAATTACGACAAAAACACCTAGCCTATTTTTAGATTTAGATTTAGGTGAATATGAAATTCAAATAAAAGCTTTTGGTAATCACGAAGAGTTTAAGCAATCAGCTTACACTCCGACAATGAGAGTATCTTTTTACTCAAACGGAATGCTTAAATTAATTGAGGGGATGAAAAATTATGGCCAAAAAGCGAATCAACAAAAAGCAGAAGGAGAATAGAAGATGAAAAGAAAATTAAGACTAATTGTTCTTTTTACGATGGCGCTTTTCTTAGTTGGCTGTAACGATAAGGAAAAGGCAACTATCGAACTTGCGACAACAGAGCTAACAGTTGAAGTTGGTGCTAAAGAGCAAATTGAGTATACAGTAGCTGATGCTGAAAAAGTCATTTTTACGACATTAAATGAAGAAGTTTTAACAGTTAGCGGGACTGGTCTTGTTGAAGGCTTGGCAGTGGGGACTGCTGTCGTTGAATTACATTTAGAGAGCAATCCTAAAGTTAAAAAAACACTAACAGTGAACGTTGTTGAACCTGAAGTTGTTATTACGATTGAAGCTGAAGCGACGCTTGAGTTATATGTCGGTCAAACTGTTAAACTGCAATATCAAACAAACGATCTTGAGGGGTTAACTTTTGAAATTGAAGATGAAACTCTAATTTCTATTGATCAAGAAGGCAATGTTTTTGGTTTGAAGGCGGGAACTACATTGATTACGCTAAAATCCAAAACTGATCCCCTTGTTTTTCAATACATAGAAGTAATATTAGAAGCTGCTTTTATCGTTGATGTTGAAGAACCGTTAGTTTTAATTAAAGGCGAAGAGTTTTTACTTGAAATTGAGGCTAACATTAGAGGTGGAGTCTTATTTGAGGTTTTAGATGAGAGTGTTTTAACAATTGATTCTAATGGGAAAATTACACCACTTCTTGATGGCCAAACAACAGTCAAAGTGATTGCGAAAAATGATGAAAACATTGTTAAAGAATTAATTGTTAAAGTTGTCTCGCTTTTAGTGGAGGAGAATCAACTAATAATTGAAGTAAATGAAGAGTTTCCGCTTTCAATTAGAACTAATGAAGAGTTTGGTTTTCAAATTGCTGATGAAAATATTTTAGAAGTAGATGAGGAGGGTATAATTAGAGGACTTTCTCCAGGTCAAAGTGAACTAGTTGTCTTTTTAAAAGATTTCCCTGAAATAAGAGAAAATGTTAATGTTAAAGTAATTCCAGAAATCCAAATAACAGTTCCCGAAAAAATTGTCTTAAATTTAGGCGAAACATTTAAATTAGTTTATGATTCAACAGTTCCAGTTATTATTTCTTCACCAAATGCCTTAGTTGTAGCTGTTAAAGCAGAAGATAGTCTTGAAGCTAATGCTTTGGGAAGTCTGAACGTTCGGGTTGCGGCAAAAGAAAAACCTGATGTTTATCAGGAAATTGAAGTAATTGTAGTTGAATTGACTACAACAGAGGGAGCAATTACAATTGAAAAAAATGAAATCTATGAACTTGAAATAGTGAGTAGTGAAGATTTTGTTTATCAAATTGAAGATCAAACAATTATAGATTTTTCAATGCCAAATAAACTTACCGGTTTAAAAATTGGCAAAACAGAATTAACAATTACGTTAGAAAATTACCCTGAAATAAAACTAACATTAGAAATAACAGTAATGGTTGAAATAGAAATGACAGTTGAGTCCGAAATTAGACTAGAAGTAACTGAAGAAGAAGCGATTGATTATGAATCTAATGTTGATGTTATTTTTACATCTGATGATTCAACAATAGCGGAAGTCGATAGCGAGGGAGTCATTAAAGCTAAAAAAAGTGGAGTTGTAAATATTAGAATTGCTGCGGTTGAAAAGCCAAGTTTTTACAAAGAAGTTCGAGTAGTTGTTGTTGGTGAGCCAACTAGTATAACAATTGTTGCTCCAAAAGGAATGATAGTCCACCAAACTGCCGAACTTTCGGTAACGGCAAGACCAGCTTACGGCAGTGTCGAAGCGACTTATCAATCGCTTAATGAGAGTATTGTAACAGTGACAGAAGATGGAACAATAACTGCTCATCAAGTGGGAACAGCGACAATTAAAGCAACCTCTAAACGCAAACCTTCAGTAACCGCAACAACAACAATAAATGTAACTCGCGAGATGGTTGTAGTTCAAGGCGCTCAAGAAGGTGATATAGTTACTTACAACGAAATTGAATATATTTATGGTCTCACCCTTTTTGGCAACATTGAAGATGCCATTGATGAAGCAGTGAAAGATAGTAAAATAATTTTACTTGAGGGAACATATAATGAATTAATCATCCTTGAAAAACCGCTTATTATTGCTGGTGACGGTAAGGCTAAGTTAGCTGCAGGAATTGAGTTAAAATCTGATGGTATTGTTGTTGATGGGCTTGTCTTTGTTGATGATGCGAAGATTTATAATTCTGTTCCGTTAGAAGATGTACAAATAATAAATAATGTTACAACAAGTAAAACCTTAACCGATTCATTTATTAAGCTTGAAGGCGTTAATAAGCTTTTAATAAAAGGAAATAATATTAATCTTGAAAATCAAAAAGCAATCGAAATTATTGACTTTACAGAAGGCAATATTATTGTAAATGGTAATACTATAAAAGGTGCTACAACAGCGGTTTATGTCAGAGCTAATACCGAATATGATAAAGAAACAATTTTTGAAGTTGTTTGGAATAAAATCAGCGATGTTGAAGTTGCTTTTGATATTGATTTAGAATATGGTGCATGGTCAAGGACAATTCGCTCAATTGTTAGATTCAATGAAGTTGATAATTATCAAACAGGTGTAATTGCCTCAGCTAATCATAAAGTTGATTATAACTTAAACTACTGGGGAGAAGAAGGGCCTGATACTGATAACTTTGTCAATCTAACCTATTTTGATTTGGATGGGTATTATGAAGATCCCGAGGAAATAGTGAGTGAGGAAAATTATAATCCAATTAACCCAGTTAAAGTTTATATTATCAACGCAGTCCCAGAAATATTTCTTGATGAAACACTTGTTTTAGAAGGTTTTGTTTTACCAAAAGAACTTGGGATGGATTCCGTTAATTGGATAACTTCCGATCATTTGGGTTTAGCAATTAAAGATGGTGTTGTTACTCCTCTTAGAACGGGCGAATACACAATTACCTTACGAGCTAAAAGAGATTTGAAAATAGTTGATTCAGTTAATATTACTGTAACTTCACTTCCAGGAATTGAACTCAAACCAGCAAAGACTAGCAATAATAATTTAGTCGGTGATACTTTTATGATTGAAGCGCTTGTCTTTCCAATTTCAATTCAAGATGAAGCGGTAAAATTTGAATCAAGCGATGAAACAATTGCCACAATCGATGAGACAGGTAAAGTAACAACTTTAAGTCCAGGAGTAGTTACGATTAGAGCTTATTTACTTAAAGATAATGAAGTTGAACAGGAGTTTACATTTGAGGTTTTTGAATCACTTGATTCTAATGATATTTTTGATTTCATTATTAGTTCTACGCTAACTTATACCGAACTCTTGGAATGGACCGTTTATGGCGAAGGATTTCAATATAAAGCTAGTTTTTATGAAAGTGTTTCAAAATTATTATTCCAAGATCTTGATATCAATCGAACAAAAATGATTCCAGAAATATTTTATAATGTTAGACCCGGAATAAAAAGACCAAGTCCAGTTGGTATTCCGGCATACAATACAGATAATGTTCAGTATGTTGTAGTTCATGAGACAGGAAATGCTAACGCGGGCGCGGGCGCCCTAGCGCATGCAAATTATTTAATGAATCAGTATTTGAATCAAGATTCTAGAATTGCATCCTGGCATTTTACTGTTGATGATAAAGAAATCTATCAACATATCCCACTCGATGAGGTAGCTTGGCATGCTGGTGATGGTTCCCGGGTTGCAGGTACAACTTGGGATAAAGGAATTGGCGGCGGCAATATGAATGGAATTGGAATTGAGACCAGTGTCGCTTACGGTGATGATATTTACAAAGTGTGGCAACGAGTAGCTAAAATTGCGGCAAGCCTCTCAAAAGATTTTAATTTGCCAGCTAATCAACCGCGAGAAAATGTGAAATTCCACAATGATTTTAGCGGTAAGATTTGTCCACAGTCGATGATTAAAGGTGGCTATGTTGATTACTTTTATGAATTGGTCGAATATGCTTATCGGCTCGAATATGAATTTCCAAGAGCAAGAATTACTTTAACTTCAAATGATCCTGAATATATTGACAATAGTGGTCGCGTCATTAAACAACCACAAAAAGCATTTACTGCGAGTTATGATTTAAGTGTTTCCTTTGCCGGAACTACTTACCCGACAAAAACATTTTATGTTTATTTGCCGGGAACAGATAGATAAAGTATAGAAGTGTTATCTTTTATTAAAGCGCGCAAGTAAGAAAGCTGTCTTTTTTGCAAAAATGTGTTTTTAAACAATTAACAAAAAGGCCAAATTTAAAGGCTGTTGAGGAGGTGAACAAAGTAGTTAGTAGTTTAATATAAAGAAATTTAAAACTATTATCTAAAGGTTAAAATATAATTGTTTAGAAAGTTGATTTAACTGTAGTAAAAATAAAGATAAACACATCATAATGCAATAAAAGAAATCTTTTCGATATCTTGACAGCGCTTTCATAATGAGGTAGAATAATACTTGCAAAGACAAAGATTTATCTTTGAAGAAAATAGGAGGAGAATAAATTGAAAAAATTTTTTTCAGCTTTGTTGTTAGGAATGTTCCTAACGCTTGGCATCGGTCTTAGTACTTATGCCGCAGGGGATAATAATCTAATTGATGTTTATCCTTATGATCAAGAAGCATGTTTAACAGGGGTAGGCAGTTGTACACAGACACTTGTCGGCAGCGACCACTGGACGCTGGAGTTCAACGGTTACCGTTATCACTACGTTAGAAGTGCTGTTCGTTATGGCAGCGAATTAGAAGATGAGGGTGGAAAAGGCTATATCGGCGAAGAGGACTTGCCTGGTTTAAGTTGGAATGCCTTTGGTGCAGCTTTAATTAACAATACCGACGAAACCATAATTTTAGAAGCTGGCGAGACAAGAAAAGAGCTAACTTCAGAAATTCATCGAATTTGGGCATATTTTGATGAAACTGGTAAACTTCGGATGGTTGAAGACCAAGTTCACTACTTCCCAGTTGCGAATGTGGCAGCTGAAGGAGAACCTGAGTATTGGCGTTTTCTTGATGAAGAAGATGTTCCTGAAGAGGAGCGTCAAGCGATCCGAATTATGATTGATGACAATGATCCAGATGGCTATGTTGTTGAACCATTAGCATGGATTACATGGCGTCGACTTGAATCAGATCCAGCAGATGAAAGTACATGGTCAGACCTTCTTGACTATAATCCAATTCAAGTTCATGTTCCAGCTGGTTGGACAGCAATTTCTTTAGGAACACATGATCGCGGTGCTTTTGCGCCTGCGCTTGCGTTTACAAAGTCATTGCCACAAGCATTATTAGATGATGTAGCTCCAATGAAGATGTTTTATGAAGAGCAAGCACCAGTATTTGCTGGAATCGCAGCTTTAGATGGCGACGCCTTAAATGAAGGTGTTCAAATTATCGCAGAACCTTATCAAGACTTTGAATTTGATTTAGATGGTGTTACCGCATCTTGGATTAAAATGTTTGATGATAACGACAATGTAATCAAAGAAACGGAAATAATTGATTTTGACATTGATATTTATGATGTAGAAGATACGTTTTTAGAAACGATTAGTTTCGCCTATGATGCTGGAACGAAAAAATATACACCAAATAAGGCAGTTAGTGCTGTTGATTCTCATGAAATTGGAGCGAAATACAAAATTGAATTCTTTGCCGAAACTCCAACAGCAAAAGCGATTAGCACAACCGCTCATGCTGAGATTGTTGTTGGCAAACTTTCGCCGATTATTTCTGGAGTTAAAGGTGACAAATATTATGATGCAGGCTTGCCATTAGAAGTTTTAGCTGGTATTGAGGTTGATGATGGTTATGGAAACGACATTTTTGCAGATTTAGCTGTCGATATTAGACCAAAAAATCTTAACCCTTATAATCCAAAACCAGGAACTTATAAAGTTGATTTAGAAATTGGTGTTGAATATGTATATGAAGCAATTCCGCTTAGAGTTGTCTTTAATGAAGGCGAAGCAACTGAAGAAACTTATCCAATTTTAGATGAGCACATCGATATTGTCTTTAAAACAGTCAATAAACTTCACTTAATTACTGATGACCAATATATGGCAGAAGCAACGCCAGCCTGGGGAAGCGCAGGAATTTTAGTTGGAGCTGACGGCAAAATTAAACTTAAATTTGATTGGAATGCTGGAAAAGTCTATAAACCAGATGGCGATCTAGATATATCAGGAGATGACTTAAAAGACTACGTTCAAGCGATTACTTTTGAAGCAGGGGAAGTCTTCATCTTTGGACATGGTGCAGTAGTTTATGGCGGTAGTAGAGAATATATCGTTGACTTAAATCTAGGCGACACTGTAGATTTCTTAGATCCAGTAGAGGAAATTAAATTTACATTGTACGATCGCGAAACCTTTAATATTGTAATTGAAGATGTTGAAGCACCAAAAATCTATATTGTTAATTCTAACTACAAAGTCAATTCTAAGATGTTTGAAAACGCTGATGAGGCAATTTTAGCGAATGTTATTGCAGTCGATGATTTTGATGCAAGAGATGACATTGATCTTTATGTTTCTGATGATGGTGGACTTGATTTAGCAGTAGCTGGAACATACAATGTTGTGGTAAGTGCTGAAGATAGAGCGGGCAATTACTCTGATGCCGCTTTCCAAGTAACAGTTGAAGAGCCGCTTCTAAGTCAAGAAGAGGTTGATGTAATTGTTGAGGCAGAAGTCGAAGAAGCACTAAACGAAGCTAAAGATTATGCTGATGCAAGAGAACAAGCAGCTAAAGATTATGCTGACGCGAGAGAACAAGCAGCTAAAGATTATGCCGATGCAAGAGAACAAGCAGCTAAAGATTATGCTGATGAAAGAGAACAAGCAGCTAAAGATTATGCTGACGCAAGAGAAGCTGCAGCAAAAGAATACGCTGATGAAAAGCTAGAAGAAGCTAAAGAACACACAGATGAAAAGCCAGATAGATTTGGAATTGGATTAACCATTTCTACAATTGTCGCAATTGTATCTGCAGGAGCGGCACTAGGTGGAGCTTTCTTACTATTTGGTAAAAAAGGATAATAAGTTTTAAAACTTAAAATAAAGTGAAAGTTTCCGATTTCGGAAACTTTCATTTTTCTTAAAACAATTTTTTGAAAATAATTTTACAACTTTGAAAAAAAACAAACAAATAGCTTTTTTTGAGTTGTTATAGTGTATAATGGAAATGAAAGGGGTTTCATTTATATTTATTAATAAATATATTCTTAAAATTACATAGTAATAGAGAGGAGAGGTATTTTAATGAAAAGAATATTTTTATTGGCAATTTTATTAGTTTCTTCAGTCTTACTTTTCGGCTGTGGAGATGATGAAAAAGGGCCAGCTATTTTAAGCGGACCACGAGAAACGACTATTCGTTATAAGAGTGACTTTGATCCTCTTGCAGGTATTAGTGCAAAAGATTCTGTCAAAGGTGATGTCAGTAATAAAATCACTTATGAAGGAACGGTTGACACCGATGTAGAGGGTGAGTATATTATCACTTACACAATCATTGGTAGTGATGGTTCAAAAGATGAATTAGTGCGCAAGGTTATTGTTGAAAACTTTACCTTAAATGGGGTTTCTGACCGCAATGTTGCGCTAGGGGTAGCATCGTTTAATACTAAGTCAGGTGTTTATCTAATGGATCCACAAATTGGGAGAAAAAATGCCTACGTAGAAGCAGAATACGATGCTCACTTTGAGATTACTGGTGAAGTAGATACTAAAACAGAAGGTGTTTATGAAATTGTTTATAAAGCGACTGTTGAAAATGTTACAATTACCCACACCAGAACAATAACTGTTGTTAGTCAACCGATGATTTATGGCGCTAATGATGTTAATGTTGAAATTAACAAAGAATTTAATCCGAAACTTAATGTTACAGCATCTGAATCTATTTTAGATGAAGAAGGTAATCCAACTACAATAACTCGAACCGAGTATCTTGAAGTGACTGGAACAGAAGATTTAGATCTTACTAAGACTGGTGAGTACACTTTAACTTACCGAATTAAAGTTCCAGTTGAAGATGGCGAAGAAGATGAGTTTGAATACTTAAAAGATGCCCAAGGAGAAATAGTTGAGGTTGAGCGGATTGTAACGGTTTATATCCGAGTTGAAATTTTAAATGTTGCAGCTGTTGAAATTGAAGTGGGTGGAGAATTTGATCCAAAAGCAGGTATAGAAGCTAGAGATTCATTACTAGGTGATATTACTGCAGATATCGAAGTCGAGGGAACAGTAGATGTTAGCACTGTTGGAAGTTACACACTTGTTTATACAGTTGTTGGTTCTGAAGGAAATACTGATACTAAAGAAAGAATAGTCGCAGTTATTCCAAAAACAGCAGGTAAACAAACAATAATAATTATGTCAGGTGACCCAAGAGAGCTTGACCCATTCCGCAGTGATTATACAGGAACAGATCAAAGAAAACGCCAAGATATCCAGCGGGCAGCTGAGGCTAAACATGATGTTGAAGTTAAATATCCACCTTATCCGGATAATGCAGCATGGGGACCATCAAGAATAGATGCGATTATTCAAGCGAGTGTTTCTGGTTCCCGAATGGCTGATATTTTCTATCACGTTACAACCGACTGGATTCCTCAGATGGCAAGTGGGGGCGGAATTGCTCCAATTGATTTCTATCTATCAACTCCAGGTGGACAAAAGTTAGAACCCACAATGTTAGCGGCAGGCTTATTTAACCGTAAGTATTACGGCTTTAATCCGGGTTCACTTTCCTTAGAATCAGGCCTGTATTTCAATGCTGATTTAGTCGATGAGTTAGGTGTTCCTAATCCAACGGACCTCTATTTAGCTGGCGAGTGGACATGGTCAACATTTGAAGCTTGGGCTCTTCAAACTCAAGCAGCTTTAAAAGCGGTCTCAAGTGAAGAGAATCCTTATTACACCTTAGGAGGGCATTTCTCTTATTATGCTGAAAATATGATTCCTTTAAATGGTGGCGAATTCATCAATGAAAGAACTAAAAAAGTAGCCTTTACTGCCAGACCTGCTGTCGACACGATTGCCTTTATTGAAGGTTTGTACAAAGATGACTTATTTGAGCCAAACCGAGGTTATGATGCTGGTTCTGCAGAATGGCGCGGTGGAAGAGTAGTAATGCATCCGGGAGATCTTTGGTTTATTACTGCTGAAAATAGATGGGGACCAGTTAGCTTTGAATTAGGTTTTGTTCCTTATCCAATGGGCGATGATTACAGAGGAGAATATAAATCACCAATTTATGGTGTTTCAATGGCGATGTTATCAAGCGGAATGTCAGCTGCACGTGCTAAATTGGTTTTAGATGTTTGGATTGACTTGCAAATTTGGGATGAAGGAACTGACTTTGAAACTTATCTTTTGACTAAGTTTGATGATCAACGTTATGTAGATGCATATTTGTCGATTTCAGATAAAGTTTATGCTGAGGTTCTTAACGCGATGGTTTCATCATATGGAGCAGATGCGTTTAGAGTCAACGTTAACTCCGGTATCGTAAATGGAGATTATCGTTCAAGATTAGAATCGATAGCCCCAATTTATCAAAATCGAATTGATGAATATTACTCAGAATAATAAAGCTTAAATAATAGTATTCCCCCCTTTAAATTGAAAAAGGGGGGAACTATTAAAAGGAGTGATTTATATTAAAAAATTTTGGATTGCACTAATTTCATTAGTGGGCATTTTTATTTTATATGGGTTTATTAATTTGACAATTACTTTAGTAAAAAAAGATTATTTAGTCCATAATACTAAAAGTACAGATTTTGATTCAACTATTTTTGAAACAAATTCGGATTACTATATTTATAAAAATAAGTTTCCAAAAAATTATCCAGAACAAGAACCAAATCCAATTTTAGGTTCTAATTATTTAGAAATTGATGGAAACCATGAAATTATTCAAACATATCAAGGATTGTCAAACACGCTTTTAACAGAGGAATCTGGTTCAGTTACTTATGCAGTAGAAGTAAGTGAAGCAGGTTTTTATCGTGTTTTACTGACATATTTTCCAACTGAAGGAAAAAGTTCTGATATCGAAAGAGCCTTTTATCTCAATGATGAAATTCCTTTTGATTCAGCTTCCAATATTATCTTTTTAAGAACTTGGGGTAATGAAGGTGAAATCAAACAAGATATTTTCGGCAATGATATTAGACCACGACAGATCGAAAAACCACGTTGGATTAATGCCTATCTTAAAGATCCCGCAGGATATGTTGCTGAACCTTATGAGTTTTATTTTGAAAAAGGTGTTAATCATTTAAAATTAGAATCTTTGCGAGAGCCGATGGTAATCGGTAAAATCGAACTAAAAAGTGTCAAAGAACTTCCAAGTTATGAAAATGTTAAGGCTAGTTATCTCCAAAAGGGATATCAAAAAGTTGCAAATGAATTCCAACTTGTTCAAGCTGAACAGGCCTCAATGACAACAGCACCAACGCTTTATCCATTAAATGATCGTTCGAGTCCACTTACAATCCCAAGTGACCCATCAAAAATTAAACTTAATTCAATAGGGGGAATTAATTGGCGAGTTGCTGGTAGTATGATTGAGTGGGAACTTGATGTTCCAGAAACTGGTTTATATGAGATAAGTCTGCGAGTTAAACAAAAACTTGCCACTGGGATGACAGTTTTTAGAAATATTTATCTCGATGATGAAATTCCTTTTAAAGAACTTCAAAACTATGAGTTTGTTCATTCCAATAAGTGGCGAATTCAAACTCTTGGGACAAAAAAAGAGGCCTTTTTATTCTATTTAGAAAAGGGAAAGCATACTTTAAAAATGGAAACTTCTTTAGGTCAGTATGGTCTTTTAATTTCAGAAGTTAACCATTCAATTAACAATTTAAATAGAATTTATCGTGAGATTTTAATCTTTACAGGGACAAAACCTGATGAATATCGAGACTATCGTCTTCATGAACGAATTCCTGATTTATTAGCTAGATTTGAAGCAGAAAGAGATGCTTTAAAGCGTGTACGGCAAGGAATCATTCAAATTTCCGGCTCAAAAAGTGAGAAAACTGGAATTTTAGATACAGTATTACTTCAATTGGATAATTTCTTGAAAAAACCTAGTGAAATTCATAAGAAACTCACTCATTACGAAAACAATATTGCATCACTTGGAACGCTGTTAGTTCTTTTAGACCAACAACCGCTTGAGATTGATTATTTTATAATTCATTCCAGCAAAGAAAAGATGCCAAAAGGCAGTGAAAGTTTATTTGAGACACTTTGGTTTGGGTTAAAATCATTTGTTGCTTCGTTTACAATCGATTACTCAGCAGTTGGAACAACAACAACTGAAAGTGGGGAATCAATTGATGTTTGGATTTCTGTTGGTCGTGACCAAACAAATATTTTAAGACGACTAATTGATGAACAATTTACGCCAAACCAAAATATTCAAGTTAACTTAAAACACGTAAGTGGTGCAGCATTATTACCTGCCACTCTAGCAGGAGAAGGACCTGATGTTGCTTTAGGTGTTGGTTCGAATGTTCCGGTTAATTATGCAATGCGAAATGCCGCTTATGATTTATCACAATTTACAGATTTTAACGCTATTAGTACCCAGTTTCATGAAAGTGCGATGGTGCCATTTAGATATTTAGATAAGACATATGCACTTCCAGAGACACAGACCTTTTTAGTAATGTTCTATCGCACAGATATTTTTGAAGAGCTTGATTTAAAGGTTCCTAGCACTTGGGAAGAAATGATTGGATTAATCCCTGACTTACAAAAACATAATTTGGAATTTTACTTGCCACTTCCAGCTAGTGTTGGTGCAATGATGGTTCCACCAAATCCTGTGTTTGCGACAATGTTTTATCAAAATGATGGCGAGTTTTACTTAGAAGCTGGAAAAGCATCTGGTTTTAGTGAAGGAATGGGACCAAAAGTATTTGAAACTTGGACGCGATTTTATACAGATTATTCATTTGTTTTAGATGCTAACTTTATTAACCGCTTTCGCAGTGGTCAAATGCCGATTGGGTTGACTTACTATAATACTTACAATACTCTAGCAGTTTTTGCGCCAGAGATTAGAGGTAAATGGGACTTTTCTTTAGTTCCCGGCACTAAAGTAGTTGATTCTAACGGGAATGAGACAATTAGAAGAGAAACTGTTTCTGCAGTTAGCGGTTCGATGATTTTACAACAGAGTAAAAATCCTGAAGCTTCCTGGGAATTTTTAAAATGGTGGCTTTCAACGGAAATTCAAACTCGCTTTGGTCGAGAAATGGAAGGTATTTTAGGTGCTGCAGCGAGGTATCCTACTGCAAATGTTGCGGCAATGGAAAGTTTACCATGGACAGTCAAAGAAGCGACCATTCTTTCTGAACAATGGCAGTGGACGAGAGGGATTCCAGAAGTGCCTGGTGCATATATGACAGGAAGACACTTAGATAATGCATTTAGAAAAGTAATTGCAGATAGTACAAACCCACGCGAAACAATTTATGATTATGTACAAGTAATTAATAAAGAGTTAGAGAAGAAACGGCGTGAGTTTGGCTTAGAATAGAGGTTATCGTATGGAAAAAACAGCTACTTTACAAAAGACACGTTGGCAAAACTTTATTCACCAAGTAAAACAAAGTAGACACCTTTATGTGTTGATGGCACCATTTGCCTTGTTGTTTATTTTGTTTACTGTTGTCCCGGTCTTTATGAGTTTAGGAATTTCCTTTACTTATTACAACCTTTTAGAAACACCCAAATTTATTGGTTTAGACAATTATATTAAATTATTGTTAGAGGACGATATTTTTATCATTTCCTTAAAAAACACTTTAATTTTAGCTGTTGTCACGGGACCTGTTAGTTATATTTTGGCGTTCTTTTTCGCTTGGTTGATCAATGAACTTCCTAACCGACTCCGTTCGTTTATGACTTTAATCTTTTATGCACCATCAATCAGCGGTAATGCCTTTTTAATGTGGCTAATTATTTTCTCTGGTGATGCTCACGGCTACTTAAATGCTTTTTTACTTAAATATGATTTGATTGATAATCCAATTATTTGGTTAAGAAGTGAACAATATATTTTGCCAGTTATTATTATTGTGCAATTGTGGCTTAGCTTAGGAGTTAGTTTCTTAGCGTTTATTGCGGGACTTAAAAATGTTGATAAAACACTCTATGAAGCTGCAGCGATTGATGGAGTTAGAAACCGGTGGCAAGAATTATGGTATATAACTTTACCATCGATGAAACCACAATTATTATTTGGCGCTGTTATGCAAATCACAACAAGTTTAGCAATCGCAGAAGTCTCGATTCAACTAGTGGGATTCCCTTCTGTTCAATATGCAGGACATACAATTGTCACCCATTTAATGGACTTTGGGTCCAACCAATTTGATTTGGGCTATGCTAGCGCAATCGCGACCTTGCTGTTTTTGTTGATGGTTGGAACTAACTTACTTGTTAGAAAAGTTTTAAGAAGGATCGGTGAATAAGATGAAAAAAACACCATCCAAATTTAAAAGATTTTTTACTAGAAAACGCAAATTAAATCGAAGCTTATTTGGCGATATTATGATGTTTTTACTGATGCTCTTATTTGGGCTATTTAGTGCTTATCCATTAGTGATGACAGTCTCCAATGCCTTTAAACCTTTAGATGAACTATTTTTATTCCCACCAAGATTATTACCGAGAAACTTAACTACTGATAATTTTAGAGATCTATCTGAATTGATGAGCCAATCATGGATTCCTTTTACAAGATATTTCTTCAACACAATAATTATCACCTTGGGAGGCACAGTTGGTCATGTTATATTGGCATCGATGTGTGCTTATCCGATTGCTAAGTATAGGTTTCCCGGCAGAAATCTCTTTTTCACAATTGTTATTTATTCTTTAATGTTTGCCCCGCAAGTTACGGCAACACCAAACTATATTATTGTCTCCCGAATTAGATTAATTGATACACCTTTAGCAATTATTTTGCCAGCAATAGCTTCAAGTTTAGGTCTCTATTTGATGAAGCAGTTTATGGAACAAATTCCTCATGAATTAATTGAATCAGCAAAAATAGATGGAGCAAGCGAATACCGGATTTATGCGCAAATCGCAATGCCCCTTGTTAAACCTGCCTGGATAACATTGATTATTTTGCTTTTCCAAAGGCTTTGGACTCATACAGGTGGCTCGTTTATCTTTAGTGAAGAATTCAAACCAGTTTCCTATGCTTTAAGCCAGATTGCTCAAGGTTCTGTGGAGCGGGCTGGAACAATTGCTGCGGTGAGTTTTGTGATGATGATTGTTCCCGTAACGATGTTTATTATTTCACAATCACGAGTCCTTGAGACATTCCAAACATCTGGAATGAAATAGGAGGGTTATATGAAAAAGTTATTATTATTTATTTTAATTCTTTTGTTAGTGCCAATGTTAATTGGTTCAACTTATAACTATTCCTTTTATGGGAATGTAATTCATTCTTCGCCTGGGATGACATTTGTTGGTTATTTTGACAATGCAGCTTTAGGGACAAAAATGTCAACACCTGAATATTTTGTTGTTTATGAAGATGATATTTATTTAGTTGATTCCGGAACTAATGAACTCACGATTATCGATAGCAACTTTAATGTTAAAGCAGCTTATTCAGAGTTTAGTTTTGCTGCTGAGATGGATCCTAACTTAGAATTTATTGCCGATTCATATGTTGTTGATGAGAATGATAACATAATCGCTTTAACATTGAAGAAGCCCTTAGGTATCGATGTGAAACCATCAGGAATTTATATTGCTGATACAGATAATGAAAGAATTCTTAAATTAAATCATAA
Source organism: Acholeplasmataceae bacterium (assembly GCA_012522345.1). Classification (GTDB taxonomy): domain Bacteria; phylum Bacillota_I; class Bacilli_A; order Acholeplasmatales; family UBA5453; genus UBA5453. The sequence goes on along the minus strand of JAAYKO010000035.1, from coordinate 15,676 downwards.
TTTTGAAGTTGTTGATGTCTTTTCCGATCCTCAAGATCCAGTGTTTGAAGAGATGCCTTTTAAACCTTCAAAAATTACAGTTGATGTTTCAGAACGGATGTATGTTGTTGTAAGAGAGATTTTTGAAGGAATTGTGGAACTCTCAAGTGATGGAACATTTAACCGTTTTACAGGTGTTAACCCAATCCGCTTAACCGCGATTGAAATTTTTAGACGTTCTTTTATGACTGAAGCTCAACTCGCAAAACTAAGAAGATATTTGCCTACTGAATATACTAGTGTGACAATTAATGAAAACTCATTTATTTACGCTACTAGTAAACCGAGTGGTACTAGTGCGACAAACACAATCCAATTGATCAACCCTAAAGGTGTCGATGTAATAAACCGAACAGGTTATTTCCCACCGATGGGAGATATTCATTATCTTGAGGGAAGAAACAATTACGTTATAACTGGACCGAGTCAACTTGTCGATATCGATTATACTGAAGGTGGCATTTATAGTGTTTTAGACCAAAGAAGATCACGCATCTTTACTTATGATTCGGAAGGAAATCTCCTCTATATTAATGGTAGTGCAGGTCGGCAATCAGATAAGTTTGCGCAAGGAGTAGCAGTCAAATATCTCGGCGATGATTTAATAGTTTTAGATCGAAGCAGTAAAACTTTCATTGTTTACCGCTTAAGTGAGTTTGGTGAACTTGTTAATCAAGCGATTAAACTCCATGATGTCGGTAAATTTGATGAAGCGGCAGAGATTTGGGAAGAATTGTTAACTAAAAACGCTAACTATGAAATTGCTTATAATGGAATTGGTAAGTATTTACTTAGAGAAGGACGCTATAAAGAAGCGATTGAAAACTTTAAATTAGGACATGATTCTTATTATTACTCAAAAGCTTATAAAGAATATCGCAACCAAATTTTAAGGGATAACTTTGGTTATATCTTTTTAGGAATTGTTGTCTTGGCGGGCCTCATAATTACGAGAATAATTTATAAAAAACATAAAAAAGGAGAGTCGTTATTGTATGAAGACTAAACTAAAAACTTTTTGGACAAATTTTGTCAAATTTCCTTTTTATGTTCTTTTTCATCCCTTCGATGGTTATGAAGAATTAAAGAGATATAAAAAGGGTAAATTATATGTTGCCATTATCTTTATTATTCTTTTTGTCTTACTGAGAATCTATATTTATTTAGGCGAGAGTGTAATTATTAACCAAAGAGATCCTCTGGCTTTAAATACGGTAACTGAACTGTTTTCAGTTATTCTATTAATCTTTTTATTTACCGTTGGTAATTGGAGTATGACAACTCTGTTAGAAGGAAAAGGTAAATATAAAGAGATTTTAATCGTGACAGGCTATTCTTTATTCCCACTTATTTTTATCGGTTTTCCAGCAGTTTTTCTTTCTAATTTTCTAACTCTCGAAGAGATGGGAATTTATACTTTATTAATGGGAACAGCATACTTTTTAACCGGTTGGATGCTTTTTATGGGAATTTTAAATATCCACGAGTATGGCCTCTTAAAAACAATCCTCACCTTTATTTTAACTATTGTGGCGATGGCATTCATGGCCTTTTTAGGATTGTTGTTTTTTGACTTGATACAGCAATTTATCGCGTTTATTGCATCGATTTACCAAGAATTGCGTTTGCGTTATTAGGTGGTGATAATAATGAAAAGAAAGTTTAACTTTAAATTATTAATTATTCCTGTTTTAATAGTTGGAGTTGTTTTATATTTGTTTTTATTCAAATTAAAACCAATCAAAGTCAGCGCAAACCCCGATTTGATTCCTTTTAGCGAGGCAGGTTTTGTTGATGCTCAAACTTTAAGTGATACAAACAAATTAGTTTCTAAAAATAATACTTATGAACTTTATGTCGATGAGACAACATCGTATTTTAAAGTTGTTGATTTAAGAAGCGGATATGTTTGGAACTCAAATCCAACTGAACCGGATCCGTGGGAAGCTACTGAAGGTAAATATGCCGATAAGTTTATTACCAACAACGCTAAAGAAAGACAAAAAGCGACACTTGAATTAAAATATTTCAGCAAAGAGGGTTCGCTCGCTAGTCTAACTAATTATCGTTATAGTATTTACCATCCAAAAACACTTCTCCATGAAGAGGGAGCGCGGACATTTCAAATTAAATATTTAACCCAAGGCTTTCAAGTTTTATATCAAATTGAAGACCAAGAGATTGACCACTTATATTTTCCTAAATATATTCCTGCTGATGTCTTTGAATATTTTTCTGCAGCGAGTATTTTGGAATCTTTAATCTATCAATATGACCGCGATAAAGAGCTCTATTATATCAATGCTTATGAAACGATGAGCTATTTAGTAAAAGAGCGCTTGTTTAGTATCTTTTATCATCCGGATGGCAGTCCAAAATTAGGTTATACCCGTGATATTTCAATTGAAGAAAATGCTAAATATGGTTATTTTGATTCTTTTGAAAAAGTTTCATTTCAAGTTGGAATGCAAGTTATCTTAACTGAAAAGGGCTTTGATGTTTCAGTGATCAGAGAATCAATTAAAGAGGGGAGAGGTCATAAAATTGCTGAAATAACTCTACTTCCTCATTTAGGTACAGCAGTATCAGATATCGGTGATAACCCAACCAATGGCTATTTAGTAATACCTGATGGTAGTGGAGCAATTTTAGAGTTTAATAATGGAAAAGAAGCTCAAAACCCATATCGAAAACGAGTTTATGGTGAAGATTTAGCTCTTTTGAGTTACAAACAACCAGAAGATCAAGAACGAATTACAATTCCACTCTATGGGATGGTTAAAGAAGATGGAGGTTACGCAGCAATTATTAAAGAAGGCGACGCCCAAAGTTATATTGTCGCTGACACCTCTGGGAGAACTGACTCTTATAATAAAATTTATCCAGTCTTTCAAATTCGTGAAAATGAACTGATTACTTTGGGAACAGGTTATACAACGTATTCGTTAAACCTTTGGACTCAAAATATTATTAATACAGATTTAACAGTTAGTTATAGACTTCTTACTGGCGCTGATAATAACTATGTAGGAATCGCTAATGCTTACCGGGATTATTTAACCGAAGAATTTGGCTTTAAGCAAATTGATCAAACAACAGAGCCGGTTGTTACGGCGGAGTTTTTAGGTGCTTATGATCAACGTTCGTTTTTCCTTGGGGTGCCATACAATCAAGTTAAATCGTTGACTACTTTTAAACAAGCAGAAGAAATAGTTGATATTTTAAGAGAAAAAGATATCGCTTTAAATGTTGTTTACCGCGGAGTTTTAAATGGCGGCTTGAAGAGTTCAATTCAAACTCAAGCTAAAGTTGAAAGAGTTCTTGGCGGTAAAAAGGGCTATCAAAGGTTAGAAAAATATCTCGAAGAGCTAAATGTTCCGCTTTACTTGCAGATCGATGTTACTTTAGCAAACTCTTATCGCAGATTTTTTGATCAATATAGTTATACTGCGTCACGGCTCAATGGCTCGCATGCAAAAGCTTTTGAGTATCATCTACCAACTGGTTTACCTTATAGTGAGACGATGTATCCGCATTCTGATGATAACTTCGTAATTAATCCGCTTTATTATGAAGCTATTTATAATAAACTTGATCAGAAATTGCCGGGTAAAAATATCGCACCTAATAACTTGGGCTCATATTTAGCGGGCAATTATAAAAAAGGCAAACAAATTTACAAAGATGATGCGTTAAGAATTCAACATAACTTGCTCAGCAAGATTGAACGAAAAATTCTTTTATCTAATCCTTTAGGGGTAGCAATAAGTTATGCAGATTATATCGTTGATTTACCTACCGACACAACACTTTATTCAATTATTGATGGACATATTCCTTTAATCCAACTGGTTTTGTCTGGTTATGTAGATTATTCAGCAAATAGTATTAACTTAAGTACGACAAGAAGTGTTAAACACAATTTCTTGCGTGTTTTAGAAACAGGTTCCAATTTAAAATATACTTTAACTTATGATAATCCGAAAAAATTAATTAATACAGATTATAATGTGTTTTTAGCGACATTTTATGAGGATTGGCTTGAGACAATTGAATCGCATGTCGATCAATTAAAAACGCTAAAACTTCACGAGGGTAGATTAATAAATCATGAGAGAGTAAGTAAAGATGTTTATAAAGTTACTTATTCAAATGGTTTAGAACTTTATATCAATTACGGCTTAAATGATGTTACAGTTGCTGGACTTTTAGTTAAGAGTGTTGATTATAAAGTGATTAAGGAGGCATAAATATGGAGCAAAATAAAGCAATAAAAGCACCCAAAGTCTCAAAACTAAAATACAAACACCGTAAAGTTCTCTGGGGAATAGTGTTTTTATTACCATGGTTTATTGGCTTTGTGACACTGTTTTTATATCCATTTGTGCAATCATTTTACTATAGTTTCTTTACTTTAAAACCAGAGTTTGGAGCTATTTTAAAAGAGTTCGTTGGATTTGATAACTATATATTCGCTTTTAGAGAGCATGTCTATGGTAATACTAGCTTTAAACTGGAATTATATGAAACTGTTCAAGATTCGTTAATTAATTTACTAGTCTTGTTAATTTTTAGTTTGTTTATTGCTGTTTTACTAAACCACGAGTTTCGCGGCAGAGCAATCGTAAGAGCGATCTTCTTTATTCCTGTAATCTTAAACTCTGCTGCTGTAACGATTGCCCTTGGCAGTGGAGGCGTTATTACCGATTTACTTTTAGAAGAAAGCGCAATCCAACTATTCGCCTTAGATCAATACTTACTTAACATGGGAATCGGCACAGATTTAGTCTTGCTGGTGGTTGGCTTAATCGACCGAATTTATAATATTTTAACCCTAGCAGGGGTACCGATATTATTATTTTTAGCGGCAATTCAAAGTGTACCTAAACATCTCTATGAAGCAGCGACAATTGAAGGCGCAACAGGTTATGAAATGTTTTGGTTAATTACGCTTCCCAATGTTTCAGTTCACATTGTAACGGTAACAATTTATGCAATAGTTGATTCATTTTTAACATCAAGCATTTCAAATATTATCTCATCAGAGTTCAGTAAACAAAAATGGGGACTATCTTCAGCAATGGCTTGGATTTATGTCGGAACCATTCTGACTTTGTTGTTGGTCTTATTTTTACTTGCTAAAGTCTTCAAGATAGGAGAATCGCACTATGAAAAAGATTGATCAAAATGTAGTTGAACCGACAATTAAAAGAAAAGGATTTATCCAGAAAAAATATGATGAGTTTATGGAACCTGCAAAAGTATTTAGACGAAAGCGAAAATACAGCAAGTTTTTCGGTTCATTTTTTAGATATCTATTTTTATTGGGGCTTTGTTTTGTTATTTTATTTCCAACAATTCAACAAATCTTACAAGCGCTAAGAGCGCCAGAAGATGTCAATAAACCATCAGTTATTTGGATTCCGGAAGTTTGGAGTGTTAAAAATATTAAAATCGCGATAATTGTTTTAGATTATTGGAAAGCTCTTTTAAATACTACTAAATTGAGTGCGATTTCAATGATTTTACAACTCGTTTCAACATCGCTTGCAGGCTATGCATTTAGCAGACTTCGCTTTAAAGGCTCTAATATTTTATTTTTTGGTGTCATTTTAACGATTATTATTCCTCCCCAAGCTCTCTCTTTAACTCAATATTTATATTTTAGACAATTGAAACTTGTGGGTAAAGAGTATTCGATTTATTTAATGAATGGTCTTGGAATGGGAATTAGAAGTGGAATCTTTATCTTTATCTTTAGACAGTTTTTCAGAGGCTTGCCTCATGAATTAGAAGAGTCAGCTCAAATTGATGGTGCTGGAGTTTTTAGAACATTTTGGTCAGTTATGCTTCCCAATGCTAGAGGAGCTTTAGTTACGGTTTCATTATTTAGTTTTGTTTGGGCGTGGAACGATGCTTATTATGTCAGTATCTTTGAAGTTTCAACCGCCAATTTCCCAGTTTTAACGATGAGGTTAGTAAATGCTGCTGAAGGAATGTATGCTGCCTTGTTTTATACTGGAGGGTTAACTTTAATTGGCCAAGATATTTGGACTAACCCAATGTTTTTATCATTGATTAGTAATGTTGCGGCTTTATTGATGATGTTGCCACTTTTAATCGGTTATCTGTTTGTTCAAAAAGGCTTTGTTGAATCAATTGAAAGAACAGGAATTGTTGGTTAGCGATGTTTGAAAAGCCGTGGTTTCAAAAGCTCAACAAAATCGCTGATTGGATAATTAGAATTGTTATTTTAAATATAGTTTTAGTTGTTTTTAGTATCGGTATCGTTACTCTTTATATTGGCTTTAAAGTGGCTTATGAGTTATTTAAAGATTATACAGAAGGAAAAGAAACTCCGCTTTTTAAAGGCATTTGGGAATTGACAAAAAAAGATTTTCTAAAAAATCTTGGTCTTGGGGCACTCCTCGCTTTTCTAATCGCTTTTGGAATTCTTAATATGTATTACTACAACAATAATATTAAGGCCGATGCTTCCTGGTTTTATTACATGGGTTTTTTCGTAACATTTATGTTTACAGTAGGTGTTTATTTAATTGCGATTTATAGTGTTTCTGTGTTTCATCTCTTTGCAGAAATCTCAATTAAAAATGGCTTTAAATTATCATTTTATTTAGCAGGTAAATATTTATTTCGAACCTTGTTATTGTTAATGATTAATGTAATTCCCTTTCTATTATTGTTTAACCCTTATACAGCACCGTTTTTTGTCTTGTGTGGCTTGTCTGTTCCCGCAGTATTAAATGTTCTATTGACGAGAAAGCCGCTAAATTTTTTAAAAGGAGAAGAAAGAAATGTTTAAATATGGTATTGAAAACTTAGAAGAAAATCTTGCAATTTTTAAAGGAAAAAGAGTAGGTCTAATCACAAACCCAACCGGAATTGACCAAAACTTTCGCTCAACAATTGATATTTTATTTGAAAAGGTTAATTTGGTTGCGCTTTTTTCGCCTGAACATGGACTTAGAGGCGACTTGCAAGATGCAATAAAACTTGGCGAATATCATGATGAAAAAACGGGTTTGATTGTTCATTCTCTTTATGGTAAACACCGCAAACCAACTAAAGAAATGTTAGAAGATATTGATATTATTTGTTATGACATTCAAGATGTCGGAGCGCGATTTTATACTTATATTTATACACTAGCTCACGCGATGGAAGCAGCCAAAGAACATAATAAAAAAGTGGTTGTCTTTGATCGACCTAATCCGGTCGGAAATAAAGTTGAAGGCAATATTTTAGATTTGAAATTCCGTTCATTTATCGGCTATTATTCAATCCCGCAGCGTTACGGTCTTACGGTCGGAGAACTTGCGACTTTATTTAACGAACAATTTGAAATAAATTGTGACCTTGCAGTGATTAAGATGAGTGGCTATAAAAGCGATTCGATTTGGTTTGATTATAATCTTCCTTTTGTTCTTCCTTCACCAAATTTACCAACTGCTGAATCAGTATTTATCTATTTGGCAACTTGTATTTTTGAAGGGACAAATGTTAGCGAGGGAAGAGGAACGACTAAACCATTTTCAATGATTGGTGCTCCTTGGCTAAAGACACAGGAGTTAATTGAAAATTTAAATAAACATCAAATTCCTCATCTTAAATATCGAAGTTTATATTTTACCCCGATTATGTTTAAATATGCCAACGAACTTTGTGCAGGATTAGAGTTTTATGTAACTGATTTTCGTAAGTTTGATCCAGTTTATGCTGGGATGGTAATTTTAAAAGAAATTGAAAAATTACATCCAGAGTTTAAATACAATCCACCTTATAGTCCAGGCGGCAATAAGATGATTGACTTAAATGTTGGCGACAATTTTATTTCAGAAGGTCTCCTGTCAGTTGAACAAATAAAAGCAAAGTTTGCAAAAGATCAAGCAAAGTTTATAAAAATCAAACAACGGTATCAAATTTATGATTAAAAGTATTGCCGATTTAACACTTGAAGAAAAACTTGGTCAACTGATTGTATTTGGCTTCTATGGCGATGAATATTCAAGTGAAATTGAAAAAATGATTAAAGATTATAAACTCGGAAACGTGATTTTATTTGCCAGAAATATTAGTTCGCCAGAAAAACTTTTCAATTTAAATAAAACTATCCAACAAAAAATGTTGGAGCATCTTAAACTACCAGCTTTTATTGCGATTGATCAAGAAGGCGGAATGGTTACAAGATTGTTTAACCAGACAACAGTCTTTCCAGGGGCGATGACAACTAGTGCCAGCGATAATCTAAAAAATGCTTATCAAATAGGTCAGTATATGGCAATTGAAATGGCAGCTTTGGGCATTAATTTAAATTTTGCTCCAGTTCTTGATGTAAATACCAATCCACTTAATCCAGGGATTGGCGTAAGAAGTTATGGTGATAATCCAAGTTTGGTAAGCGAGTATGGAAAAGCATATTTAAAAGGAATTCAAACAAAACTTTTCGCAACCGCTAAACATTTTCCAGGAAAAGGCGAGGCAAGCGTTGATTCACATTTGGATTTGCCAAAAGTTGATTTAGACTTAAAAAGGATTAAAGAAGTTGAACTACAACCGTTTAAAACGGCAATTGAAAATGGCATTAAAGCTGTGATGACAGCACATGCAATTTATCCCGAATTGGACAATAAATTTCCGGCAACTTTGTCAAAACCAATTTTAACTGATTTATTAAGAACAGAACTTAACTTTGTAGGTTTAATTGTGACAGATGGGATGGAAATGCAAGCTATTGATAATCATTTTGGAGCTGTTGATGCAGCCGTTGATGCCTTGCTTGCAGGAGCGAATTTAATTTTATATTGTCATTATCCTGAACAACAAATAGCAGCGGTTAAAGTACTTAAAGAAGCAGTTTTAAGCGGTAGAATAAGAGAAGAAGTCTTAAATGAACGAGTTGAGCGAATTTTAAAATATAAAAACGAGTTAAATCTAGCCAATTTAGCTAAACAATATTTAGATGTTAAGAAAAATGTTGGTAAAATTGAACACCAAAGATTTGCTCAAAATGTTGTTGATAATGCCTTAACACTTGTTAAGGGAGAAGTATTTAAAAAAGATAACAAAACTCTTTTTATTGCCCAATTTCCAGAAGCGATTACGTTAGTTGAATCAAAAGGAGAAAAGCAAAATTTAACTAAAGTTTTACAACAAGAAATTCCTGACTTCGATTATCGAACAGCAAAGCTAAATCCTAGTGATGAAGAAATAGCTGAGTTTGTAAAAACAGCTAAAAATTATGAACAAACTATCATCACAACTTATAATGCAAATATGTATTCAAAGCAAATAACATTAATCAAAGAACTTTTAAACCAAAACCTGGAGGTTCATGTCATTAGTTTAAGAAATCCTTTTGATTTACATCTTTTGCCAGAAATAAAAAATTATGTCTGTCTATATGAGTATACAAAAAACTCAATAAACACGTTAAAAAACTATCTTTTAGGTAATTTAATTCCCCAAGGTAAACTACCAGTAAAATTAAACAATTAAGAAAATATTTAAGGAGTACAACATTAGATGCTAAAAAAATTAGAACAACTTACGTTAGAAGAAAAAATTGGCCAATTAATAGTTTTTGGCTTTCACGAAGATCATTATGCGAGCAATATTGAAAACTTAATTAAAAACCATAAATTGGGTAATATTTTACTTTTTTCACGCAATGTAAGTTCCAGTGAAAAACTATTTATACTAAATAAAAATATTCAAAAAGCGATGTTAAAATATCTTCAAATACCAGCATTTATTACAGCGGATCAAGAAGGCGGAATGGTTACTAGATTATTTGGCGATGCAACTATCTTTCCAGGGGCAATGGCGATTAGCGCAGCCAATAATCCTCACAATGCTTATCTTTCTGGCTTGTATATGGCTGATGAAATGGATGCCCTAGGAATAAACGTTAACTTTGCTCCAGTTTTAGATGTCAACAATAATCCTTTAAATCCGGTGATTGGAGTTAGAAGCTACTCAGATCGACCTGAGGTTGTCAGCGAATATGCAAATCAGTATATCTCTGGACTCCAAAGCAAAGTAATCGCTACAGCAAAGCATTTCCCCGGACATGGAGATACTCATGTGGATTCGCATTTAGATTTGCCACATGTTGATTTTGGGAAACAAAGGCTTCATGAAATGGAACTTTATCCTTTTAAAAAAGCAATCAAAAATAATCTCAAAGCGGTTATGGGGGCTCATATAGTCTATCAAGATATTACCAATGGAATGCCGGCAACCCTTTCCAAAGAAGCGTTGACAGATTTGTTGCGGGGGGAGTTGGGTTTTACAGGTTTAGTCTTTACAGATGGAATGGAAATGAAGGCGATTTTAAATCGATATGGAGCTGTTGAATCAGCGGTTCCAGCAATTTTAGCTGGGGCTAACTTACTGCTTTATTGTCATCACGAGGATCAGCAAATTGCTGCGGCAAAAGTGATTAAAGAAGCCGTTTTAGATGGGACTCTACCTTTAGAAGTTTTAAATGAACGAGTAGCGAGAATTTTAAAATATAAAGCAGAATTGAATCTCGATATTGTCAAACAAGATTATCAAGACGTTAAACCAAGAGTTGGCAATAAAATTCACCGAGAATTTGCTCAAAACATCTTAAATCAAGCATTAACCTTGGTGAAAGGAAAACCATTTAAAGCTCAAGGAAAAACACTCTTTATTAGTCAATCTCCTCAAGCGACAACATTTGCTGATTTAACTGATGGAAAAAGCAATACCATTGAAATCCTAAAAGATGTTTTACCACAATTTGACTATTACCAAGCTCAAATCAATCCAACCGCTGATGAAATTAATAAATTAAAGGACATGGCTTTGAAATATGATCAAATCGTTTTAACAAGTTATAATTCGAATGTCTTTAAAAATCAAATTAAATTGTTAAAAGAATTAGTTCAGACAAAAAAAGAACTCCATGTCATTTCTTTGCGAAATCCTTATGATCATTATTTGGTTCCTGAAATAGAAAATTATGTTTGTTTATATGAATATACCGCAAATTCGGTCAACACTCTTAAAGACTATTTGCTTGGGAAAATTAAACCGAAAGGAAAATTACCTATCAATGTCTAACTATATTATCGGCATCGATGGCGGTGGCACTAAGACTTTAGGTGTATTGTTCGATTTAGCAGGCAATGAAATTAAAAGGCATCAAGTTGGGTTTTCGAATTTTAGCATTGATGAAGAAAAAGCTAAAGAAAATATTATTAATTTACTTAAACATTTAACAGCTAAATTAAAAAAATCTAGCAAAGCATTTGTCCAATTAGGAATTGCAGGCACCTCTAAATTGTCAAATCCTCAACAATTTTTAAATCAAATTGAAACCAAATTTAATTGTCGAGCAGATCTCAAAACTGACGCTTATATTGCGCTTCAGGCAGTAAAGCGAAAAGAAGCTTTACCAGTAATTTTAGCGATTGGTGGAACAGGATCGGTCATCATGACTGACTATGGAGAAAAAATCAATATGATTGGTGGTTGGGGACATATTTTAGGCGATTATGGTTCTGCTTATCATTTGGTGATAGAAGCGATTAAAAATATTATTTCTGAATTTGAAAATCAAAAAAAATTATCTCTTTTATCAAAACATTTACTTAAAATAATGAATATTGAGAGTAATCGTTATAAAATTACCGAGTATGTTTACAACAAAGATAAAAGTAGTTTGGCAAAACTATCAAAAGAGATTCAAGAAATTGCAATTGATGATTCTTATGCAAAATCGCTGTTAATTAAAGAAGGTAATTGGTTAGCGGAACAAATTATCAATGCTTACAAACTCTATATTAAAAAAGGACCAGTACTAGTGGCACTCCGAGGCTCATTTGCCTTAAAAGCTCTTTACGTGAAAGAGACAATTATTGAAAAAGTAAACGAAAACATAAAAGATGTTCATTTTGACATCGATGGACCTGAGCCAGTGTATGGGGCTTACATCCAAGCGAAAAAATATTTATTAAGGGAGATATGAAATGGTAGACATAAGTAAAATAACTACTGAACAGAGAAATCCAAAGACAACTAATATTGATCTACTCTCAACAAAAGAAATTTTAGTATTATTTAATGAAGAGGATAAAACTGTCCCTTATGCAGTTGGTAAAGCGCTCGATCAAATAGCGATAGTTGTTGATAAAGTTACTGAAGCTTTCAGAAATGACGGACGATTGTTTTATGTCGGAGCTGGAACAAGCGGAAGGCTTGGCGTTTTAGATGCCAGCGAATGCCCACCTACTTTTGGGGTAAGTGAAGATATGGTCATTGGTGTTATCGCTGGTGGCGATATCGCTTTAAGACTCGCTTTAGAAAAAGTAGAAGATTCAAAAGAAGAAGCTATTAAAGACTTAAAATCATACAATTTAACAAGTAAAGATTTCGTAATTGGCATAACTGCTAGTGGCCGAACACCTTATCCAATTGGCGCTATTGAATATGCAAACAGTATCGGTTGTAATACTGGTTGTATTACGACATCAACTAACTCCGAAATAGCCAAAGTGGCCAAATATAAAATTGAAGCAATTACAGGGGCAGAACCACTTACAGGTTCAACAAGGATGAAGTCTGGTACTGCCCAAAAGTTAATTTTAAACATGATTACAACCGTTTCGATGGTAAAGTTAGGTAAAGTCTACGAAAACCTAATGGTTGACGTTCAAATGTCAAATGAAAAATTAATTAGCAGAGCAGTAAAGATTGTAACTGAAATAACTGGTTGTGAACCTAAACTAGCCCGCGAATATTTAGCAAAATATAATTCAGTTAAATATGCGATTTTCGCAATTATGTCTAAAATTGAAAATAAAACTACAATTAAAGAGATCTTAGATGAGCACCACGGAAACATCAGAGAATCATTGCAAGAAGTTAACACTTATAAAAAGTGAATTAAATTATTTTAAGATTGTTAAGTTAAGCGGTTTTTTTAAAAAACTGCTTTTTTTAATTGAAAAACTTTGTTATAATGAGAGACACATCAAGTTAGTTAAAAAATGAAAAAGAGGGTGGTAATATGCAATTTTTTAAACTATTAGATAAACTAGCTGATTTGGCAGTTAAGGTAGGTGTTAATCTTCAACCTGGGCAAACTTTAGTTTTAAGAAGCAATACCGAATCGAGAATTCTCGCTCGTAAAATTGTAGAAAGAGCATATGCAGCAGGAGCGAAAAGAGTTATTGTTGATTGGTCAGATGAATATGTTTCGCGAGCTGGCTTTTTGAATATGGCTGAAGAAACGTTAAAAGATATCCCCCAACATGTTGTTGAAAGAAGCCGCTATTATGTTGCTGAAGAGGCCTGCTTTATTTCCATCAGTTCACCGATGCCAGGATTAAACAAAGATTTAGATCCTAAAAAGGTGCAAATTGCAGCAAGGGCTGCTCAAGAGAAACTTGCATTTTTAAGAGAGTATACAATGGGCAATCAAAGTCAATGGACAATTATTTCTGCAGCAAACAAAGTTTGGGCTCGAAAAGTCTTTCCAGAACTTCGACCAAGAGAAGCAATTAATGCGCTTTGGGATGCAATTTTTAAAGCTTCTAGAGTAATAGTTGAAACAGATCCAGTTGAAGAATGGAATAATCATAATAAAGAACTCAAACAACACGCTGATAAACTCAATGAACTTAACTTTAAAAAACTCCATTTTAAAAACAGTCTTGGAACAGATTTAACAGTTGGACTAGTTGAAAATCATATTTGGGTTGCAGGTGGCGAAAAGGCTGCAAACGGAATTTATTTTAATCCCAATATTCCAACAGAAGAAGCATTTACAATGCCTCATAAAATGATGACTGAGGGAAAAGTGGTCGCGACAAAACCACTTCATTATGGCGGAAAATTGATAGAAGATTTCTGGCTCCGTTTTGAAGGGGGAAAAGTTGTTGAGTTTGACGCTGAAAAAGAAAAAGAAACATTGGCCAACATTTTAAGTTTTGATGATAATGCCTCATATATTGGCGAGATTGCATTAATTTCTCATGATTCACCAATCAGTAACACAAATATTTTATTTTATAATACTTTATTTGATGAAAATGCTAGTTGTCATATGGCTTTAGGAAGAGCATATCCAATGAACATTAAAGATGGAATCGGAGCACCAATCGCAAGTCTAGTTGAAAAAGGGTATAATGACTCAATGGTTCATGTCGATTTTATGTTTGGTTCAAGTGATATGGAAATCAGCGGTATCACTCAAGATGACGAGGAAATAAAGGTTTTTGAAAACGGTAATTTTATAATTTAATTAAAAATAAACAAAAAATAACGAACACGGCATTGTGTTCGTTATTTTGTTATCTTGTGTTATAATTAAAGCGGTGAGCGTATGAAAGAAAAATGGAATATATTTTCAACATTTTTTATTATCGGTTTAACTACATTTGGTGGCGGTTATGGGATGCTTGCGGTAATGCAACATAAGCTTGTCAGCAAGAAAAATTGGCTTGAAGCTGAAGAGATGTTAGAACTGCTTGCAATCAGTGAAGCAAGCCCTGGACCTTTTGCAATTAACGCAGCTATCTTTATCGGCTATAAGAGAGCTAAGTTTTGGGGCTCTTTTTTTGCGACATTAGGAGTAGTTTTGCCATCATTATTAATTAGTATTTTAATCGCTATTTTAATGAGAACCGCAGGTGAAAATGTAATTTTTCAATCAGCTTTAAAAGGAATTAGCTCAGGTGTCAGCGTTATTATTTTACTTGCCTTTTTAAGTTTAGGTCGAAAATCAGAATTTAGCATCTATAATTTAATCATTTTTCTAATTTCAACAGCACTAGTTTTCTTTAATGTTATTTCAATTATTTACATTATTATTTTAGGTGCCGCTTTTGGAATTATCGTTGGTTTCGTTAAGCAATTAAAGGAGAGAAAAAATGGAACTTCTAATTGAACTATTAACGCTCTTTTTTGTTTTCTTTAAAATTGGCCTATTTACCTTCGGTGGTGGCTACGCAATGATTCCAATGATTAGAGAAGAAATGATAAATGGCGGCTATTTTACTAGTGAACAAATTACTTATTTAATCGGAATTGGCGAAGCAACTCCAGGCCCTTTTGCCGTAAATATGGCAGGCCTTGTTGGCTTTTTCGCTTTTGAAAAGGAAACTTATATAATTCAATTGTTAGGTAGCTTGATTGCGACAATAGGGGTTGTTTTACCATCATTTATTATAATTTTATTATTTTCAATTTTTTCTTATAAAATTATTAAAACTAAGCCATACAAGGATGCTTTTTTAACAATTCAACCAATGGTTTTAGGCTTTATTTTTGCGGCATTTCTCACAATTACTGGAACAGTTATTTTTGGGCATTTTTTCCAAAAAATAACTTTTGATCTCTATGCTCTTATTATTTTTGGAATTATTTTAACTCTAGGATTATTTTTTAAGAAAATCCCGCCAATAGTCTTAATCTTGATCAGTGCTATTTTAGGAATAGTATTGTATGGTTTTTTATAATAAAAAGGGGCTGTAACGAAATAAAAATTTGAATAGCCCTCAAAAACAAGAAAGCCGCTCTGGAGTCCAGGGCGGCTTTTTGGTATAATTATAGTATGACAAATACAATAAATAACCAATATTATTTT
>JAAYKO010000003.1 GCA_012522345.1 Acholeplasmataceae bacterium | reverse complement strand
TCGCTTCAGGGTGGTTAGAAATAAAGTTTTCAAACCACTCTTTTTTTATTATTAAGACTGAATCAAAGAAGCTAAAATCTGCTTCTTCCAATTTTTCATCACCAGCAACAAAATCATAACCATTAAGTTTAAATTGAAAAGAGACATCAGAATTTTGATACGAACCTTCTCTTGATGAAATTAATTCAACAGGCGGCGTCGTAATATTGTAAAAATAAACAACCGCTTCTTCTGCTACAAGATTTATTGAGACCACTTCGTTCTCAAGGGTGTTTAGAAGCTCTTTTTCAATTATAACTTGCTCAGTTAAAATTTGAACTCCCTCGTTTATCAATTCATAATCGATAAAGACTTTCTTAGCATTTGAAATTGTAAAAATGAGATCTTGGTCTTCTTTATAGTAAGTTTTAATAACGCTATTATAGATGAGTTTATCACTATTGATAAGTTTACCATCAACATACATCTTTACTTCATAAATATAAATGCTGTTTGTATAGCTTTGTTTAATTTGAATAAAATTGTTTTTTGTTCTTTTAACTCGGTCAACAATTTTTTCGTTTTCTATAACATTTATATCATAAGATGCTGCTTGAAACTTTTCCCAAAAAATAGCATTATTGCGGTAAGTTAAAATGTTTTCTTTTTTCAGAAAAAAAGCAAATTCATTTGAAAAAACTGATTCACTATTAGCAAATTTAGCCTTAACTTTCGCTTTGTAGACATCTTGAGGATAATCTCTTAATGAAAATTGATTGGCGTTAACTATTATCTCTTCATCGTTTAAAATTAAAAGATATTTTTGGGCTTTCTCGCTTTTATTCCATCTTAAAAGAAAACTTTCATTGTCGTAGTCAAGTTTTGTGGGACCAGTTAGCTGTCTTTTTTCACAGCTTGAAATAAATAATAATCCGATTAAAACTAGTCCAATTGAAAAAACTTTCTTCATCAGTATCACCAATTATCATTATACTATTGTTTAGCTAATTAATTGTTACTTTTTAAGGTAACAATTTACTTATCATTTTTGCTAAATAATCTTGACACCATGTAAAATGCAGAAATTATTGAATCAGTTCAACAGTTTCTGCATTTTTTATTAGTTTCTATTTTTGATTAATTCTTTTTATTACTTTAAAACGATATACAAAAGAAATACTGTAGTTTCCATTTCTCCTCGTTTAAAGGCGAATGCTAATGCGATTGAGTTGCTATCCGGAAACTCTTCTAAATAACTTTGAATATATTCGTTTTTGATGATCAAGCGATTATCTTCCATTTGATAATCATCATTTTCCAATTTCTTGTCAATTGAAAGTAATTCATAATCATTTAATTCAAAAGTAAACACTACATCATCTTCTTGATAAGCGAGGCTGCTTGACGAGTTTAATTTAATCGTTGGGTTTTTTACATCATAAAAGAATGTTTTAGCATTGGGACCAGAAATTGAAATAACTATCAAACCGTTTGGATAACTACTTAAGAGGGTATCATTAATAATCACTTTATCAAGTAAAAGTTCATAATTGCCTGAAAGCTTAACATCATTGATATAAACATCTTGAGGATTATCAACTTCAATTTCTAAATTTCCTTTGCCACGAATAAAATCTTGAATAACATTATCATAAACTAATGTATCGCTTGTTATTAAAAACTCAGCGATATAGGATTTTACTTCATAAACATAGATATCCTCAATATAACTACTATCTACAGCATAAGAGGTTTGAGTAAGTCTTCTCTTAGAATCGATTGTTTGATCGCCTTTTTTTACAACTAAATCATAAGTTGCCCCTTTGATTGTGTTCCAATGAACTTTTCCTTGATAAAAGGTTAGACTATTAAATGGTGTTTTCTTAACCACAAACCTTAAAGTATTAGAATAAAGTGATTCATTATTTGCAAAAACAGCTTTTACCCTTGCTGAATAAAGCTTTTGTTCAAGTTCACTGACATCATAACTATTGGTTGATAAAGAAATCTCTTCTTCATTAAGCAACAACAAATAGTTTCTCGCATTCGAGATTTTTTCCCATGATAAGGTAAAAGTTTCATTGTCATAGTTGATTGTTGTAGGGCCGATTATCTCGCCTTTTTTACAACTACTAATTGTAAATATACTCAATATAATTATAACTGTAATAAGTCCTCTTTTCATCATATCACCATATGTTATTATACTATAATTTATTTTAAAATAAAGTCTAACTTGTTTTAGCGTTAACTAGATAAATGGCTGAAAACTTCATAACTTAATTGAGCGTTTTGTTGAGCGGGATAAAAAGCATTGTAGTTATTGAGCAGTATCGGGCTGTTTGTTGTAAAAGTCGTATAACCAGCCGCTTTGAGATTGAGTAATAGTTGGTAAAATGTTTCATAGAGATCGCCATAAACAACTACATCATCATAAGTTGGCTCAAAGATTCTTTTATTAAAACTGTTATAAAACAAGTAATCATTTGTCGCTATTCTGTAGTTTTGATAATCATTGATGCTATTATAATCAATTGCTAAATAAGCGTTTCCTTCCCGATTATAAAGTGTTTTTAGATCTCTGCCGCTAATTTCAACAGAAACTATTTGATTATCGAAAGGAAAGACTTGAAAAATATCCGCAGCAGTAATTAAACTTTGAGAATCAATTTTGACTCTCGTGCCGCCATAGTTTTGAAAAGCGAAGACAGAATCTGAAACTGTAGCCATTAGCTTTGCTGCAT
>JAAYKO010000034.1 GCA_012522345.1 Acholeplasmataceae bacterium | reverse complement strand
CCGTTCGCCACTCGCTAACAAGTTAGCGCGTTCGACTTGCATGTATTAGGCACGCCGCCAGCGTTCATCCTGAGCCAGGATCAAACTCTCCAATAATTTTGTATCGTTTTATTTTCTTAGTTTGTTTCTAGCTTTTTTCTTTGTTTAATCCGTTTCTTTTCTTTCTCATCACGATTCAGTTTTCAAAGACCTATTTGCGCTCCTAATTTATGCGCGCTTGTTTATTCTATCATTATAAAATCGGGTTGTCAATACCTTTTAACCCGTTATTATACATTTTAATAAATGTAAAGATGGTGGAGGGGGACGGATTCGAACCGCCGAACCCTTAGGGAGCAGATTTACAGTCTGCCGCGTTTAGCCTCTTCGCTACCCCTCCATAAAACAAGACTGCTATTTATTCTATCTTATGTTTTCAAAAAATGCAACTATTATTAGTCTGGTTTCGATTAAAAAAGCAAAATAATTACTTATCTTGCTTAATTTTCTTATCCAGTTCAACTTTTGGCATCATTACTTCCCTACCACAGCCATGACATTTTATTTTAATATCGGCACCTGTTCGAATAACTGTCCAAGTATTAGATTTGCAGACATGAGGCTTTTTGGTAGTAATAATCATCCCGACTTGATATCTCATTTTAAGAGTAAATTAATCAACTTTTCAAGATCTTCTTCGCCTTTGTAGCGAATTGTTAGTTTTTTATCACTAACACTGACCGGAAAGCCAAATTGTTTTTTTAATTGTTGTTCATAAGCAAGATAAAATTTTGGTTTAGTTTTTTGTTGTTGAACGTGGGTTTTAGTTTCACTTCTAGCGAGCGTTTCAATCTGTCTCACACTTAAGTTTTCTAAAACAATCCGTTCTGCGAGTTCTTTAATTCTTTTCGGGTCATCTAATTTAGATAATACGCGCGCATGACCCATTGAAATAGCATTTTTATTGAGAAGTTCCTTAACTTCATCAGGGAGGTTTAAAAGACCTAAAACATTGGTGACATAACTTCTACTTTTACTAACTTTGAAGGCCAATTCTTGATGAGTTAAACTCATCGCTCTTTGCAACATCTGATAAGCTTCTGCTTCCTCAATTGGAGTTAAATCTTCCCGTTGTAAATTTTCAATTAAAGAGAGCTCTGTTAATTGCGATTGATCATAGTCGCGAATAATTGCTGGCACTGTTTGGTGACCTAATTGTTTAGCAGCACGAAAACGTCTTTCGCCTGCCACAATTAAATAACCATCTTTAACCTCTTTTAAGACAAGCGGTTGAAAAATCCCGTGTTCTTTTATTGACTCCGTTAATTCCACCATCTTTTCGACATCAAAAAATCTTCTTGGTTGAAAAGGATTTGGCGAGACTAAATTAACATCTACCAAACTAACTGCTTCTTTTTCTAAAACTTTTTCTTCCCGAGTTTTTGTTGGTGTTGGAGTGCTCTCTTCTTTTAATAAATCTTTTAATCTTCTCGGTCTTTTGTTCATTTATTCCACCTCTTTTACAATGGCTTTTTCTTAATTTGAGAATAACTTCTCGGATAATCTTTAACGACCTTAATTTTATTAATAACTAGTAAATTTCTTTTTCCCATTTGAGAAGGTAAATCAAGCTCAATAACTTCCTTTAATTTTCCCCCTAATAACATTATACCATTTTTTGCTTCATCCAGTTCTGCTTCGTAATTTAACCCTTTCATCGCTACAAAATAACCACCTTTTTTAACGAGCGGTAACGCCAACTCAACTAAAATATTTAAGGGGGCAACCGCCCTCGCAGTCACTAAATCGAAGCTTGTTAAATTGTTTTTCGCAAAGATTTCTGCGCGAGCATTTTCAACCTTGACATCTACAATATTCAACTTGTTTAAAAGGTTCTTTAAAAAGGCTGTTTTTTTTTGTATGAGATTCAACGAGCGTCAGCTTAATACCTGGTTTAATTATTTTAAGCGGTACACCGGGAAATCCTGCACCAGAGCCAATATCACAGACTTTAACTGATCCTTTAAAAAGTCCCGTTTCAAGCAATGTTAAAGAATCAAAAAAGTGTTTAATATAGACTTGTTTTTGATCTTCAATAGCTGTTAGATTATACTTCTTATTTTCTTCTTTTAAATAGTTATAATAAGTTTCGAATTGATTTAATTGGGTTTCAGTTAAAGTGAGATTTAACTCCTTAAAAATAGTTTTCATTTCAATGTCTGTAAGTAGATTAACAACACCGAGATGTCTGTCGGATTAACACCACTTAGTCTGGCTGCTTGACCGAGTGTTTTCGGCCGGTGTTGTTTTAATTTTTCTTTCGCTTCAAAAGCGATATTTGTAATTGCGTCATAATCAATGTTAAGAGGAATTATTTTATTATCAACTGAGATCATTTTCTCAGCATCCTTTAACGCTCGTTTAATATAGCCATCATATTTAACATTGATTTCAACACTCTGTAAAACTTCAGCTGAATGTTTTTCTTTAATTAATAACTTAATTATATTATAGTTGATATCTGGTCGTTTTAAAAGGTCAAATAAGGAATGTTTTTGAGTAATTTGCGGAAAACCATTGTTTAAAAGTAATTCATTGGTTTCTTTATTAGGATACAAATAAATTTCCTCTACCATTTTTAAGAGTTTATCAATTGCTTGTTTTTTGCTTAAAAACTTTTGATAAGTTTCCTCGTCAATCGTTCCAAGTTGAAATCCATAATCTCTTAATCTTAAGTCAGCATTATCATGTCTTAAAAGTAGCCGATATTCAGCTCTACTTGTAAGTAAGCGGTAAGGTTCTTCTGTTCCTTTGCTGACCAAATCATCGATTAAAACTCCAATATAAGCTTCGTTTCGTTTTAAAATAAATGGTGGCTTTTTGTCGATTTTCAAACTTGCATTAATCCCTGCCATTATTCCTTGGCCTGCGGCTTCTTCATAACCACTCGTCCCATTTATTTGACCTGCACAATAGAGGTTTTCAACTAGTGTTGTTTCTAGGCTTTGCTTCAATTGCGTTGGATCGATTGCATCGTATTCAATGGCATAAGCATAGCGAACTATTTGCGCGTTTTCCAGTCCAGGTATCGAATGAATCATCTGAACTTGAATATCTTTAGGTAGGCTTGTGGAAAGACCTTGCAAATAATATTCATCATTGCTTAAAGTTTCGGGCTCTAAAAAGATTTGATGGCGCGGTTTAGTATTAAATCTAACAAGTTTATCTTCTATTGAAGGACAATAACGTGGTCCTGTTCCTAAGACTGCTCCACTATACATTGCTGAATTTTCTAAATTATTTAAAATAATTTGATGTGTTTCTGGGGTTGTATGAGTTAAATAACAAAGCTCTTGCTGACCGAGGCTTGTAATCGGTGAATCAAAAGAAAATGTTTGAAATTCTTGATCACCAGCTTCGGGGCTTGTTTTTGAGAAATCAATTGAAGATTTTTTTACTCGAGCGGGTGTTCCAGTCTTAAGTCTAATCAATTTAAAGCCATTGTTTTTTAAATCTGCTGAAATTCCAAATGTTGTTGGTTGTTTGTCAGCTGCCTCTGAAATAGCTTCTTTTCCAATTAAAACTTTGCTTGCTAAATAGGTTCCTGTCGTAATAATTACAGCTTTCGCAAATAATTCTTCCTTTGAATTAAGCTTAACTCCTAAAACTTTCTTCTCTTCAATAATTAAGTTATCTACTAAAGCTTCAATTAAAGTTAGGTTTGCCTGTTTTTGAAGGAGTTTTAACATCTCTTTTGGATACTCAAGTTTGTCTATTTGAGCTCTTAAAGCCCAAACAGCCGGTCCTTTTGACCGGTTTAGCATCTTCATTTGAATTTGAGTTAAATCCGCAACCTTTCCCATTGCACCACCAAGGGCATCAATTTCTCTGACGACAATCCCTTTGGCTGGGCCACCAATTGAAGGGTTGCAACTCATAAAGCCGACACGAGATAAATCTCCTGTGACGAGAGCTGTTTTTTTATTTAATTTGGCAGCGATTAAAGCCGCTTCTATCCCGGCATGACCGCCACCAACGACAATTATATCGTACATCTAAAAATCACCTAAATAAAAGGCGTATCTTCTACGCCTTAATATTTTTATAAAAATCAATAATATCTTCTGGGATAAATTTATAGATTTCTCTAAGTTTTTCATGTGGTGCTGATTGGCCAAATGTTTCAACACCGTAAACATGGTTTGTATATTTGTACCACGACATTGGACTAGCCATTTCAATTGCCACAGTTTTTACTTTTGGTAAGACGCTATCTTTATATTGTTGGTCTTGTTTTTCGAATATTTCTTGTGAAGGCATACTGACAACTCTAGTAAATATTCGTTCTTTTTCTAATGCTTTCTGGACAAATATTGCTAGTGCAACTTCAGAACCTGTCGCGAGTAAAATTCCATCTAAACCACCCATTTCTTTTGAAATAATATAAGCACCTCGATTAAAGTTTCGATCAAAATTGCTCATATTGCGGACACTTTGTCTAGTAAGAATTAAAGCAGTTGGTCCTTCATTATCAATTGCCGTTTTCCAAGCGGAAATGGTTTCATTGGCATCTGCTGGTCTTAAGACTGTTAAATTAGGAATGCTTCTTAACATCGCTAACTGTTCAACAGGTTGATGAGTTGGTCCATCTTCACCGACCATAATAGAATCATGGGTAAAGACAAATATCGAAGGAATGTTCATCATCGCCGCTAACCTAATTGCTGGCTTCATATAATCACTAAAGACGAGGAAACCACCAGCGAAGGCTTTTGTTACACCGTGTAAAACTATTCCATTTGTTATGGCGGCCATCGCATGTTCTCTAACCCCATAATAAATGTTTCTGCCAAGTCTATTTTTAGCGGTGAAATCATCATCAAAACCTTTAGCTTTTGTCGAACTAGATAAATCAGCAGAACCTCCCATTAGTTGTGGAAGCTTCTCTCCTAAGATTTCTAATGTCTCGCCACTAGCCTGTCTAGTTGGAATTGAAGCTCCAAGATCATAACTCGGTAAATCTACTAAACTAACTTCAAATTCATCATTTAAATATTTAAGTAATAAATCATAATTTTGGCGATGTCTTTCTTTATACTTTAACAACATCTTTTCCCATTTTAAATATTCCTTTTCGCCACGATTATAGACTTTATTTTTATATTGAGTGTAAACTTTTGCATCAATTTCAAAAGGGCGATAAGGATATTTTAAGTTTTTCGCAGTCTCGGTTCGTGCTTCATCACCTAACGGAGCACCGTGAGCTTTTTCTGAACCTTCAAGAGGACTTCCAAAACCAATTTTAGTCTTAATTTCAATAATACTTGGCTTATTCGTTTTTTTAGCTCGTTTTATTGCGTTATTTATCGCTCCGATTTTGTTGCCGTTATTGACTCTTTGATAGTGCCAATTAATTGCCTCGAAACGTCTGCGATAACTATCGCTACTTGCTAAGTTTGTTGGACCATCTAATTGAATATCATTGGAATCAAAAAGAACAATCAATTTACCTAAGCCTAAATGTCCTGCCAAACTCATCGCTTCATGAGCGATACCTTCTTGGAGATCACCATCACTGCAAATTACATAAGTGTAGTGATCAAAAATTCGATATCTTCGCTTATTAAATTTAGCAGCTAAATGAGCTTCTGCGATTGCCATTCCAACAGCGTTAGAAAGACCTTGTCCTAACGGTCCAGATGTTGTGTCAACACCATCAGTGTGTCCATATTCAGGATGACCTGGTGTTTTTCCACCTTGACGAAACTTCTTTAAATCATCAACGTTTAATTTAAAATCCACTAAGTGATTTATCGCATAAACTAACATTGAGCCATGACCTGCTGATAAAACAAAGCGGTCTCGGTTAACCCATTTTGCTTGTTTAGGATAAACTCTCAAATGTCTTGTGTAAAGCGTATGTGCCATCGGTGCGGCACCCAATACAATTCCAGGATGTCCACTATTTGCGTTATTTATCGCATCTACTCCGAGCATTCTGATTGTATTGATTGCAAGTCGGTCAATTTTTTTCATTGCTTCACCATCTTTCAATTTTTAATTGCATCTATTAGTTCTTGTTTGCGCATTTGGCTAAAGTTAGGAATTTCTTTGGCCCTTGCAAGAGCTCTCAGTTCACTAACTTTCAAGTCATTTAATTGTTTAGGTAAACTTTCAATTAATTCTTGTTTGCGAAGAGTGCTAAAGTTTGCTACATTTCTCTCTTTCGCAAAGGTTCTTAACTCATCAACAGTTAACAACTCGAAACCTACGACAAAAGGTACTTCTTTAACAACCGGCACTTCAACTTCTGGTTCGGGTACTGGTTCGAGTTCAACTTCCATTTCAGGTTCTTCTGCAACTGCTTTTACTTCAGCTTCTAAAACTTCTTCCTTTAAAGGTTCTTCTACTGGATCTTCAAACTTAAAGTATTGTTCGTGATACTTTCTTTGTTTAAAAATTAATTCTTCAAAAACATCTGCACCCAAAATTAGTTGAATTTCTTGGACTGATTTATCGCGTTCTTGGTCAATCTTTTTTCTAATAAAACTTGATTGAACTATATTAACCAGTAAAACAACCACTAAAGAGACAATTAAAACAACCGTCTGATACTTTTTAAACATTTCAACTGATGCTGTAACAATTATTACTGCTAAAAAGAAAGCTAAAATAGGTAAAACAACTTTAAATAACATTCCTTTTCTTACTTTGTCAACAGCTGTATAAAGTTTTAACCAGACATTATTAACTTCTGCTGAAAAAAGTGGTTTTAACTCTTCATAATAACCTCTTTCGATTAATAGCTTGTAGTCTTTCCCATCACTTGACCAAACAGAAAATTGTCCTTGTCCTGCATATCTTGCTAAATAATTAGTGTCATTCATATAATGGATTTCTACATTTTTTCCGTCAATTTCTTGAACATCAATAGGGTTTTGTAAACTATTAAACATTTTTACATTCATTTTCATAACAAATACCTCCATAAAAATATTATAGCATAATATTATTCGATTAAAAAGAAACTCCTTTACTAAATTAACAAATAACAACAAAAAAGACAAATTCCCTCTCAAGCATCGCTACCCACACTCTCTAAAAGCTTATGGCTGCTTCAATCAAGACCTGACCAGGTTCACTCCGAAAAGTTGAATAGCGATGCCTCAAAGGGAATTCATTTAGTTCTTAAATCAGTGAAAAATTTTTTAAGTAATTGTTCTGATTCATCTTTAAGTATACCACAGTCGATTTCTAACGTGTGATTTAATTTTTCGGCATTGAGATTAAAAACTCCCCCAAAAGCTCCTGACTTAAAATCTCGCGTACTGAAATAAAGTTTTCTCATCCGGGCTTGGATAATTGCTCCAGCACACATTGGACAAGGCTCTAAAGTTACATAGATGTCACAGTCTTCTAGCCGCCAAGAATTGAGTTTCTCGTTCGCTTTTTTAATTGCCAGTAATTCTGCGTGGGCTAGAGTGCTATTTTTTGTTTCTCTTAAGTTGTGAGCTTTTGCGATAATTTTATTACCGCAGACAATTACGCATCCAATTGGTACTTCATTTTTTTGATAGGCTTTTTCGGCTTCTTTTAACGCTTCTTTCATAAATTTATAAGCAATTTTCATTTTTTCACTTTTACTGGTTTGTTTAAAACTTCATGATAACTTCGCGCTCTCGGTTCATATGATTCGCTCGCTCCAATTAAGACAATTGGATCGTTATAACTTGCTGGTTTGCCATCGATTAAACGTTGTGTTCTAGTGGCAGGTTTTCCTGAAATTACACAGATTGCGGTCAGTTTAGTAACTTCTTCAGCAATCGCTAAAAGTTGCGGCATTGGTCCAAAAGGCTCTCCTTTAAAGTTATTATCAAGACCGCCAATAATAACTCTAATCCCTCTGTCGGCGAGATGTTGGGCAACGTCGACAATCGCTGCATCAAAAAATTGGGCTTCATCGACAACAACCGCATCAACATCTTTTTTAATGTACAATAAAATCTCCAAAGCATTATCGATTTCAATCGCTTCTGTTTTTGAGTTATTGTGGGAAACGATTAAATCTTCAGCGAAGCGATTATCGATTTTAGGTTTAAAGACCAAAACCTTTTTCTTAGCATAATTTAATCTTCTGACCCTCCTAATAATCTCCTCTGTTTTACCAGCAAACATCGGACCACAGATCACTTCAATTCTTCCTTCGTTAAAAGAGTTGTTCACTTTTTTCACCTACCTATATTATGAGTATAAGTTGTTTAGTTGCTAATTACAATAATTATTGTAAATTTAACAAAAATATAGCCCTCAAACGCTGAGGGCTAAATTCTTATTTCTTTTCTTCTTGTTCAATACCATAACGCTTTTTAAATCTTTCAACACGTCCAGCTGCTTGAGTATATGTATCTTGACCAGTATAAAATGGATGGCATTTTGAACAAGTATCAACACGGATTGCTTCTGATGTTGAACCGACCTCAAATTCTTCGCCACAAGTAACACAAGTAACTTTTGCAACATAGTATTTTGGGTGAATATTCTTTTTCATTATTTTCATCTCCTTCTGCCATGAACTTTTATAGTTCATAGTAAGTTCGCACGATTTATTATAACACACTATCTAAAATAGTCAACAAGTTTGTCGCTGACTTTTCACTTAAAATAATTAGCACTTTTAGTTAGCTTTTAATTGGGCTTTTCTTTTTCCTTAAACAGTGGTTCACTAATCTTTAAAAACCTTAAAGCGAGAAAACCGGTTAAAATTCCCGCTGGAATGCTCAACGACAACATTATTGGAGCATAATAGATTACCACATCTGACAAGAGAAAACTTGCTGCTAAGAGCTGACCTACAACATGCATTAAAGAGCTTACTGTTGAGACTGCAACAATGCTAAATTTATTGATCAGTTTAAAAATAATAATTGTCACAAGTGAAAAAAGACCACCGGTAAAACTTAATAAAAATGTAGGCCCAAAACCAGTGGGACTTAAAAGACCACCTAGAAAGATTCTAACTATCCCCACGATTGCTCCTTCAACTGGCCCATAAGTAAAAATCGCAATTAAAGTAATAATATTGGCGAAGCCTATTTTAAAGGCTGTTCCTGGAATGATTGGAATCATTGATTCCATCACATTTACGACAACCGCTATCGCTGCAAGAACAGAAAGAATTACTAATTTTTTAATTCTTTGATTGTTTTTCATCCTAATATTCCGTCCACTTCTACAGCTTTAGAAAAGTTAATGAAGACATAGTTAGGCAAACAAATAATTGGAGCATTATTCGAATAGCCTTGATTGCTGCAAATATTATAAGGACTTGTCTCTTGTTTAACTCGAATCATTTTCTTTTCTGGATTATATTCAATTAAAACATAACCTAATCTACCCTTGATTACATAAAAATTATTATAATTTATAACACCCTTGCCAAACTCTAACCGCGTTTCTTTTTCGCCAGCAATAAAAAGATCTTCACCAACTATTTCAGGCATTTCTGGTGCTTTGTAAAGATCGGTATTCACTTTTAGTTTGCCCGAGTTTAGGTCAACTTCAAATAGTGTTTTATTTTCATATTTTACAATGGCTACTTCGGCCTTCTTTCTAGTCGCAAAACTAAAAATAAGCACGCCAACAACAATTATTATTAAGCTGCCAATTAAAAGTAAATCCCTTTTTAGTTGTGGTCTATTTTTAAACATAGATTATTCCTTTATTAGTTAATCAGTTTGGATTTTTTAAATTCCTCTTCATCAAGATTAGTTAGTAGTTCATCATTTGCTAAATAGATAACATATTTTAAACCATGCGAGTCTAAAAATTCAATCGTTTGAGTTTCTTCCATTAAAAAGACAGCAGTTGAATAAGCATCGATTAAGCCTGCATTATCGCCAACTAAAGAGATACTTGTATAATAGTTTTTAGGTTGAAAATCAAAGGGTGAAATAATATGGTGAATTATCATCCCTTGATAAAAAGTGTGTTGTTCAGCATTACCGCCAATTGATAAATGAGTATCTTGGGCTTGAAGAACTCCTAATAAACTATTTTCATAAATTTGTTTGCTGTCTTGAAGGCCAATTCTAAAGGGGCGGTTTTCTTTATGAATACCAACTGAAATGCTCGAGGTTCCCGCATTGATCATAAACTTTTCTATTCCTTGGGAAACTAAATATTCACTAGCTTTTTGAACGGCATAACCTTTAGAAATTCCACCTAAATCCAATTTTATTGAATTATCTGTTAAATAAACTGTTTTGTTTTCTTCATCAATGATGATTTTTGTTAAATCTATTTCAGTTAAACTGAGAACTTGGGCAAGTGCATTTTGATAAATTTCTGTTGGCACTTCGCCAAAAATATATTCTTCAATAACACTTTTCCATATATCAACCGCTTTTCCAATTGCGATATTAAAATAACCATCAGTTTCATCGCTAATCTCTAAAGCATATTGGATTAGCTCAATCAGCTCTTCTCTGACTTCAACGGCTTTAATTCCAGCATTTTGATTGATTGTATAAATATTTTCTAAACCATAATAGGGATTATCTGGTAATACTTCATTGCGGCGAAAGTTTGTTGTAAGTTGTGAATATAAGTCAAAAATCGCTTTAATTTGGTCTAAATCTTCTTCTTTACCATCATAAAGCGTCACTCCTACAGCGGTCCCCATCGCATCAAAATAATGAGGCCCTCCAAGATAATTATTAGTTAAATTATTTTCACATCCGACTAGTAAAAATAAAAATATAATGATTGTTAAAAACTTTTTCATCGCCAACCCTCTATTCACATTGTATTATAACATAGACTAAGCCATTTAAAAATAGTCCGCCAAAGATAATTTGTTGACTAACAACCATTATAAACAGCAAAAAATATTTTGCAAACTTTTTTTATTTAAAAGTCGAGTTTATTTTTTCAAATTATTAATAAATTATGGTATAATGAATGAGGAAAAAAGAGTTTATTTTACTTAACGGAGGAGGCACTATAATGGTTAAAGAAAACTCAACTAATAAGATTGGAACCTTAATCAAAGGTGGCGTCATTATGGATGTAACAAATATTAAGGAAGCTTTAATGGCTGAGCGAGCTGGCGCTAAAGCGATTATGGTTTTAGAGCGCGTACCAGCAGATATTATTAAGGATGGTGGCATCGCTAGGATGAGCGATCCAAAATTAATTAAGGAGATTAAACAAAACAGTAATATTCCCGTAATGGCGAAGGTAAGAATTGGTCATTTCGTTGAAGCTCAAATCTTAGAAGCTTTAGCTGTCGATTGGATCGATGAAAGTGAAGTTTTAACAACCGCAGATAACTTTAATCATATCGACAAACATAGTTTTAAAACACCTTTTGTCTGTGGAGCAAGAAATCTTGGTGAAGCTTTAAGAAGAATTGCAGAAGGGGCTAAAATGATTCGAACTAAAGGCCAAGCAGGGACTGGCAATATCGCCGAAGCTGTTTATCACATGCGAACAATTAACTCTGAAATTGCAGAACTTAAAAATAGTCCCCAATCAAAACTCGTTGAATATGCCAAAAATTTAGCTGTTCCACTTGAACTTGTTAAGTGGGTTCACGAAAACGGTAAACTTCCAGTTTTAAATCTTGCAGCAGGTGGAGTTGCGACACCCGCAGATGCAGCTTTAATGATGCAGTTAGGCGCTGAAGGGATTTTTGTCGGTTCAGGAATTTTTAAATCTGGAAATCCAGAAAAAAGAGCGAAAGCGATTGTTGACGCTGTAAAACATTATAATAATCCCGAAAAACTCGCTGAAATTAGCGAAGATTTAGGTGAAGCGATGAGTGGAGTAAGCAATAAATAAGTTTTAATTAAAATGGTGATTATGTGGATAATATTTTAACCTTTTATCTTCCAGTTGCTTATTTAAATCAAGAGCGACGAATTCAAATTTATTTGCCCAAAAACTACGAAAATAGTTCAACCTTTAGTGTGCTTTATTTTCATGACGGTCAAAATATTTTTGATGCTAAAAACTCTTTTAGCGGTCATTCTTGGGAAATTAAAGCTGCTGTTGATAAGTTTTATCAAGAGCATCAAAAAGGGGTAATTGTTGTCGCTGTAGATAATGCGGAAGAAAATCGCTTAAATGAATATTCGCCATGGAAAGCGAGCAATCTCAACTATTTTATTCCTAATTTAATCGAAACTGATCAAGGAGGACTAGGCAAAAAGTATAATAATTGGTTTGTGGAGACATTAGTTCCTTTTATTAATAATAACTTTAAAACCAACAACAATAATCTTCTTATCGGCAGTTCAATGGGTGGTTATATTAGCCTTTATATCGGCTATAAAAATCCCGAAATCTTTAGTGCCATCATCTCTTTATCGACTGCAATTTGGTTTAATAAAAAAGCCCTCTTTGACTTTATTAATAAAAATCTCAACTTAAAAACTGCGCTTTATCTCGATGTTGGGACAGCTGAGAGTAGTTCTGAGCTTGCTGATTTTCCAAAATACTATTTAAACGATACTTTGGAACTGAAAGCTTTAATTGATAAAAACAAACTCAAAAAGTTTAGAGTTCACATTGAAAAAAACGCCCGCCACTCTGAAATTGAATGGCAGGCGCGATTTCCTCATATCTTAAATTGGTTAAACGAACAAGGACTTATTTATTGAAGTAGTCCGTTATCGCTTTAAAATAAGCATCAATGTTTTCCCAACTTGTATCAGGTGGGATATCACAGCCGCTAGAAATAATAAAATTTGGGTGACTGCTACATTCTTTTAAGAGGGCAGTCACTTTTTTAGTTATTAGTTCAGGTGTGCCATTTCTAATAATTGCGGCAGGATCAATGTTACCCATAATAATTTTATCCTCTGGCATAATTTCTAAGATTTCTTTTAAGTTAATTACATTGCCAAAATGATAAATATCAGCATTTATTTTTTTTATATAATGAGCTTGTGGAATTGTGTTTCCACAGTTGTGGTAGACACAAATAAAGTCTTCATCACAGACTGCGGCGATAATTTCATTGACATAAACTGCCGAGAAATCATAACTAAAAATCGGTGATAAAAGGCCTGCGACTGGTTCGGCAATAACGATCCCATCAGCACCAGACTTTTTAAATTCTTTGACATATTCAATTAAATATTGGGTTGCCTTTTTGACAGTTAAATTAACTATTTCTGGCTCAATGTGACAGTTAAGCATTAAATCTGTCATTCCCATCAAATTACCAGCCAAGGAAAAAGGGCCGATAACTCCTGCGAAAACGAGGCGATCTGGAATTAGCTTTTTAGCTTTTTTAATCGCTTCAACGTAAATTTTCGTCCTTTTAGTGCCAAATTTTGGCACTTTTAAATTTTTAGCATCTAAAAGTGTTTTGACTGGATGCGAGATAACCGCAGGTGGCTCATCTTCTCTAAATTTAACGTGCGCTCCAAAAGCTTCTGCTTCAACAGATAAATCCATCATATTTACCGCAACACTAGTCGGACATCTTTTGGCAATCTCTTTCATCCCTTGAGCTTGAAGTTCACTGGAATGAACTAACTCTTTAACTGTTATTCCGGTCAATTGAATTGAAGGAAAGGAGAGTATTGGCATCGTTAGATGTCTATTTTTCATTAAGTAATTTAAAGTTTTCGCTTTATTCGTCATAATCTTCATTTGCAGCTTTTAGTAGTGCTAAATAATTTTCTAGTGGAATGTATTCAGGAATACTATTGCCGCTACCTAAAGCATACCCTCCTTTATCTTTTGAGTTTAAAAGCATTTTTTTAGATCTTTTATAAACTTCTTCTGGAGTTGCGTTTGTTAAAAAATTGATGTCAATGCCGCCGATTACTGCAATCTTTCCTTGAAGATTAGCATAAGCTTTTTCGACAGGGATGATGTTATCTTCATAAGAATGTTTACCATCAAACTTCATCTTATTGATAATGTCATCAATAATATCGTTGTAGTAGCCACAAGAATGTAAAATTGCATATTTACCAAGCTTGTGAGCTTCTTCAACAATTTCTTTATACCAGGGAAAAACACATTCTCTTAATACTTTTGGCGATAACATCGTTTGGGTATTAAAGCCCCAATCATCATTGCATAAAATCGCTCCAACTTCATCATATTTTAAACATTCAACAAAGTAAGCTTTGATTCTTTTGCCAATTTCATTAAAGATTGCCTTGGCTAATTGATAATCATCATAAATCATTAGACATAAGGTCTCATAGCCAACAATCCCGATTGTGTTTTCTAAAATTCCATCTAAACTAAAAGGAATAAATTTAGCCTTTGGATGTAAATATTTTCCCGCTTCTTTAATTATTG
Source organism: Acholeplasmataceae bacterium (assembly GCA_012522345.1). Taxonomy (GTDB): domain Bacteria; phylum Bacillota_I; class Bacilli_A; order Acholeplasmatales; family UBA5453; genus UBA5453. The sequence continues at coordinate 5,671 of JAAYKO010000034.1, read as the reverse complement.
AAAAATCACAATCGCTAATCTCAGGCCAACTATAGTCATAAAATGATGCCCAATCTTTAATCATATTTCCTTCATTAATCGATTTAGTTTTAACATGCGCTATTTCTTCATGTTCACGTTCAAAAGTTAAACCTCTGACAATAATCGGTGAAAAATCATAACCAGCACTATCAAAAGCTAAGATTGTACTTTTAACTCGATCAAATTCAGTTTCATTATTAAACTTTTCACCAATTAAATATCTCTCTTTATCTTCGCTAATAATAAACTCAAATAAAACTGGTCTTGCGGTAGGTTCGCTTTTAAGTGTTTTAATGAAATTATTAAAATTGGGTTCTCTGTTTGCTTTTCTAAACACTGATGTTCCTCATTTCTCCTATTTTTTAGTAATCGTTAGTTTCTTCGTAGCAGAATCATAGACTAATTCATATTCTCCTGCTTCATATTCATTTTGGGGAGCGCCCATTCCAGGAACTGTGCCATCAATGTTGTACTGTTCTTCTGCACCCCAACGCTCGCCCCACTCATCGTCATAGTATTTCTTGGAGAGAACAGTAATGATATCTGTTTCAAGATCTTCTGCAAAAGTGAGTGTAACGCTAAACTTACCTGCTTCAGCTTCTGTTAAGACAATCGCATTTTCACCTTCTATTGCCCAACTATTAAAGGCACCATAAACTCGTGGTGTTGCGAATTCATAAATTACATCTGCCTCGACTTTTAAGTGTGTTGTTACATTGGTTTTACTATCATAACTAAATAAGTAAGTTCCCGCTTCTAACTCAAGTCTAGTCGCATCTCCCATTCCAGCAGCTAAGCCATCGAGTTTGTATTGTTCTTCTGCGCCCCAACGTTTACCCCACTCATCATCATAAAACTTTTTCGAAACGACGACTGTAAAATCTGATTCAACAGTTTCTGTAAATGTTATTTCTGCTTGATAAATCCCATCGCCTTCTAAATCTTTTAAGACTACAGCTTTTTCATCTTCAATATCCCAGCCATTAAACTCACCATAAATTCTTGGACTTTCAAACTCATAAATTGTGTCTGCTTCAACTTTTAAGTGAGTTGTTACATGGGTTTTACTATTATAGCTAAATAGATAAGTTCCAGCTTCTAGTTCAAGCGTAGTTACAACACCCATTCCAGCAGCTGAACCATCGAGTTGGTACTGTTCATCTACTCCCCAACGTTGACCCCATTCATCGTCATAAAACTTTTGAGAAACAGCTATTGTGAAATCTGATTTAATAGCTTCAGCAAAAGTAAGTTCCGCCTGATAGATTCCGCTCTTAGCTAAGTCTTTTAAGAAAACTGCATCTTTGCCTTCAATTGCCCAAGCATTAAATTCACCATATAATCTTGGATTAGCATAGGCAATGACAACATCTTTTTCAACTTTTTGATAAGTTGTTATTTTGGTTGCTGAATCAAAACTAAAGTAATAACGTCCAGCTGCAAGAGTTAATTCGGTTGCACTACCCATTCCAGCTGCTTGACCATCAAATTTATATTGCTCATGAGCTCCCCATCTTTGTCCCCATTGATCGTCCCACCATAATTTGTTGACAACTACTGTAAAATCTGAAGTTATCTCTTCATTAAATTCAATTTCAGCAATATAGACTCCACTTTGGTCAACATCTTTTATTAAAACTGCATTTTCGCCTTCAATTGCCCAACCATTAAACTCACCGTAGATTGCATAAACGTCGACAATTATTTCTTCAGCCATCGTCAGTTCATCAGTAATCTTTTTTTCATTTTCATCCCAAGTTACTTTTAAGGTTCCATTAGCCCAATGCCAAACTGAACCTAAACCGCCACCTGTCGGTGAAGTTGGTGCCGGATCGATATAATATGAATCAACACCCCAGCAACCATCAGCGTCCCAAGTTCCATTTGTCACTTTATAATAATGGCCATCATAAGCGCTGTCTCTGTTGTCATCTGTTAGTTCAACTGTCAGCTCATAAACTCCTTCTTGGCCAGAAACTGGCAACATCTTATAGGCGGTATCATCTTCCTTATAAGAAGTAAAACTTCCTGCTAAATAATAGACATTTCCGCCATCGACACTCTCTTCTTCCCAAACTGCATAAAGAGTTGTATCTTTATCAAAAGCAGTATCAAAACGATATTCACTACCAGCAGTTTTAGCATCAAACCAGCCTTTGAAAATATACCCGGATCGAGTTGGCTCTAGCGGTGCAGAAGGCTTCTCGCCTTCTTGAACTGTTTGGGCGCTTGGAGCTCCCGTTGCTCCCTCATAATTAAGGTCAAATGTTACCTTATAAGTATCCTCTTTCTCCTCTTTCTCGCAACTAATAACTGTTACTGTTAAAAATACCATTGCAAGCATTAAACCAAAAACTTTGAATAATCTTTTCATTTTTTCTCCCTCCTGAATATTGCGTATTCATTGTTTTTTATCTCTTCTTGGTTTGACCCAAGTAGTAGTTTTATCCCTTTCGGCAAAACAAATCTTTCTTCACCTAAATTAAAGACACAAGTAATTAAATCCGTTTCATCTTTTCTCGTAAAAGCGAGAATCTGATCACCATAATGTTCAATAATAATCGCTCCTTCTTTTAGTACCTTATTTTCTTTTCTCAAACTTGTTGCCCGAACAATACTTTCATAAAGTTGTTTTCTATCTTTATGGTTTAAATAGTCCCAGCGCATCGCTCTTCTGTTATCGGGGTCTTCAGCTCCTTCTAAACCCAATTCATCACCGTAATAAAGAAGCGGGCTTCCTGGAAACATCAACATTAAGACAAGTGCTAATTGTTGCTGTTTAAGATTAAAGAGGCTGCTCAGTCTTGTTGTATCATGGGAACCGAGCAAATTAACAAATTGATTGTAGTAAACACTTGGATATCTTAAATAATGCTTTTTAAATAACTCCCAAAATTTACTGACATTAATCTTTTTACTCATTAAATCCAAGACTAAATCGCGAAAACGATAGTTTGTAAAGGAGTCAATTTGACTACCATCAAGCCAACGCTGTGATTGTTCCCAAATCTCGCCGACAATAATAATCTCTTCATTATATTCTTTTAGTTTGCTTCGAAACTCACGCCAAAACTTAACGCTTACCTCATCATAAACATCAAGCCGCCAACCGGCAATATTAAGCTTTTTAGTCCAATATAAAGCGACATCAGTAAAATATTTAATAACTTCATCATTATTGGTGTTTAGTCGCGGCATACTGGGAACTAATTTATTGCCAAAGGTGTCATAGTTAGGAATTGTTTTATCAATGGGAAAACTATCAATGTAAAACCAAGCTTTATATTTTGAGTTTTCACCTTTTTCAATGACATCTTTAAACAATTTATTTTCAGAACTAACATGATTAAAAACTCCATCAAAGATAACTTTAATTCCTGCTTGACGACAAGCATCGATTAACTCTTTTAAATCAGTAAGTGAACCATATATCTCATCTAACTCATAATAATCTTCAATATCATATTTATGATATGTTGGTGATTTAAAAAGGGGACTTAAATAAAGTAGTTCCACATTTAATGATTGAAGATAAGGAATTTTTTTTCTTAAGCCTTGATAATTTCCCCCATAATAGGTCTTGCGATCTGGGAGTTTCTCAGGCTCACTCAACTCATTAAAATTAGTTCTTCCTTCACTTGCGAAACGGTCAATTAATACTTGATAAGAAATTGCGCCTGGTAATCCTTTCGGAATTTTAATTATTTCATAATCATTAATGACTGGGAAAAAGAAATATCTTTTTTGATTATTTTCGCGACTAATACCATCAATATTGAAATAAAAGTTTTCCTTTTCAGTAATTATTTGAAAATTATATTTAAAGTAAGGGACATCATTTAAGCATTCGGCTTCATAATAGAGATAGCCTTGATCTTGAAATAAAATTTCCATCTCTTTTTTTAAATAGTTTTCTGGATCATGGTTATAAATACTTTTATATAAAACATAAATCTTTTTAGCAATTCCTTTTTTCGCCTTTAAACGAATTTTTAAAGTTTTCTCAGCGATTGGATAAACGTAAGGTTTTTCTAAATAGTGCTCAAACTTCACTGTTTGACTCCCCCTTCAACGAGACCACCAACAAAGTATTTTTGGAGAGAATAAAATAAAACTATCATTGGAATACTACCCAAAATCGCTCCCGCACAATAAATTCCCCAATTGATTCCAAACTGGCCAACAATCATACTTTGAAGTCCGACTGATAAAGGCATATTGTTGATGTTGTCGGTCATAACTGTGGAAGCGATTGTATATTCGTTATAAGAAATGATAAAGCTTTGAATCGCAACTATCGCCAGCATCGGTTTGGCTAAGGGAAGGTTAATTCTAGTCAGGATTTTCCAGAGACTTGCCCCATCAACTTTCGCTGCTTCATCGATTTCAAAAGGAATCGTGTCAAAATAACCTTTAGCAACCATCACTAAACTTATGGAAGCAATTGTTGAGTTAATTAAAACTAGACCTAGTGGCCTATTTAATAAGCCAAAAGTTGAAAAGATAGTAAAGATTGCGACCATTGAAAGCGTTAGCGGAAAGATTTGGATTAAAAGGAGGGCATTAAATAACTTTGATCTACCAACTAATTTAAGTCTCGCTAAAACATAAACACTGACTGAAACTAAAACAATTGACAAGACCATAGTTACACCTGAGACGAAGAAAGAAACTCCCATCCACCGCAAAAACTTTGTCTCTTTGAAAAGGTTACTAAAATTTGTTAAGCTGAACTCTCGAGGAATATTTGAACTGACGCTAATTACATTTTTCCCAAAAGCCATTAAAACAATATAAACGAAAGGAATTAAGACAACAACAGCTAAGAGAAATAAAAATATTTGAATAGCTATTTTAATTAAGGTTTGTTTAGTGGTTTTCTTTTCCATCTTTAGTTGCCCTCCCTTCTCTTGTTAATCCTCATCAACACTAAAGAGAATAAAGCCATGAACATAAAGACTATTACAGCATAAGCAGCTGCGATACCATAACGTTTAGTGTTAAATGAGGTATTAAAAATATAGGTTACTAAAAGATCGGTTGCTCCTGGTGCTCCGATTGTACTAGCGGCTGGACCACCTTGGGTTAATAAGTAAACTCCAAACTGGTTAAATTGCATTAAAAAGCCCATGATTAACATTGGAATAAGGGCGTAAAATGTGAGCGGTAAAGTGATCTTTCTAAATTTTTGCATTTTAGTTGCTCCATCTATTTTTGCAGCTTCGTAGTAGTCTTTACTAATCGATTTTAAAAAGCCAAAGGCGATCACCATATAATAGGGAAAAGAAAACCATGTCATCACAAAAATAGTGGAAAACTTCGCGACATAAGGATTGGTTAGCCAAGGGATATTTTTAATCCCAAAGATTCCCAACAATTGATTGATTAAGCCACCTTGAGTTTCAAGTAAACCTTGCCACATTAAAAGTGTGATTGCGGTTGGAATAACCCAAGGCAAAATATAAATAATCCGGTAAATTCTGGAAATTTTACTATTTACAGTCTCTAATAGACTGGCGAGTAATGTTCCAAAAATAAAAGAGCCACCAGTGACAACAATAGCGAAAACTAAAGTCCACACTGTCATCCCTAAAAGACCTTTTAATTCATTTGTAAAAATTGTTTTATAGTTACTAAAACCAATAAAAGT
>JAAYKO010000002.1 GCA_012522345.1 Acholeplasmataceae bacterium | reverse complement strand
CTTTAAACATGCCTAAATATAGGCTTTTTCGGTGATTTATCCACATGATTGGTTATAGAAATAAAAAAAGGGACCATGTAGGTCCACAAGAATAATTAAATTCTCATTTCTTTACAGCCCCTTTTTTTATCTTTACCATTATACTTCGTAGTTAGAATAATCCATTGTTTTTAATCTTTGGTAATAATTCCATCTATTTTTCGCATCTTTTAAGTTTGCTTCTAGTAATGCTTTAGCGTGATCTGGATTTACCCTTGCAAGCTGAGCATAACGCGATTCACTTAATAGATAATCTTCATATTTGTCCCAAACTGGTTCTCTTGAGTCAATCGAAAGTGGATTTTTACCTTCTTTAAGTAATCTTGGATCATATCTAAATGTTGGCCAATAGCCACATTCTGTCGCTAGTTTTGCTTGACTTGCCGAGTTAGTTAAGCCACCTTTGATGCCGTGTTCAATACATGGCGAATAAGCAATTACAACCGCAGGACCATCATAGCTTTCGGCTTCTCTAAGCGCTCTTATCACTTGTGCCGGAGAAGCTCCATGAGATATTTGAGCAACATAAACATGTTCATAAGTCATCGCTAGAGCTGCGAGATCTTTTTTCTTGGTTGGTTTTCCTGCTGCAGTAAACTTGGCAATTGAACCTTGAGGCGCAGCTTTACTAGACTGACCTCCAGTATTGGAATAAACTTCAGTATCAAGAATTAAAATATTGATGTCCTCATTATTGGCAATTACATGATCTATACCACCATAACCGATATCATAAGCCCAACCATCGCCACCTAAAACCCATTGGCTAATCTTAACAAAGAAGTCTTTTAAACCTAATAATTCTTTGGCGTAAGGTGCATCAATTTTTTCAAGTTCAACAATTAATTTTGGTTTTAATTCGATTGTTTTTGGACCATCATTGCGGTATTCTAACCACTCTTTTGCCAACTCTTGAAGAGTCTCAGGCATTGCCTCTAAATAATCAGCAAATATCGTTTGGATTCTATCTCTTGCGGTTTCATAACCAATCCGCATCCCAAAGCCAAACTCAGCATTATCTTCAAATAGCGAGTTAGCCCAAGCTGGACCGCTACCATCAGGTAATGTTGTATAAGGACTTGATGGGAATGAACCACCATAAATTGATGTACATCCTGTTGCGTTAGCAATCATTAAGCGATTACCGAAAAGTTGAGTTACGGCTTTAATATATGGTGTCTCACCGCAACCCGCACAAGCTCCATGGAATTCAAATAATGGTTTATTAAAGTTAACATTTTTAACATTATTAATTCCAACATCTTTATATGAAACTTCACTGAAGAAATAGTCTGCAATCTCTTGGGAGTTTTTGCTTAACTCGCTGCCGATAGGAACCATTTTTAAGGCTTTACCTGGCGCTGGACAGACATCTACACAAACTGCACATTCTGTACAATCTAATGCTGAAACTTGAATTGAATATTTATATTGATTGATATCTCTTCCGCGAGCATTGATAAACTTTGTACCTTCAGGCGCATTAGCAACTTCACTTTCATCCGCTAAAAACGCTCTAATTACTGCGTGGGGACAGGCAAATACACAGAGGTTGCACTGAATACATTTTTCCTCATCCCACTCCGGAACGAAGTTTGCAATTCCGCGCTTTTCAAATGCAGTTGTTCCCAGTTCCATATGAGCATCTTCATAACCTAAAAATGAACTTACTGGTAGTGTGTCACCTTCTAATCGGTTAACAACATCAGCAACTTTTTTCACAAAGTCTGTTTTTCCTGCAATTTCTTGGACAGCTTCATCTTTTAACAGCTTCCATTCTGGCTTAACATCAATTTTTACTAAATGTTTCCCGCCAGCATCAATAGCGTCATAATTAAGTTTAATAATTGCTTCGCCTGCTCTTGCATAAGATGTTTTCGCATAATCTTTCATCAAATCAACAGCTCGGTCATAAGGCATTAACTGTTCATTCAATTTAAAGAAAGCACTTTGCATAATTGTGTTAATTCTTCTGCCAAGACCAATTTCATATGCTAAATCAACAGCGTTAATAATATAAAATTCAGCTTCTTTTTCTGCTAATTGACGTTTAACTTTATTTGGCAAAAGTTCTTCAATTTCAGCAGCTGGTGTTTGGGTATTAAGGAGGAATCGTCCACCTTTTCTCAACCCTTTTAACATTTCTAGTTTAGTTAAATAGCCATCGTTGGCACAACTTACAAAATGAGGCTCATTAACTAAGTAAGTCGCTCTAATCACATGCGGTGAAAAACGAACATGCATTCTTGTAATACCGCCTGCTTTTTTCGAATCGTATGAAGCATAAGCTTGAGTTTTTAAAGTTGTGTTATCTCCTAAAATTCTAACGATATTTTGGGTTGCACCAACTGTTCCATCGCCACCTAAACCAAAGAATAGAATTTCAGTAGTTTCTTTATCGGTAACATCAATTTCTTCGCTCATATCAAGAGAAGTGTGACTGACATCATCGATAATTCCAACTGTAAAGCGATCTTTTTGTTCATTAGCTAAATTATTAAAAACAGCATTAATCATTCTTGGGGTTGTATCTTTACTTGAGAGTCCATAAATTCCCCCAATTATTAGTGGTTTTATCTCTCGATCATAATAAATCGCTTTTACATCTAAATAGAGAGGCTCACCTAAACTACCAGTTTCAATAGTTCGGTCTAAAACTGCAATCCTCTTAACTGTTTCAGGCATTGCTTCTAGGAAATAATTCTTTGAAAATGGTCGATATAAATGAACTCCTAAAATTCCAACTTTTTTACCTTTCCGATTTAAATAATCAATTGTCTCTTTGGCGGCTTCAACAGCTGATCCCATCGCGACAATAACATCGGTCGCTTCCTTATCGCCATAGTAGACAAAAGGAGCGTAGTTGCGGCCGGTTTCTTTGGAGATTTCTTGCATATATTCATTGACAATATCAGGCACTTGATCATAATGAGAGGCTTGTAAAATTTTTGTTTGGAAATAGACATCATCATTTTGCGCAGTTCCTCTAATTTTTGGATGAGCTGGATTCATGGCGTTATCTCTAAACTTTTGAATCGCTTCTCGATCTAATAAGCGATCAAACACTTCATAGTCAATAACTTCAATAGTATTAACTTCATGTGAAGTTCTAAAGCCATCAAAGAAATGCATGAAAGGAACGCTTGATTTAATCGCTGATAGATGAGCTACACCCGATAAATCCATAACTTCTTGTACAGAGTTGCTCGCTAAAATTGCAAATCCAGTTTGTCTCGCTGCCATAACATCTTGATGGTCACCAAAAATTGATAATGCTTGTGCAGCAATACTTCTTGCAGCAATATGGATAACACCAGGCAGTAGTTGCCCAGCAATTTTATACATATTTGGTAATTTCAATAATAATCCTTGGCTTGCGGTGAAAGTAGTCGTTAAAAGTCCCGCTTGAAGCGAACCATGAACCATCCCAGCAGCGCCTGCTTCTGACTGCATCTCCACTACTTTTACTGGCATCCCAAATAAATTCTTTTTACCTTGAGCCGCCCAAGCATCCACAAATTGGGGAATTGGTGAAGATGGTGTTATCGGATAAATACCAGCCACTTCAGTGAACGCATAAGATGCATACGCACACGCTTCTGTTCCATCCATGGATCTGATTATTTTTTTCTTTTCTGTCATATCTTTTCCTCCTTAAATAAAAAATGTCTTTAAAAGAATTAATACCATAGTTGATTATACTTTATTGTCAAGTAAAATGCAACATAAAATCGGCTTTAAAAATCATTTATTCTAGTTTAGAAATTTTCTGTTTTGGATTCGAAAATAACAAAAAAACTCACAACCTTTTTGACCTGAATTTAAAAAAGGTTATGAGTCAACAATTTGTTTTTAAATTTCTTAGTAAAAAACTCTTATTTTAAAACAGTTTTTGCTTCTTCTAACATGATTTGATAATTTTTTCCGCTTGTATAGTAGCTAAAGCCATATTTAAATTCAATTTCAAGATTTAATTGTTGAAGCTTAATCCTTAATTGTTTGATCATTTCCGGCAATAACAGTTCGTGAATGTTGGCAAACAAAACAACATATCCATCATCGTAACCAACTGGATCAATTTTATAATCTTTCAACAATAATTTGGAAAAACTTTTTATTGTTTCAAAGTCATATTCACGAGCGAGTTTTAAATAGACGAGACAAACAGCTTTAAGTTTCTCATTTTCATATTCTTTGACAAGCTTATCGTAAGCTTCTAACAAATGTTCTTTTTTTAAGACTTTATAATCTGGATCAAGTTTTCTTTTATTACGAAAATCAATTAAATAAAAGCCTAAAAGAGCAACGAGCAAAAAAGAGGAAAAACCACCGGCAACAAATGCCGCCTTTTTTTCGCCAACAAAAAATAAGATAAGTGAAATTACTACAAATAAAACAAAAGAAACGATTGTACTTCTTTTTCGCATTAAACCACCAAACTTTTCATCTGATTATTCTTTTCTTCTAATTAGAAGTCTTAAACTATTTAAAATTACTAAAATTGTTGATCCTTCATGGAAGATCACTCCTAATGTAATTTTCATATTACCAAGCAAATTATAAAATAACAAAAAAGCGACTATTGCTATTGAGAAAACAATATTTTCAATTACAATCCGGTGCATTCTTTTTGAGAGATTTATTACTTTGGAAATACTGCTTATCTTATTATTGATAAAGACAATATCAGCAACTTCTAAGCTGACATCTGTCGCTGAACCCATCGCAATCCCCAAATCACTAGCTGTAAGAGCAGGGGCATCATTAATCCCATCTCCAATCATCGCGACTTGTTTACCTTTATCTTTTAATCGTTTTATTTCTGCAACTTTTTCTTCTGGAAAATATTCGCTTTTAAAAGAAGAAATTTTTAATTCTTTTTTAACATTTTCAGCAATTTGGTAATTATCACCCGTTAACATATGGGTCGTAATATTCATTTTATTTAACTTTTCTATCGCTGCTGGTGCGTCTTCGCGAATGGTATCTTTTAGTTCAATAAAGCCAACTATTTTGTTATTTCTTGCTACATTGACAACAGTCAAGCCAGATTGTTGTGCAACTTTCAATTCAAGTGCACATAAATCACACATCTCGGCATCAAATCTACCAACTAAATAGTGTTCTCCTCCAATAACGCCTTCAATTCCTATGCCCGCTTTTTCAATAGTTTGGACTGTAACAGTTTCAACGTTAGAAAAATGGGAAACGATTGCTTTTGCAAGTGGGTGAGCGGATTGTTTTTCAATTGACACTACTGCTTTTAAAAAACTATCTTCAGCAATATTATATGTTTTATAACCAACAACTTGAGCAACGCCTTTAGTAATTGTTCCTGTTTTGTCAAAAACAACCGTATCAATTGTGCGCGCTCTTTCAAGCGGTCTTCCACCCTTAATTAAAATACCTTGTTTGGCGCTACTAGAAAGACTTGCTAAAACCGCCGGTGTAATCGACGCTACAAGAGCACAGGGTGATGCCACCACAAGCACTATTATTGCTTTATTAAGAGCTGTACTAGAACTCCAAATCTTAAATTGTGGGGGAATTATTAAAACTAGCAAGGCCAATAATATAACACCATATACATACCACTTTTCAATTTTTTCAACAATTGTTTGCCGCTCTGTTTTTTCTTCTTGAGCAGTTTTTACAAAATCGATTATTTTTTGCGCTATAGTCTCTTGCGGATCTTTTTCTACTTTAACTAAAATTGTTGAACTCATATTGATTGTTCCTGCATAAACATGGTCACTCACACTTTTATTTGCCGGCACAAACTCACCGGTTATCATCTGTTCATCAATTGCCGTACTACCCTCAATAATAATTCCATCAACAGGAACTTTTTCTCCTACTTTTACTTTTATTATTTGGCCGATTAAAAGTTCACCAACAGGTACAACTCGATCATTTTCTTCCGCTAATGTTGCTTCATCAGGAGCAATCTTTAGAAGACTCTTAAATGATTTTTCGCTTTTTAAAGTAGCATACTCTTCTAAAATATGAGCAAGGCTAAAAATTAAAATTAACATGGCTCCTTCTTGGTATTCACCAATAAAAAAAGCCCCTATTGAAGCGAGAATCATCAATAGTTCAACATTTAAAGCTTTATTTTTAATTGTCGCTGAAACCCCTTCTAAAAGTATCTGGTAACTACCGATAATAAAAGAGAGTCCAAAAACAATTAAATAATAAATATTTTCAACTTCTGTATTTTGTAAAATCATGCCAACAATAAATAAAATTATTGCTGTAGCTAAAAAAGTAATTTGTTTTATTATATGTTTCATTTTTCCACCCATCGCATTATAGCATTTTAAAAATCATTTTTATACAAATATAACCTTATTTATAAAATATCTTGAGTTATTTATATTAATTTTAAAGAAATCAACAGTTATTTGTTTTGTTCATTTATAAAAATGAAAAAAGCATTGCTTGAACAATGCTTCATTCAAATTCAAACAATCCTGTATAGAGTTGATAATATTTACCGCGATAGTCTATCAACTCATCATGGTCGCCACGTTCAATGATTTCTCCATTTTCTAAAACAATTATTGCGTTTGAGTTTTGAATTGTTGAGAGCCGGTGCGCAATAACAAAAACTGTTTTACCCTTCATTAGTTGATCCATCCCATCTTGAATTAATTTTTCAGTATGAGTATCAACTGAAGAGGTTGCTTCATCTAAAATTAAGACCGGAACATCCGCAATTGCAGCTCTGGCGATTGAAAGAAGCTGACGTTGACCTTGGGAAAGATTTTCGCCGTCATGAGCGATTACTGTGTTATATCCTTCTGGCAATTTTAAAATAAACTCATGAGCATTAGCTCTTTTGGCCGCCTGATAAACATCTTCATCAGTAGCGTTCAAATTTCCGTAACGAATGTTTTCCATAACTGTTGTTGTAAATAAACTAGTGTCTTGTAAAACTACTGCGATGACTTTTCTTAAATCATGTTTTTTAATCTCTTTAATGTCTATTCCATCAAAACTAATCTCGCCTTCTTTAATATCATAAAAGCGGTTAATTAAATTTGCGATAGTTGTTTTACCTGCCCCAGTAGCACCTACAAAGGCGATTTTTTGGTTAGGTTTGGCGTAAAGGGAGACATCTTTTAAGACTGGAACATTTTCGCGATAACCAAAGCTGACATTATCAAACCTAACATCTCCACACAACTTAACTAAATGATTTGTTTCTGAATTATACCAAGCTAACAGGCCTGTTTCAGTTTCACTTTTTACAAGTTTGTCATCTTTGTATTCGGCATCGACTAATTCATATTGACCTTGGTCAGTTTCAATTTCTTCTTCTAAAATTCTAAAGATTCTATCCGCCCCCGCAGTAGCGAGCCCAATAAAATCCATTTGATTTGAAAGCCGGTTAAAGGGGCCAACAAAACTTCTTGTAAATAACAAAAAGACGATTAATTGTGGAATAGTCATATGATTAATTGAAATTAAATAGCTTCCTAAAATTGCAACTACAACATAAGCTAAGTAACCTATGTTAATGGTAAAAGGAACTAAGACACCAATTTTTTTGCCTGCTTTTTCTGCTTGAATAAATAAATCATGATTTAATTTTTCAAAGTTTTTAACTGCTTGTTGTTCATAACGGAAAACTTTAACAACTTTTTGACCTTCTACCATCTCTTCAATATAACCATTAACTTTTCCTAAAGCCATTTGTTGTTGGCGATAAAGAACTCTTGTTGAAGATGTCACTTTTTTACTTGTAAAAATTAATAAAATTCCAACTGCAATCATGAAAAATGAGAGAATATAAGAAAAGATAAACATCGCAATTAAATATCCTAAAATAGTAAATGTCGCGATTGCTAGTTGAGGTAGACTTTGTGAAATCATCTGTCTTGTGGCATTGACATCATTAGTAAAAACGCTCATCAAATCGCCATGTTGATGTTCGTCAAAATATTTTATGGGTAACTTTGTCATATGGACAAACATTGTCTCTCTTAATCTAAGCAAAGATTCCTGACCAACATCAATCATAATTCTTAAATGGAGATAGGTCAGTAAAATACTTAACAAATATAAACCTGACATTGCAGCTATTAGTTTGATAATAGGCGTAAAATCGGTACTGCCAATTTCTATCATCGCGCTTGTTTCCTTAACTATTTGCTGAATAATTGAAGTTGCGCCAATATTAGTCAAAGTTGAAAGAGCCATCGCTAAAATGACAATAATAATTCTAATTTTATGTTTTTCTAAAACAAAGCGGACTAATCTTAAAAATGTCCCTTTGCGAGCTTTAAAATGAGCTCCTTTAGGCATCCCTCTTCGCATCATTGGTTGTTGACCCCCTTCTTTTGAGCATCATAAACGCTTTGATAGATTTGATTAGTTTTGTAAAGCTTTTGATGGTCTCCAATCGCATTAATACCATCATCATCTAAAATTACAATTAAATCTGCATTTTCGATTGAAGCAATTCGCTGAGAAACAACAATTTTTGTCATTTCAGGTTTTTCATTTCTTAACATCTCGCGAATTAAAGCATCAGTTTTAGTATCAACTGCACTTGTTGAGTCATCTAAAATTAAAACTTTTGGATTAGCGATAAGTGCTCTTGCAATAGTTAGCCTTTGACGTTGACCACCAGAGACATTGACTCCACCTTGTTCAATCCAAGTATCAAGTCCTTTTTCCCATTTTGAGACAAAATTATATGCCTGTGCTTTTTTCAAAACATCAATAATTTCTTCATCGGTTGCATCAGCTTTACCGTATTTAATATTATCTCTTAGCGTTCCTGAAAAAAGCACATTTTTTTGTAATACTAACATAACCGCTTCTCTTACTGCGTTTATTTTATAATCTCTAACATCAACGCCACCGACTAAAACCTGACCTCTATTGACATCATATAGGCGAGGAATAAGTTGGACAAGTGAAGTCTTACCGGTTCCAGTTCCACCAAAAACTCCAACAAAAGCTCCTGAAGGAATTTTTAAATTAATATTATTGAGGACCATCTTCGATTCACTCTCTTGATATTTAAAACAAGCATTCCTAAATTCTACTGAACCATCTTTTACAATCTCGATTGCCTCTTCTTTTTCACCAAGAGTTGTCTTCTCATCTAAAACTTCGGTAATTCGATCAACTGCCGCTTTTGAAATTACAAAAAATAAAAACACGTTTGAAATCATCATTAAACTAAATAAAACCTGCATAACATAAGTTATTACATTAGTAAATTGTCCTTTTGTAAAGCCGTGATAAATCATGTTGTAGGATCCAAACCAACCGATTAAAGCGAAACTAAGACCAGCAGAAAATTGTAAAATTGGATTATTAAAAATAATCCATTTCTCTGCCCTGATTGCATTTTGAGCGACTTCAGTTGCCGCATAATCAAATTTAGCAATTTCATGTTCTTCTCTAACGTATGATTTGATTGTTCTAATACCTGATAAGTCTTCTTGAATAACTAAGTTTAAATGATCTATTTTATTAAACATTTGACGGAAATGTTTGTGTGCTCCCCGCATCACAATAAAAAATCCAAAACTCAACAAAGGGATTACCGAAACAAAAATAAAGCCCATTTTTCCAGCTACAACAAATGAACTAATAATTGAAAAAACCAATAATCCCGGAGCCCTAAAAGCAATTCTAATCAACATTCGAAAAGAGTTTTGAACCATTGAAACATCTAAAGTCATTCTTGTTATTAAGCTTGAGGTTGAAAATTTATCAATGTTTTCAAAGGAGAAAGTTTGAATATTTTCATATTGCGCTTGTCGTAAGTTTCTCGCAAAAGCAGTTGATACACTAGCTGCTAGTCTCGAAGCGAATATGCCAAAAAATAAAGCTGTTACAGCAAGCCCTGCCATAATTGCTCCATATCGGTAGATTAAATCTGTTCTTCCCGCTTCAATTCCTTGGTCAATTAGTCTTCCAATAAAAACAGGGATTAAAACTTCGGCAATAACTTCAACAATAATAAAAATTGGAATTGCGATTGTTTTTAATTTTTCAGTTTTTAAATATTTTGCTAACTTAATCATCTGTTATCCTCTTACTATCAATAATTTTTTCGAAAATAGAAAGTGTTTCAATAAACTGATCAAATGTCTCTTTAGATACTTCATTTTTCAAACTCTCTTCTATAGAATCTAAAATCTGATGTGTATTTTTAACGACTTCTATACCTTTATCAGTTAAAATTAATTTTTTCATTCTTTTGTCTGTCTTAAGCGTTTCTTTAGTAATAAAGCCTTCTTTTACTAAACTTTTAACTAGTTCAGTTGCAGAAGAACTTCTAATTGATAAAAATCTTTCAATATCTTTTTGAAAAACATCTTTATGGGTGCCAATGCGATAAATAAAATTTAAGGCTCGAGATTGGCCGCCAGATATTCCATGGATTTGGTGTTCTTTATTGATGTTTCTTCTCAGCTTATTGCCGATTGCAAACAAGGATTGACCTACTCGCTTTCTTTTCATATTCTTACCCCTTTTTACCTAGTTACCTAACTATTTTAGCACAATTATTTTATTTGTCAAAGTAAAAAAGCTTAATTTTAACAAAAATAATAAAAACTTCCTTTAACTTGAGAACATTTTCATTCTAAGCTAGAGGAAGCTTTGTTGTTTGTGACTTTTAAAAAAATTCTATTAATCCGAAATTGGACTTAAATGATTTGTATAAGAAAGTGCTCTTACTCCATATTCTAAATTGGCTAGTTCACTGTCAATTAAAAACTCAACAGTTGCTTCTTTTGAATAAACAACGGCAACAATTTCGCTATTGGAATAAGTCAACGCTTCAGCAGCATAAATATAATAAAACTTCGCTCCATTTACTCCATCCCACTTTAAAAATCCATCTTGTAAAACAAGATTTTTTACTTCTGGCAAAATTACTGGTGTCATCGAACTGATGATTGGCGGGACTTTTATTTTTCTTCTCATCTCATCTCGATATGCTTTTCTAATTTGATAACCGCTTTTTAAACTAGAATTAATGTAGCCATTGTTTAAATGTTTATATGAAAAAATACTATAGCCTTTAACATTTGAAAGTTTATTTTCAATAATCTTAAATTGTTCATCCAACTCTGAGGTATTACTACCCCACCCATCTCTATTTTCATCAGCCATGTAAACGCCAATTCCAGAATAAAGATTGATATCTAAATGTTTAACGACTTTATCCCACCATGAAAGCACACTTTCAAAAGGTGCAGCCTTAGTGTCTCGCGCCCAATAGACTTGTGGAATAAGATAATCAAGCCAGCCTTCACTTATCCATTTTACGGTGTCTGCATACAAATAATTACCATAATGCTCAAAACCTCTCGTGTTTGCTGAACCTGTAGTAAGAGGTTTGCCATCCTGATCATAATTAACAATACCATTACCATTTTTATAAATTCCAGTTGGTGAGATTCCAAATTGAATATAACGATTGTTGTTTTTGTTATATTCTTTTAATAAGTTATGAATTCCTTCAATTAAAATGTTTATATTTTCTCTTCGCGCACTTGCGCTCGTTGGACTAGCATCAGTTTGAATATAAAAATAATCATCAAAATGGATTGCGTCAACATCATAATTATCAACTAGCTCAATTATAGTATTATAAAGATGTTGTCTAACATTTTCTAAAGCTGGATTTAGAATTTTTCCATCGATTATATTATTCGGATTAGAAGCTGGATTTTCGCTTGGATAATCACCAACATAATATTCTCCAACTCGGTAAGGATTAAGCCAAGCATGAAATTCAATTCCTCTTTTATGCGATTCTTCAATTACCCATTCTAATGGATCAAACTCAGCAAAATCAACAGTTGAAAACCAACTGGCCAGAGGATTTATATTTGATTGGTAAAAGGCATTGTTGTGGGTTCTTACATGAAATATTAGAGCGTTGATACCATAATAAACTAACACTTCAAAAACACCTTCCATATAAGTTATAAATTGTTCCTTGTCTTCATAAGGGACTTCATTGATAAAAGAAGAAATCCAGACAGCTTTAAACTCTCTTTGGTCTAAAATAGTTTCGGTTTCATATTGATCTTTTTTATCACAACCAACTATCAAAAAAGCTGTTAACAAAATAATAAATATCTTTAAAGTCAGCTTCCATTTTTTCACTCTATTCACTTCCTTTTTTTAAACCAACAAAACACTTGACAAAATTTTATTTCATTTTGTTAAATTAGTTTTAATTCCATTTTGCGTAATATGTTTTATTGCCTGTTGAACCTGCAGTTATTACAGTTATTGCTTCTCCGCTAAAGTTTGAGTTGTCATACCAGCCAGCAAAACTTGCTCCCTCTTTATAAGGTAGCGGTAAATAATAATCGCTAAAATAATCATAAAATAGTTTTGGTTCAGCCTCAATTAGTGGTGTTGGCATCATATTCATCACTGCTTCAGGCCATGGAGTGATGCCAACAGCTTCTCCTGGGTTTATCCCCACTATATATTGTCTTAATCTAATCAAACCAGCATAAGTGTTTCCCCAAAAATTTTGATCAGGGTTGTAGTTGACAAAATTATTCATCATCACAAAAAATGGTGCCCATTTCTCCATATAATCAGCTGTAGAAATAAAATAGGCTTCATCCACTTCTATTGGTTGCGAACCATTATAAATTTTATTTTGGTAGACCGCATGCCATGTTCCATCAAAACCGCTAGTTTTATCAACACCGTGCATAAAATCATTTAGACTATCATTCGGTTTTAAATAATCATAAAAATCTTTTAAAAAGGCTTCAGCCATTAACTCTTTACTCGAATAAACAAAATTGCCGCCGTTAAGATGGTAAGTAATATTATTTTCTGTTTCAACTTGTCTAATTTCAAACTCTAAATTACCCATTATTAAATATTGTGTTTTAGGATGATAATAATTGCTGCCATCATAATAAAGATACTGATAACCAACTTCTGGTTGTTCTTCAATTGCAGGTAAAGTTATTTCTTGTTCAATTGAATAGATATTATAATTGTTTAAATTAAAATAGATTTTATCATTAAACTGAGCAAGCGTTTGATACTTGCTTCGTTCGGTAAAATCGATTGCTGTGTAGTAACCGCTTTGATGTTCAAATTTAAAAAAATTTACTAGTGAATAACTTAAATGTTCAGCATTATATAAAAGATAATCTTGATTTTGACCATTTCCTTTAATCGCCTCTATTTGTCTAGTAACGTGAACTACATTATCAACACTCAGTAAATAATCTAAAATCCAGCCCCATTTTTCTTGATAGAAATTGCCATTAAAAAACTGATATATTTTTAAATTTGAGATGTCTTTAATTGTTCCTGAATTATTTGAATTGTCAGTTGTCCCTTCTTTGGCACTATTAAAAAAGGAGGCCTGCCCTAAATCAGCAAAATTGGTTTGGGCAAATTCATTCCAGTCTTTAATAAAATCTTCTTTGATAATTTGGGGATTGTTTTCAAAAAGACTATTTGTAAGTTCATATTTATCAAAGATATTTAAAAAGAACCTTTTTTTATTTGTTGTATAATAAATTAAAATTTGTTCAATTGAATGATTTGTAACGCCTTCTTTAGAAGAATTAATTGCGACTTCAAAAACAGATCTCGTAAGAGCATTTTCTGCAAGAATGATATTTTCATCATTGTCAACAGCATAAGCGATTGCTGTTATTTCATCCAAATATCCAATCTCTGGGATACCGGTTAATACTACGCTAAACTGATTGTTATGGTTGACATTAGAAATTGCTTTTCTAAAAACCTTTTTATTGTTAATAATTAGGTTTTCGCTACCTTGATTAACGATCTCATTTCTTAGCGTCTGAGTATTTATTCTACCGTAAATTAAATAAAAACCAAACTCATTATTTAAAAGACTAGAATCGATATTTGCATAAAACCTTAAACCTTGTCTAACATTTTCAGTTTCAGTTCTAATCGAGGCGCCATCAACCATTCTTATTTGATTATTGCTTGTTGGGATTGCTCCTAAATGATTAGTATAAGACAAAGCTCTTACTCCATATTCTTCGGTGCTAGAAGGTTCGATACTGTATTCTATTGTAGTTCCATTTCCGCTTACAACGCCAACAATTTCATCATTCGAATAACTAAGATTACTAGACTTGTAGATATAGTAAAATTTAGTTCCGTCTAAAGCATCCCATTTTAATTTATTATTCTCAAATCTAACATTTTGAACTTCTGGTAAATAAATTGGAGTCATGCTTTTTAATTCTGGCAAAACGGTTATCATCTTTCTCCTTTGGTCATAAGCTTTACTCATCTGCTTTCCAGTCAATGATGTTGAACTGTTTATTCCCATCTCAACATGTTTATACGAAAAAACACTATACCCTAAAACATTTTCATAGTCTTCAATCATTTCAAATTGAGTTTTTAGTTGATTCTCATCGCTATACCAGGCGTGTGTTGTTGAACTAAGACTCATATAAAGACCAATTCCAGAATAAAGATTAACATTTAAATGTTTAACTACTTTATCCCACCATCCCATTACTTTTCCATAAGCTGCTACAGGATGATTTGTAGCCCAATATGACTGCGGTAAAATATAGTCTAACCAGCCTTCACCAATCCATTTTAGAGAATCTGCAAAAAGATAACTCGAATAATGGGTTTGACCTCCGGTTTGTGAACCGGTTGTAAGTGGTAATCCATTTGAATCATAATTGACAATCCCATTACCGTTTTTATAAATTCCTGTTGGTGATATTCCAAATTGAACATGCTTGTTGTTTACAGAATTAAAATCTTGAATTGTATTATAAACTCCTTCTACAAGCAGATTTACTTGTTCTCGTCGCCAATCTGCTTTAGCGCTCGCACTAGAAGTATTATAACCACTATTGTATTGAATAAATGTATTTTGATCGGGCTCATTTAAGATTGTATTTGAACCGCTTATGCTACCATTAGCACCTAGGTCAATATAAAAATAATCATCAAAGTGAATCGCGTCAACGTCATAGTTTTCAATGATTTCATTTACTGTATCAAATATAAATTGCCTAACGTTGGGAAGTCCTGGATTTAAAATTCTAGTTCCATTCTTGCTTAAAATATTATTTTGATTAGAGGCAGGATTTTCAGTTGGCATTGTCCCCAGATAATTAGTACCTAAGCGATAAGGATTAAGCCAAGCATGAAATTCAATTCCTCTTTGATGAGTCGCTTCTATTAGCCAGGAAAGCGGATCAAAACTGTTAAAATTAATTCCTGACATTACACTAGCTTTTGGGTTTAATGCTGATGGATAAAGTGCATTATTGTGAGTCCTAACATGGAAAATTAAAGCGTTATAACCATAATATTCTAATGTATCTAAAATCGAATTCATTGAGTTTTTAAAATTATTTTCACTAGTATAATTTCCCTCACCTACTACACTCGATACCCAAGCAGCTTTAAAAAGAGCCTGGTTTTCAGATTCGCTAGCTATTATTTGCTCGTTATTCACTTTTAAAAAAGTTACCCCAAAACTTAAAATAGTTATAATTAAAATAAATGTCTTTTTCATTATATCTCCTGTGTTTCTTAAATTTTTTACTAATGTTTTAGCAAATTAAGTGTTTATTTATTTTGGCCTCTCATTGTATTATAGGCCAATAATACTGCTTCTTTTGAAATAGTTAGACCCATCTGATAAATTGGGATTGTGACAATAATCTTTTCTAATAATTCAAAAATTAAATCAACTCTTTCCTCCGCCTTCGAACGAACAGTTTGGCCATACAAATTAGTTATAGCCCCTTTTTTAGACATCTTTTTAATCCAATTGTTTTCCGCTCTTTCAATAAAACAGATAGCTTGAATTGGATATTTTTCATTGACATTTAAATCTGTTTTACCAGAAAATGGAGTGCCATAAGCGTAGAGTTGATTATTAAATAGTTTTATTGCTGGTTTATCATCATTTAAAATAAAGGCTCCTTTAAATGTTTTTAGCCATAAGTCTGTATGTGTAGATTTGCCGATACCACTTGGCGCTGAAAACAAATAAGCTCGATTTTCATAAACAACAGCTGAAGCATGTAGTAAAATTCCTTGAAAATTGATTAGATGAGTATAAAAATAGGAACCATATAAAAGGTATTCAGCATTTCCCAGTGATATTTGAGGATTTTTTCCATGGTATAGTTTAACTTGTTTTTCAAGATTGGGAATATCAAGATCAACATTAAATCCATCCGCAATTAAATAAGCCTCACTTTGAGTTTTCAAAGGATTAAAAAGCGGATTCATCTCAATGATTAAGTCACAAATCTTATATTTTGCCATTTTACTAAACTCCTCTTAAATTAACTACTCACTCCCCCACAAGTCATCCCACCATTCACCAATATTAATTGATGTTTGTTGACTAAAGGTTTTAATCTGATCTTCATAATGAATAATTTCAATTTTGGGTTTTTCATATTGGCTTTTTTTTGTCATTTTTTTACCTTACCTTCTTTTTTGTCATAAAAAAGGACCAAAATATTTTTTTAATATGGTTTGGTCCAGTTTGGTTCTTCGTAAACATAAATAATTTCTTTAGGTGCATAACTATATTTCTTATAATCAATTAATTCATCATTGATGTAAAGTTTTATTTCCCTCAGAAAATAATAGTCTTTGATTGCTGTAATAGTAACTGTAACATCGATATAATCAGTTTCTAAAATAACATCTACCTCTTCTGAGTAGTTTAAAACTTCATTGTTTTCTAAATCAATTGTTATTTTTATTTCTGAGATATAGCTATAGCTTTCTTCGCTTTTACAGCCAACTAAAGAAAATAATAAAATAAACCCTATTAATAATCTCTTTATCATAGTTGCCTCCATACTAATAATAAACTGAATAACAAAAAAAGGCAACTTTCTAACTGCAATTAATTTTTACTTGTCACGTAATAAACGTTTTTCTCCTGTTATTTCTTGGATTGGCTTAATATCTTGAGTAATCTCTAAAGTTCCTAAAAATTCGCCTGTTTTAGATCGCACCGCAAAATATCTAATATAGACAAACATATTTTTAAATTGAATCCAAAAATCTTCGTAATCTTTCTCACCTGAACGAAGCGAGTCAATAATTCGTTCAACAACATCAACACTCTCAGGCGGATGACACATGGTCACATGTCTTCCGATTACTGTTTTAGGCCGATCAAAGATTCTTTCTTTACCTTGGGTGAAATATTTTACATGACCATTGTGATCGACAAAAGTCATATCAAGCGGTAGTGTGTTAAGGATTTGATTTACTTGTTCAAAAGAGAGGCTGCCCGCATCGAGTTTTACTTCACCTGCTTTAATTTCTTTTTCTTCTGGCTCTTCTTCCGCTTCTTTTACTTGTTTCCAAGATTCTTTTGGCTCTTCCAAGAAATAACCTATTTCTGAAGAAGAGGAATCGACTAAAATCCAATCAAAAAAAGTCATATAATCTAATAACATTGGCAACAAAATATTATCTTCCTTAAAAACCATATCTTTAATTTTGGTCGTATTAGTCTTTATCAGCTCTTTAACATTATTTTCATCAAATTTAGGTTGGCTTAACAAATCGATTATTACTTTTATCTCATCTCTAATTTCATCATCAACACCCCACATCACTTTTGGTGGGGCTGTAATCCCAACTTTTTCAAGTTTTGGGAACATTAACATTTCTTTTCGTTTGTAATGTTTATCAATTTCTTTTAAGCGATCATAACCAACTCGTAACATTAAAGTAGCTGTTCTACCTGTTTTTTCTAAATATGGCTCGATTTCTTCTTCAATCAATCTCACTATTCTTTGGTTTTCATCCTTAAATACTTTAACTGGATGACCCGGCGTTGAAGTATGATCGGATAGTTTATGGATATCTGAAATCGAACCTTCAAAAACTGCTGCATGAACATCACACAACTTTTGAATCTCCGAGATTTTCATTCCATCTTTAATCAATGCTTGCTCGATTTGTGAGATTTCATATGTTGAAACATCTTCAAAATGTTCCTTAAATTCTTTTTTAGCTTCTTCTAAAGAAACTCCTCTATGTAAACCTAAAATAATCTCTTTAAGTTTTTTTTGTCTTTTCAAAGACACATTATTAATTAATTCGCTCATTCTTTTCCCTCCACTTTATAACCTTTCTCTTCAAGCGTCTCAATTAGATCTAATAAATCAATTTTTCTCATCGAAGCCCCAGCTTTCAAAGTCATAACTTTGCCTACAGTCTTTAACATTAAGGGCTTAACTATTTCTTTAAAGCCGAGTTTAGACAAAAGATCTTTTAACTTTTCATTATCTTTAACTAAATTATAAACTTTCTCATTTAGATTAATTACCATAATATCATCTCAAAACTGATTTTATCAAATCAATTTTCGCTTTACAATTAAAACACTTATTACTCTTTATTGTGTGAAAAATTCACCCTTAATAATTAGCCAAATCACCCTTATCTTTGAGTCTTTAAATCTAGCAAAACCAACAAAAAAAGTTGGAATCAAAACGATTCTAACTTATTTCTTATTTTAACTAATAAATTAATCAACTATTGTAGATGCTAAATGTGGCAGAATGTCTTTTTTAGCCTTCCGGTAAATTACTTTAATATCCTCTTCTAGACCGAGATATTTTAATGTTTGTGCAGCTATATCAAATCTAAAAATCAGATATGGTGTCTCGCCAAAGAGGTTTTTATTGAATAGAAAACCTTGCTGATATTTATATAATAAGTAAATGTTGTTGTCAAAAATATAAAAGTAAAATAGTCGGGGTGTTGCTTCTTGTTTTAAATCTTTTAAAATTTCATTGATTTTTATACCCATAGCTGAAGAATCAAATAACGTCAGTTTGTCCTCCTTAAAAACAACCTCCTCTTGTTCATTTAAAATTAAAAATCCTTCATTAAAATCAACAGTATATGTCATTTCTCCATCTTGAATTAATTTACTCCGCGGATAATTGAAAACTTTATCAAGATTAATATAATTTGTAAACTCTGTTTTATTAAGGTAATCAAAAATATCCACCGTTGTCAATAGTCCGCCATTATTAACATAGCGGATAAATTTACCTTGATAGAATGTACTAAGTAAAACCGCATCTTTTGCTGGTCGATTAAATGTTTCTTTTCTGACTGTTGCCCCCTCGATTAAATAATGGCTTAAGGTGTTATCCTGACTGTTATAGCATAAAATATTTTGCCATTCATCGATATGAATGTAGCGATAGCCAGGATGGGTGGTAGGGAGCAAAATATCAACTAAAAGAATTTCAAAAGTGAAAAAATTAAGAATAATAATAGCTTCATGACTTGTTCCGGTGCTAGCGTCAAATTGATAATTAACTTGGGCGCATAAAAAAGTATCTACTACATAATAATTATAGCCGAGGCTATCGTAGACAATATCTTTTTCTAAAAGCGCATCTTCAAACAAATTTGTCAAACTACGTTTTGTTTCATCTTCTATAATAGAATCTTGAGTAAAAAAAATATAGCCTGTTTCTTCAGGCGGTATTGTTTGAAGTCGTTCGTTGAACTTGCTGTAACGATTTAATTTGCAACTGCTCAATGTTATAAGCCCAATAAGCAACAAAAATAAATAACTCTTTTTCATAAATATTCCACTTTTGTTTCACTAATATTATATCATAAATCGCTTTTTCAACCCAAACATTTTTTTTAATGTTTAAATTAAAAATCTCGCCATTTTTTTAGATAAATCCATCTTTTAGTATTTTTCTTTTTTTATAATCATCTTGGCTTATTAATATATTTTGCCTATAATATAGTTAATACGATAATTTTAGGAGGATTCAAATGAAAATTTTTATAAGTGCAGATATTGAAGGTGTTAATTCTATCAATTCTTGGCCAGAAACTAATGTTTCTAGTCCTCATTATAAACCTTTCCAATATCAAATGAACATGGAAGTTTTACATGCATGTAAGGGGGCACTTGCAGCTGGAGCGAAGGAAGTTTTTGTCAAAGATGCACATGACACAGCAAAAAATTTAGATATTACTTTACTGCCTGATGAAATAACACTTCATCGTGGCTGGGAAGGCTCACCCGGTAGTATGATGGCAGGCCTTGATAAGAGTTTTTCGGCGGTTGTTTTTATTGGGTATCATAGCGCTGCTGGCTCTAGTGGCAACTCTTTATCCCACACCATGAACACAAGAACAAATTATATTAAAATTAATGGTGAACTGGCAAGTGAATTTACAATTAATGGGATGTATGCATCATATTTAGGTGTTCCAATTGCTTTTTTAAGTGGGGATGAAGCCTTAACTAAAACAGTTCAAAAAGTTAACTCTAACATTAATGTGGTTGCCACAAAAATAGGAGTTCATAACGCTACAGTTTCAAAACATCCAAATGTTACAAATAAGGCAATCGAAGAAACAGTTAAAAAAGCCTTAAGCGAAAATTTAAATTTAAAGTTTTATCCTTTGCCTGAAAAATTTAATATTGAAATTAATTTTAAATATCATGGCGACGCCTATAGTTCTTCTTTTTATCCTGGCTGTAAATTAAAAGATGATTTTACAGTTACCTATTCGACAACAGATTATTATCAAGCCTTAGTCATGTTTAAGTTTGTCCTTTAATTTAAAAGTTTTAAAAGATTTTTTAATACCCTATCGCACGACTGCTAAAGAATAGCTATTATTAATGCTTATTAAAAATTAACACTCTATTTAGGGTGTTTTTTTGCTTTTATCCCAAAAAAAAGTTTGATACTTCACAATCAAACCTTTCTTTTATTTTTAATTAAATTAATTTAAAGTGCTTCTGAAACAGTTTTACCTTGTAGATGCAATATTAAGTAATCCGGCCCCCCAGCTTTTGAATCTGTTCCGCTCATGTTAAAACCGCCAAAAGGTTGATAACCAACAATTGCGCCTGTACATTTACGGTTAAAATATAAATTGCCAACATGAAATTCTTTTCTCGCTTTTTCTAAATTCAATCTATTATTTGAAATAACGGCGCCTGTCAATCCATATTCAGTATTGTTGGCAATTTCTAGAGCTTCAGTAAAATTTTTTGCTTTGCAAACAGCTAAAATTGGACCAAAAATTTCTTCTTGCATTAATCTTGCATCAGGTTTAAGATCAATATAAATTGTTGGTTCAATAAAATAACCTGTTTTAGCATCTGCTTTTCCGCCATAGATTAACTTGCCTTCTTTAGCTCCAACATCAAAGTAAGATGTGATTTTATTAAAAGCCTTAATATCATTAACTGGACCGACAAAAGTTTCTGGATCTTCTGGATTCCCGACCTTTAAGGTTTTAACCATTTCCAACATCTTCTCAATAACTTCTTCATAAACATTTTCATGGATAACAGCCCTTGAACAAGCACTACATTTTTGGCCACTAAAGCCAAATGCCGATTTAATAATTGCATCTGCAGCTAAATCCAAGTCTGCTTCTTTATCAACTATAATTGTATCTTTTCCACCCATTTCAGCGATTACTCGCTTTAACCATAATTGACCGGGGTGTACTTTCGCAGCTCGTTCATAAATCTTAACTCCAACCGCTTTAGAACCTGTAAAGGAGATAAATCTCACTTTGGGATGATTGACCAGATAATCACCAATTTCACTACCTTTTCCAGGTATAAAATTAATCACACCACTTGGTAGTCCCGCCTCCTCTAAAACTTCGATAAATTTATAAGCGATAACTTGAGTTGTTGAAGCTGGTTTTAATAAAACTGTATTTCCACTAACTATCGCTGCAGTTGACATTCCTGCTAAAATAGCTAAAGGAAAATTCCATGGTGTAATAACCGCTGCCACTCCAAGCGGAATATATTTATATTCATTTCTTTCAATGTGCCTTCGAGATAAAACCGCTTCATCAATTTTTTCTAGTTTTAACATTTGTCTGCCGTAATATTCTAAAAAGTCAATCGCCTCTGCGACATCGGCATCTGCTTCAGCCCACGGTTTTCCAGCTTCTAAAGTTAATAAAGCTGCAAACTCAAATTTACGTTTGCGAATTATACTTGCAGCTTTAAATAAGACATCGGTTCTAATCTCGGGACTGACAAAACGCCATTTTTCAAAGGCCTTTAAAGCGGCATTCAATGCCAAATCCGCATGCTCAATTGATGCTTGAGAGATTGTTCCAATAACTTCCTTGTGGTTAGCTGGATTTAAAGATTTCATTTTGTTATTGGTTTCAATTCTTTTGCCATCAATAACTAATTTGTAGTCTTTCCCTAAATAATTTCTTACTGTTTTAAGGCCTGCTAAATAAGCTTTTTTAGTTTTTTCTAAACTTAAATCACTAAATGGTTCCATTTGATAATCGTAGATTGCCATGTTTTCTCCTCCTTCTACACTACTGACTTTTCAATTACAAATTCAGTTTTATCTTTAAAACGATCAATCGATAATTCAGCCATCTCAAACGATGTTTCTTCTCCCATAACAATTTCACTCAATAAAATCCCTACAATCGGCGCCAACATAAACCCATGTCCACTAAAACCACAAGCCATGTAAAATCCTTCTAATTGGTCAGTTCCACCTAAAATTGGTTGTCTATCAGGTGACATATTATATGACCCACCCCACTGTCTTACGACTCTCAAATTGCCAATTACTGGTAAAATATCAACGACCGTTTTCGCCATTTTATCTAAAAAATCCCACGTTGATTCTACATCATGATTATGCTCCACATCTGGATTGCTTCTTCCCATGATGAAGCCTCCGTGCGGCACTTGTTGACAATAAATGTTTTTTGAAAAAGAAATTACCATTGGGCCTTGAATCTTCTCAACAGGCTCTGTTACAAGGATTTCATGATTTTCTGAATATACTGGAATCTCAACTCCGGCTAGCTTTCCGACTTCATGAGCATATCCTCCTGCAGCATTGATAACTCTATTAGTTTCATATGTTTTTTTGGTTGTAACAACTTTTTCGATTTTGTTGTTATTGACAATTATCTCAACAACTTCTTCAAAAAACGAGAATGTCACACCTAATTTTTTAGCTGCTAAATAATATGCTTCGGTCATTTTAAAAGGATTTAAATGTCCATCTGTTTGACAAAATGTCGCGCTTAAAAATGAGTCAGGATTTAAATGCGGCACAATCTTTAAAGCTTCTTCTTTAGTTAATTGTTTGGCAGGGATACCTAGCTTATTTTGGAGCTTAACATTTTTAGTAAATTGGTCGTGTTCTTCTTTCGTTGTCGCTAAAATTAAATATCCTTCTTGTTTAAATTCTAAATCGCCGTCGTAATTTAAAATTTCTTTTGCTTTTTCAAAAAACTCGATGCTCGCTTTTGCTAAAAGACAGTTTGTCTCTGTAGCCCACTGTTGTCTAACGCCAGCACCACATCTGCCTGTAGCACCATTAGTAAAATAACCTTTATCAACTACATGAATTCCTTTAAAACCCTTTTTAGCTAAGTTGTAAGCGATGCTAACACCACTAATACCTGCTCCAATAATTAATAAATTCGTTTTCATTTACTTTGCCCCTTTGCAATACTTTTTAAGGGAACACCGACAATCATCGGTCTAGTTTTATGGACTTTAATTTCTTCAATGTTTTTATCTAAATATTTAGCAATTTCCCGCTGGATTAAATGACCACACGTATTTGCTTGACACGGTCCCATACCAACACGAAGCAGGCGTTTCAAATCTTCAAAAGTAGTATATCCTTGCTCAAGCAATTCATGGATTTGTTGCAGGGAAATGTCTTCGCAGCGGCAAATTATGATATTCTTTTTATTCATTTTGTTTCACCCTAATCGTAATAAATTGATATAAGTATTCAGCCGGAACAGAAACAGTAACTACTGCCGTATGGTCCTGCCTTTTTGCGAGAACCACTCTTTTTATTTTTACCTCGCAAATAACCTTTCCGCTTCGATCTACTCCAAACCAGATTTCACCTTTTGTTGGCAATGGTCTAAATTCATAAGGAATCGTAAACAATGCCTTCTCTGCTTTTATTTGCGCTAGAATAATTGCTAATCCCGGACAGGCTTCAACACAAAAACCACAACCAATACATTTCTCTACATCTAAAACTGGTTGTTTATTAATGTTTTTTCCGATATAAATCGCATTTACAGGACAGCTTGTCTCACAAGGATTACAAGGAATATCTTCATAACATTCGATTATCGCCTTTGCTTTAACAAGTTCTTTTCGTTCTGGAAAACGTGATAAAACTTGTTCTAATGTGGGAATTCCAGTTTGGTTAAGCATTTTTGAGTTCCTCTCTTAATTTTTCTAGGCCAACTTTAGTTTTAATTCCAAAAGGTCCTTCTCTTAACAGCGCTAATTCTGCTTGATATACTTTTAATAGTTTTTCCTGTTCAGGATGATTTTTATTCAAAGCTTCTACCGCATATAAACCCGTTAAATATCCTTCCATCATTGCTGATGATGCTTCTTCAATGCCAACTGCATCACCACAGACAAAAATATTTTTAACTGTTGATTCATATCTTTCATTAACAACCGGCACAAAACCACCTAATTCATTAATATATTTTGTTTTAGCATTAACCATCGATAATAATTGATGCATTGGTGACAATCCAACCGAAATACATAGTGCATCCAAACTTATAAATTCACTTGTTCCTTCAATCTCCTGCCAATTCTGATCAAGTTTAACCAATTCAACTTGTTCAATTTTGTCAGTTCCAATTGCTCTTTTAACTGTTGTAGAGGTTAAAATTGGGACTCCTAAACGTCTTATTTTTGAAGCATGCACTTTGTAGCCACCGATTGTTTTAGCTGCTTCGACAATCGCCTTTACTTTTACTCCTGCTTGCAATAACTGATAAGAGACTATTAAGCCAATATTTCCACTGCCAATCATCACTATCTCTTGTCCAGGTATTACACCATAAAGATTCATCAATGTTTGAACTGCTCCAGCACCATAAATACCTGGCAAATCGTTATTTTCAAATGCTAAAAACTTTTCACTTGCTCCTGTTGCAACAATTATTGCTTTTGCTTTATATTTAGTATAAATTTCTTCTTCTAATGTAGTAACAACATAATCCGAATATAGACCAACTACTGTCGTATTTGTTTTGATTTCAAGATTTGGAAAACCATCAACATCACTTATTAATTTTTTAGCAATATCAAAACCGCGCATTTTAGCATATTGATTTTTTGAACCAAAAAACTTATGCGTTTGTTTTACTAATTGTCCTCCTAGTTCAAAACTTCTATCCACCAACAAAACATCAACACCCACCTCTGCTGCGACTTTTGCAGCACACAAACCAGAAGGTCCACCACCAATAATAATTAAATCCTTTTTAATCATTATTTGATTACCCCCTTATTTGTTTGCCTTTCAACCTTCATGTTTTCTTTTAGGACCGTAATACAAGTTTTTACATTTGGTTTTCCATCAACAGTCATGTTACAAGAAGAACAATATCCGATTGCACAATAAAAACCTCTAGGTCTTTTTCTCTCAATGCTTAAACTTAAAGTTAAAATTCCTAGATTGTGAAGTGCGGAAGCAATGGTATCTCCCTCATAACCAATCATTTTTTTTCCCTCAAAAAAGAAAACCACTTCTTTTCTCTTTGGAAAAGTTAAAACTGGATGATTTGTTATTCTCATTTTTTTACCTTTTTCTCTCCATAATTACATCTATTTTACCATAAAGAACGGCGATAAAGAAGGTCTTTTTAAAAACGCTTACAGATTTTAATTAATAATTTTTTTATTTAATTTTTTTATAATATAAGGTCTAAATTGTTACGCTATAAGTCAAGCGAGAAAATTCTTTTTAGGCAAAACTAATCAACTAAATGTTTTCTTTGTTTAGTCGTATTCTTGATTTCAAAAATTCTTAGAATATTGCTAGATTTTTTTCACGTAAAAAATGGCTTCCTTTTTTAGAGTTGGGTATCGATTACTTCTTCTCTAATAAATGGAAGCCAATCTTATTTATTTTAAGGCAATTTTATTCTCTTTATCTATCAATTGGTTTATATGTCGAAGTAAAGTGTCTTAAAATAGGTGATTCATAAACAAATTTATAACCTTTTAGTTGCTCGCGATTTTGAAATACACGAATTAAAGCTTCGCCAACTGCTTTTAGATGTTCATAAGTGTATAATC
The DNA here is from genome assembly GCA_012522345.1 of Acholeplasmataceae bacterium. Lineage (GTDB taxonomy): Bacteria > Bacillota_I > Bacilli_A > Acholeplasmatales > UBA5453 > UBA5453. The sequence continues at coordinate 8,992 of JAAYKO010000002.1, read as the reverse complement.
TTCTAGGTATCGTCAATCTTAAAAATTCTACAGGGCTCTGTAAATTACGCTTAGTATCAGGATCCCTACCTAAGAGGAGAGAGCCAACTTCAACACCACGAACACCACCCTCAATGTAAAGCGCATTTGCCACACTAAGTGCTGGAAATTGATCATATGGGATATGGGGAGCAATCGAACCGCAATCAACAAAGACTGCGTGGCCGCCAACAGGGTATTGAATAGGGATTCCAGCTTCTTTTAACATCTCGCCTAAATATCTAATTTGGTCTGTGCGATGGCGTAAATAACGTTCATCTAATCCTTCAAGAAGGCCCTGTGCCATCGCTTCCATGTCACGACCAGTCATTCCACCATAGGTTGGGAAACCTTCGTAAGGCACTACTCGCGCTTGACATTTACGATAAAGTGATTTGTCATCTTTAATCGCAACAATTCCGCCGATATTGACCAGCCCATCTTTTTTCGCACTCATTAAAAAAATGTCCGCTAATTGAAAAGTTTGATAAGCAATTTCCCTAATTGAATGGTTTTCAAAGCCGGGTTCTCTTTGTTTAATAAAATAAGCATTTTCAGCGTATCTTGCCCCATCAATAATAAATTTAATTTGATGTTTTTTCGCAATTTGACTTGCCTTTAAAATGTTTTCATAACTAACCGGTTGACCGCCTGCACTATTATTCGTAATTGTCATAATAATACCCGCAATGTTTTTAGCTCCTTTTTCTTGGATTAGTTTTTCTAGCTTAACTAAATCAACATTACCTTTAAAGGGATAATCTAAGCCGAGATCATAACATTCAGAAATGACACAATCCAAAGCTCGAGCTCCCGCTAATTCAACATGAGCTCTTGTCGTATCAAAATGGGTGTTCGAAATAAAATACATCCCTTCATGAACAACTAACGGTTTTAAACAAATATGTTCAGCTCCTCTTCCTTGATGAGCAGGAATAAAATATTCGTAACCAGTGATTTGTTTCACAACAGATTCAAGCTTATAAAAACTACGACTTCCGGCATAAGCTTCATCACCTAACATGATTTGAGACCACTGTTCTTGACTCATTGCGCCTGTCCCTGAATCTGACAGTAGGTCGATATAAACATCTTCACTTTTCAAAGAAAAAGGATTATATCCCGCAATCTTTAAAAGTTCAATTCTTTCTTCTTTTGTTGTCTCTTTAATTGGTTCTATTACTTTAATTCGATAAGGTTCTGCAACATATTTTTTCACTTCTATTCCTCCTCAAATATTATACTTCCATTATACAGGGAAAAACCAAGAAAATAAACCCCATCATTATTTACAGCACAACCTGCAATTGCACCAAATATCTTATTTCTTAGAAAAATAATTTAACCATTTAAGGAACTCAAAGACAACTTTTTAATAATCTTATCCTCGCATTGTGATGCCTTTGTCCTGCACAGTTAGAGGGATTTTTCATTAATTTATAATCCACATTTTGTCCGATCATATAAAATAGTTGTTTTACAGAATTACCCGTTGACTTTTTTAAGTAAAAAATTAATGTAGTTTTCAGCTTCAACTCGATGCTTAAAAATAATAATGTTTTTCTTTTTTTTATATTTGTTAAGAATTTCATTTATTTTAGGTACTTGATCCTGGAAACAGCTTTCTATTTGTTTTTTAAATTCTTGATCAAAATCTGTTTCTAGCCAGGGAAAATCAACTCTTTTCATCCCAATGCGAGCTTTAGCCCCAGCAAGGCATACTTCAAAGGAATAATCTAAAAAAAATACTGTATCAGCCTTTTCTAATCTTACTTCTAATGTACGAATGTAATTCCCATCAATAATCCATTCATCTAGCCTAAGTATTTGATTAAGTTGATTATCAAATTTTACAGTTGAAATTGTTGTTTTGTCAGCTTTATGCCATAACATATCTAAATAGTACAAAGGTAATTTAGCAACATCTCTTAACTTGCGAGCAAATGTACTCTTCCCTGAACCAGGACAACCAATAATAACCACTTTTTTTATTTTAATCACCACTTTAATCCTCATTCTTAAACTAACTTCATCCTTCAGTTTTTGGTTAAATAAACTTTAAAAACCTTGACCTAGTTTCGTGTCAATGTTCTATTTTTAATTGACTTACTTATATAGCGTAAACACTTCAACCAAATAATCGCTAAATCATAGTAAGAAAAACGGAATTATAGTATTTGTTTTATTTTCATTTACAGGATTTCTGTTCCTAGAGTTATATTTTGCGGTTTTTTTTGAATTTGAAACATTTAATTACCTTTGTTGTTTATTTAATTTTTTCTTCCGAAAAATAAAATAATTCTTCAAATTTTTTATCAAGGGCATAACAAAGCAATAATGCAAGTTTTGCTGTTGGATTAAATTGCCCGTTTTCTATTGCGCTAATAGTTTGTCTAGAAACACCAACCATTTTAGCAAGTTCTTCTTGAGTTATTTCTCTTTCTGCTCTAGCTACCCTTATTTTATTTTTGAATTTTAGTTTCATAATCATCAACTCTAAAGCACTATATATCGAATTAAAAACATAGTCATATTAACTGCCCATATTATCGCTGCAAGAAGGACCAATTTATCTTTTGTTTTAATATAAATATATAAATTAACAGATGTATTAACTCCAAATAAAATAATCATTGATCTAAGATCGATATTTTTTCCGGTAATTAAGTCTATTGTCGCAAATATAGCAATAAATATTACAGCAACCACCAAGCCTACACCTGACGCTTTAATTCTTACCTCTCTAACATAGTCATCATTATTTTTTTGGGATTCAATTTCCAAAACTTTATTTTTATCCACAATATCACCTCATCATCTTTATTTTAGATAATAGCAGTTAAATAGTCAAGCACACTTTACAAAATGACAAGAAAACAAGTCATTTGCTTTTTTGAAAACTAAAAAACGACTTATCTTACGACTAAAGTCACAAGTATTATCGTTTAAATAATAAATTTCTAATCTCAAAAAAGTACTTCTTTTCCTAAATAAAAATATTTATAGATTATAAGTTAATTAAAATGATATAATCATCTTTTTCAATGGTAAAAGATATTTTAGTTAAATCACCATAAAACAATTGTAGTTTTTCATTTTTAACAAAGCCTATTGGCATCGATATTTTATTATTGGAGTAGTAAAATGAAACGGTAAATTCTTTAATTGAGGAAAAACTTAATTTATCCTTAAAGATAAATATATCGCTAGCCTTTTTAATAAAAATTTGTGCGCTATCTCTTTGATCGCCCTCTTTTAATGTCATAGTTAGTAAATCTTCATAAAAAGGAGCTGTTTTAGGATAAAGAGCTAATTTTGAAAGAAGCAATGAAATAATTTTATTGGATATAATTGTATTTCGAATATTAAAATTTGAAATAATTGTATAGTTCTTGGGATCAAGCAATTCAACGATTAAATTTGTTGATTTGTTTGTAAGATTAGACTCTATAAATATTAATGTGTCTATTACGTTTGAGTCTAACTCATCCATTTTTTGGTTTTCATCACTTAATAATAGTATCGTAGATTCTTTTTTATTATTATTTATCGTTGTCAACAAATCGCTTATTCCTTCACTCTTTACATGTTGAGCGTTAAATTTATTTTGATAAATGGTTTTATATTCTTGAAAAGCTTCTAATATAAAAGCTAGTTTATTGTTCCTTCCGATAATATAGACATCTAGATTTTTATCCTCTTTAAATGGTTTTAATTTTAGCCTTTTTACCTTTTACAGATTTTATTTCTGTTTTACAGTTTTTACATTCACCAAACAATAAAGTTTCTTCTGCTTCTTTGCATATCTTTCTAACTTTACTAATTGGAATAGATAATTAATCAGATATCTTCTTAAAACTAAATCCTTCTCTTTTTAATTTAATTACTGCTCTTTCCATTTAATATTCCTCTTTCTTTGCTATTTAAAACTATCAACGATTTGTTTACTTATTTAAAATGAGTGTTAACTTGTAAACAAACTGAAACATTAAGAGTTTAAATCGTTGATATGTTTAATAGACTAATAGCCACTTATAAATAGTCCAATATTCAAAATCTAAATTTGATATTTTCAAAAATAGTGCCCTGCGTATTTTAAATGCCCCCCCTGCGGTCCCCTTTGAGACTTCTAAAATCACATAAGGGGGGATACTTCTTTTTTTGCTTTCACCTACACACCTATACGAACATGTGTGATGAAAACTTGTTTTTGTTTTTTTAGTAAAACAGCCTTCAAAAGTTGTAATAGTTAACCAGTTGATTAGTTTTTTAGTTGAAGAAAGGTAGTGATAACTATTGATGCATTTGTTTGGGATAGGGCAGGCTCAAAAGCCCTATCCTACAAACGATGCATTAGTATAGTGAAGTTACTTCCTATATATAAGCCCTATTTTCCACTTTTTTTGCCAGCAGGCAGAAAGGGGATATTTGCCTATATTCCATTTCACTCCTTTTTTAAGGAAATTTACTGTTTATACTTATTTTCCACTTCGCTTATTCTTGTTACAACACCACGCTTATTTACATATTCATCCGAGAATTCTTTTATTCTGTTTTTAATGGTTTTATCTGAAACTCCTAAATATTCTGCCATTATAGCCACTCTACAAGTTCCATCTTCTTCAACATTAATATCAAAGGCTTCATCAAATTCTTCTTTTCTTGATTCTGGTGTTTGTTTTCTTTTACCACTTAATAGTAGATTTGCTCTTGGATCTCCTGTAGCATAATTCTTCTTTAACAATCCCTCTTTGTCTACTATATGAATTGGATAGTCAAACCAAAAGTTAACTGGCGCAATGTTAGCAAACTCTCTAAGACTACTTTCAAGTCTCCATGCAGTCATATTTTCATTACCTACATATTGCTCTTTAAAATTATCTTCTAAAACAAGTTCGATAATGTCTAAGAGTGAGTCTGGATCTCTTGCGAACACTCCTGAACCAGAAGCCCTGTCCATTGCTCTTTTATAACCTTGTGCACCCTTTGAGTGATGGTGAGCGTATATTGCTGCTGCTCCTGTTTCCATACAAAGCTTATCGAACAAGTTAGTAAACCTTGCCATATCTGTTGCTTTATTTTCATCTCCAGTTATTACTTTATAAATAGGATCTATAATAACCGCATCGAAACTATGACTTTTAACTCTTCTAATTAATGTTGGCAATAGTTTATCAAGAGGCTTTGCTTTATCTCTTAGATTCCAAGTATACAAATAGTCTTCTTTAGTTGTTTTTAATCCAAGTCTTTTTAAGACTACAGCAAATCTATTAAAAAAACTTGCTTTATCGATTTCTAAGTTGACATATAAAACTCTTGACTTCTTACATTTAAACCCTAACCATTCAGATCCTTTAGCAAGCGCTATGGCAAGTTGTATTAATAAGAAACTCTTACCTGCTTTAGATGCACCAGAGATTAACATCTTATGTCCTTGCCTTAATACTCCTTCAATTAATTCTGGTGCTAATGGTGGTGGGTTTTCAAACAATTCTTTAGTTAAAGTTAGAATTGGTGGTAATCCATCTTCATCTAATTCTTCCTCTTTAAAATAATCATATTTAATTTTGTTTTCCATTTTTTCTTTCCTCCTTTTTGTTAGAGAACATATATCCCCTCAAAGGTTAATGGCAAGTAGAAGTATAAATTGCCGGTTTTATTATTAATTTCTTTATGTTTATCTATAAAAAAACGACTTGGTCATATTCTAACCAGTCGTTAATTGAATTATTATGTTATTAAATTATATATAAGAATTATAGTTGATGGAACTAAGCTTTTTAAATATTTACTCTATAAGTCCTTCTTTTGATAAAATTACAATTTCGTTTTCGCCATTACTTTTATTTGAGTAAATTAAATAACCGTAACTTACCTCATCAGCTGTCACAAACAAACTTCTTTTGAATGTTCCCTTAAAAAGAATATTGTAAAACCATAAAGGGTTCTCTTCAAGCTTTTTTAAACCTTTCATAGTAAGTATAAAAATGTCTTCAATTATTAATTCATTGTTGTCGTTCATAATAAATCATCCTTTCTTTCATTACAAGCAAAAAAACGACCGTTTTTTCAGGGTCGTTTTCTGCATTTAATTAAAAGCCTAGTATTCCATCGTAAGCAATTATATCATAAATCGTACACTTTGTTGTAGACCTAATGGGCCACAAATTAACTTTATTTTAAGTTTTTATCTTCTCTTTTACACCTTCTAAATTGGTATAGTTAGTTAAACCTTATTAAGAAACTATACTCGTTCGTTAAACAGACGGCCATGCACACATATTATTGGCTATGTAACATGTTTATTTTATAAAATTAAAAAACGAACTATTACCCCTTATTAAAAATTAATGTATCAAATTGATATAGTGTTATAGCATCACTTTAAAAACAATTCTTTTAAACTTTTTAAATCATTATTACTTAAGTTAAGCTTTTCTTTTGCATATATTTCAAATGAATCATATTCCTTTACAATGTTTAAAAACCCATTTAAATATTCTTCTTTAACAATTAGCATATCTTTAACTTTATTAATATCTTCTTCTCTTAAATTCATATTTTTAAATTTATCAAATTTTAATTCAATATTATCTTTCAAATAATCGTTAGAAAGTAAGTAATCTTTCATAATTTCCTCATAACTAACATCTAAGCATAATAATAATAAAGCTGATAGTATTCCTGTTCTATCTTTACCGGCTGAACAATGAAATAAAATAGGCTTTCCGTTTAATTTAATAATATCTTTTATAACATCACCAAACATTGTTGAGTTTGAAGCCATTTCTCTATTAATATCTACCATAAAACTATTATCATTTAATAAATTAAATGCTTGTTTACCACTAGATAAATCAAAATTTAAGTCTTTGAAAAAACAATCCAATGAAGCTAAAACTGGATAATTTTTATATATAATATTATTCGGTATTATATACGGTTCTTTTTTAATCTCAGCGCTACTTCTTAAGTCATAAACTGTCTTAATTCTTAAAGAATTTAAAACATCATTTAATTTTTCGTTATCAATATTTAAATTTCCACTTCTATAAAGAAGATTATTTTTAACTTTTTTGCCATCTTTATTAACATAACCACCTAAACATCTTAAATTGCTTATTTTTTCCTTCATCTTTGACCCTCGTTTTGGATTGTCAACACTTTCTTAGACAATATTAGAATAGAGAGTATTTAATCTATATTCAACTGGTGTCATATAATTCAAACTACCATGGATTCGTTTATTATTGTACCAGTTAACATATTCGAATGTTTCCATTTTTAATTGTTCAATTGAATAAAACCTTTTGTTTAAAAACTCAGTTTTAAATATTTTATAAGTTGCTTCGGCTACTGCATTGTCATATGGTGTTCCTGGATTTGATAATGACCTATTAATATTATAGATCTGCAGTAGCTTATCGATAAATTTATTATCAAATTCTTTGCCTCTATCTGTGTGAAATAATCTGATGTTAGTTAGATTTACACTTGAACTCATAAATGCTTCAATTACTAATTCAGCTGTCTTTTTAGCACCAATACTATAGCCAATTATTTCGCGATTAAAGATATCAATTAATAAGCATAAGTAATGCCATTTGCCTGAAACATTTACATAAGTTAAATCGCTGACTATTACATCGTGTAATATATCATTATCAAAGTTTCTATCGAGTTCATTACCAATGTTTGATTTGTTTACTTCATTTTTATGAACTTTGTATTGTTTAATAGTATAAGTGCTAACTAAACCATTTCTCTTCATTACACGGCCAATTAATCGCCTTGATATAATGATACCTAGTTTGTATAATTCCTTTTTGATCTTCCTAGTGCCATAATGATACTTGGACTCTTTAAAGATTTTGATTATCTCTTTATCAAAACCATATTTCTGTGGTTTTGATGTCTTATTTATTTCGTAATAATAATTTGATCTAGGGATTTTTAATAGTTTGCACATTTTATTGATTGGATATTTATTTGAATTGCGACTTATGATTTTGATTTTCGCCCCATAATCAGCGCAGCTTGCTTTAAGATATCGTTTTCCATTTCAAGCTCAGCATTTTTCTTTCGTAATCTAATTAATTCCTTTTGTTCTTCAGTTAAGTTGTCAACTGTTTTAAATGAGCCTGTAGTCTTTGATTCTTTAACCCACTTATACACGCTGGGTGCTGATATATCAAATTCTTTAGCTAGTTTATAGGCTGATCTTCCACTGTCATATAAATTTACGATTTGTCTTTTAAACTCATCGGTGTATCTAGTTCCTTTAGCCATGTTATTACCTTCTTTCTTTATTAGTCATAATTTTAACATGTCTATTCTAAATCTGTCCAACTTATTGTAGCCTATCCGAACTCATTGAATATATGTTTGATACCATTTTTGATACAACAGCACACCTATATGTTTTTTCTATGTCCTTATAAAATTTACCTATCTATAAATTTGATGGCTTTGTTAAATCAGTTTTTATAGTGGCAAATCCTTCTTGTTAAAAACTGTTATTCCTATAATAAATGATATAATAGTGATTGCTATTAGAATTCCAAACTTCCAAAGGTATGCACTTGTTCCATCAACAATAGAACTAATATCAAATAATGTAACTAATGATACACTATTAAATAAATCTAATGCTTCCATTCTCATCATTGCTGGAGTTGATTCACTTGCGAACATTCCTAGTATTGTAAAAACTAAGGTTAATACAGCAAATCCTCCACCAGTTGACATAGCATGTCTGGATCTATTGAAGATACATGATGTTAAATAAATAATGCTTCCTAGTGTCATTGTCGTTAAAAATGATCCAAGGTTAAATAATAATAGTGTTCCTACTGTAACTGGCGTTAATGTTGGTGGTGAAATATAGAATAAAGCTACTGATATAATCGATGTAACTATATATAAGAAAATAGTTGATGATACAAAAAACACCATTTGTGTAAAGGTTATTGTT
>JAAYKO010000033.1 GCA_012522345.1 Acholeplasmataceae bacterium | reverse complement strand
GTGATTCAAATCTTTTAGAAGGAATTATGAAAGATGACTTTTTAGTTTCTTTTGATGGAGTTGATTATGAGTGTCTGGATTCAGGTTTCAGTAAAAATGAAGTTGTAGATATTGTAATTAGGCCAGAGGACTTAGATATAGTAGAAAGAGGAAAAGGGCCAATTAATGGTGTAATTGACAGCGTTATCTTCAAAGGTGTTCATTTTGAAATTGATGTCAAAACTCCTCATCGAATCTATACGATTCATACAACGGATTATGAGCATGAAGGTAAAGAAGTTTCAATAAGCTTTTTTAAAGAAGATTTGCATGTAATGGAGAAATGGTGATGTATCGAATTCAACCGCTAAAAGGCGAAAGCGCAAAAAAGGAGAAGAAAACTGGATTAAAAAAAGTAAAGTCGATTCATTTTTTAGGAATTCCATATTACTTTATTTTACTTGTGTTAATAATTATTCCGTTATTTCTAATTTTCTTTTATGCGATAACAACTCAAGAAGAGGGTTTGTTTTACCGAATAACCTTAGAACATTTTAAAGTTTTTTTCACTGAAAAAAGTTATCTTAAAACAATGTGGGATTCAATCTTTTTAGCTATTATTACAACTCTAATTTGTTTGATTATTGGTTATCCCACAGCTTATATTATTAGTAAACAAAGGCCAAAGATGCAAACATTTTTGATTTTATTGGTTACAGTCCCAATGTGGATTAACTTACTTATTTTAACATTAGCTTGGAAACAGATTTTTGAGATGATTAATCCTAAAATCTTAGGAACTAATTTCGCAATCATTACTGGGATGGTAAATATTTATCTGCCATTTATGGTAATTCCCATCTATACAGTTTTAACTAAAATTAGTCCCAGATTATATGAGGCAGCGACTGATTTAGGAGCGAATAATTTTAAAACATTTTTAAAAGTTACTTTACCGCTTTCACTAGGTGGGGTCCTTTCAGGTGTAACTATGGTTTTATTGCCAGCAGCGACAACTATCGTAATTCCAAGTAAGCTTGGGCAAGGGAGATATTTAATTGGTTCATTGATTGAAGACCGGTTCTTTTTTGCAGGAAACTGGAGTCAAGGCGCAGCGATTGCGATTATCTTAGCAATTATTATAATGGCTTTAATTTTCCTCACTAAACGACTCGATAAGACACACGAGGTCGATTATGATGAAAACTAATAAACGCAAAATATTTTCTATTATCTTTATTATTTTAGTGGTGTTATTTTTCTATTTGCCCGTTTTAAGTTTAATCGTTTTTTCCTTTAATAAAGGCGAGAGTTTAACGCGTTGGACTGGGTTTTCTTTTCGTTGGTATTTGAGATTAACTGAATCACAAGTTATTATTGATGCAGTTCAAGTTACTATTATCGTCGCTGTTATTGCAACCGTGATTTCAACAATTATTGGCACTTTAGCAGCAATCGCCTTTGCCAGATATAAACGCAGAGTTAGAAATACAATTTTAACTTTAAATAATATTCCAATTGTTAATCCTGAAATTGTTACAGCCATTGGGATGTTGTTATTGTTTAAAATGTTTATTGATCCTGGAATGACAGCGATGTTGTTAGCCCACATTTCATTTTGTGTACCTTATGTCTTTTTAACAGTTTATCCTAAAGTTAGAAGTTTAGATCCAAGTTTAACTGAGGCAGCTATGGATTTAGGCGCTACACCATTTAAGGCGTTAAGACATGCAATCTTCCCTCAAATAAAAGGAGCGGTTTTAGCTGGAGCAGCGATTGCCTTTACAATGAGTTTTGATGATTTTGTAATTTCCTATTTTACTGGCGGTTCAGCAAATAATATTTCTGTTTATTTATATAAGTTGCCTCGTGGGGCAAATCCGTCAATTAACGCTCTTTCAACTTTAATAATTGTTGTAATAACAATAATTGTAAGTATTAATTTTATTAAAACAAATAAGCAATATAAAAAGGAGGCTTTAGAATGAAAAAAAATATATCAATTTTGGTAGTGTTTCTTTTAACTCTATCTTTAACAGCTTGTGGAGAAGCAGATTTAAAGATATTAATTCCAACCGAATACTTGGCTGAAGAATTAGTTGCTGATTTCCTAAAGATGCATAAAATAAAAATAAAAACTGTGCCTTTTGTTTCAAATGAAGCAGCAATTACTAAGCTTAAGATGGAAAAATTTGATCTAATTGTGCCCAGTGATTATGCTGTTGAACAATTGGTTGCTGAGGATTTAATTATCCCCCTTGATTGGGATAATATAACATCAGTCAATAAAGAAACGAGCTTTCCAGAGTCTTTGATTCAAATTATTGATAGTTATGAAAGTTCGGAAGTAAATATTAAATTATTAGATTATATGGTGCCTTATTTTTGGGGGAATTTAGGAATAGTTTATGATTCCACTAAACCGGGACTAAAAGAAGCTTTAGAAAATGAGCAATGGGGAATTTTCACTGATGCTTCTTTAGAAAGGGTAATTTATGATTCCTCCAGAGATGCCTTTTTCATGGCTCTTAGACAACTAGGATATTCAGCTAATACAAAGAATATTAGTGAACTAACAGCCGCTGAACAATATTTAAATCAAATCGCAGACACACCAAAGGTTTATTTTTTAACGGATGAAATTTTAGATGATATGCAAACTTTAAGATATGATGTCGCTTTAACTTATAACGGGGATGCTGTTTATTTAATGGAACGTCAACCTAAAGTGGGATATTATGTACCAACGAACGGCACAAATGTTTTTGTCGATGGTCTTTCAATCCCAAAAAATTCACGCAACATCGATTTGGCATATAAGTTTATTAATTTTGTTTTGGAATATGATAATGCCGTGATAAATACGATTGATGTCACTTATGTTTCAGCAATTAAAGAAGTTTATGAGCACATGTTAAATGACACCGATAGTCACTTTTATAAATTAAGAGATGTCTATCGGGTTGAAATGCGAGAAAATGATGAGATTTTTCATTTTGTGCCAGAAGCCAAAAGATTTATGGATGATGCTTGGACAAGAATTAGAACTAGATAAAAAAGGAAAAGCACTTGTTTCTTTAGTTAGAAAACAGTGCTTTTTTTTGGTGAACATTTTTAAAATAAAACATTGAACCGCTAAAATTATTGTGATGTGGTAAAATAAATAAGTAGAGGTAACTTATGATGAAAAGAAGACAATTTCGAGTAACAGTTATTTTTAAACTTTATTTAACTGATTTGTTAACGAATATTGAAATGGATTTAACAAATAGTGAAACAAAAGTTTATAATAACATTTTAACTAATTTGACAACTATTGATCAAACAATTTCAAATAGTTTGAAAAATTATACTTTAAATAGACTGGCTTACCTCGACCGAGCGATAGTTCGTTATGCGACATATGAAATGCTTTTTACTGACACTCCGAGAGCGATTATTATTGATGAGGCAATTGAAATAACAAAAGAGTACTCAGACATCGATGATCTCCAAAAAGCTTTCACTAATCGCTTGCTAGATAATATTAATAAAAGTATTGGTGAGAAAAATGAATAAAAGAGAATATTTGACAGTCAGTGCTTTAGTAAAATATATTAAACATAAGTTGGAGACTGATGAAAATTTAAGACAAGTTTATTTAAGAGGTGAAATCTCTAACTTAGTTAAGCATAGTAGAGGTCATCTCTATTTCTCATTAAAAGATGAAAACTCTCAAATTCGGGCTGTAATGTTTTCTAGCGCAGCCTCAAGACTTCCTTTTACTCCAAAAGATGGAGATAAAGTTCTTGTCTATGGGACAATCGACTTATATATTCCATCTGGACAATATTCCTTAAACATTTGGCAAATGGAACCAGATGGGATTGGAGCACTTTATTTAGCGTATGAAAAACTAAAAGCAGAACTCGAAAAAAAGGGTTACTTTGCCCAAGAAAGAAAAAAACCAATACCAAGTTACCCTCAAACAATTGGTGTTATAACCTCCCCAACTGGAGCGGCGATAAGAGATATTATTCAGACAATCGGAAGAAGATACCCTTTGGCTAAGGTAATCTTATATCCCGCTTTAGTTCAAGGCGAAGAGGCAAAAAACTCAATTAAAAACCAGATTGAAAAAGCCAACTTTGATGGTTTGGCAGAGCTTCTGATTGTTGGTCGTGGCGGTGGGTCAATCGAAGATTTATGGGCTTTTAATGAACTGCCAGTTATTGAAGCCATAATTAACTCCAAAATTCCAATAATTACTGGAATCGGCCATGAAACAGATTTTACAATTTCCGATTTTGTCAGTGACCTAAGAGCTCCAACTCCAACTGGAGCAGCTGAACTGGCGACTCCTGACATCAAAAATTTGGTTGTTCAGATTAATACACTTTTTGATTTGTTAAAGCGTAATATAAAGAGTTATTTTTCTGAAAAACAAACAAATCTAGTTTATTTAGAAGAGCGGTTAATGAATCAAAAACCAACAATTAAAATCAAAGAAGCATTTAATAAATATGAAAAGAATCTCGCTGATTTAAGAAAAAACTATTGTCATTATTTGGAATCTAAAGCTTATCAATTGAAAAATATATCAACTCTTTTCAAACGAATAAATTTACAAGAAAAAGTCTTTGAAAAACAAAAACAACTCCAGCAAATAAATCGTGATTTGAGGAGCAATTATAAAAATATTTTTAACGAAAAAGATCAACAATTAAAACTATTAATCAGTTCACTTAATTATCAAAATCCATTAAAATTGATGAGTCAAGGATACTCAATTACACAAATTGATAAACGAAGAATAAGTTCAATTGAAGAAGTAGAAATAAATCAAGAAATCAAAACAATTTTAAAAGATGGTAAAATAGTATCTAAAGTGATTAAAAAGGAGGATATAATCTAATGGCACTAACTTTTGAACAAGCGTTAACTAAATTAGAAGAGGTTGTAAAAAAACTCGAAAATAAAGAAATTAATTTAGATGAAGCTGTTAAACTTTATAATGAAGGTTTAGAACTATCCAAAGTTTGTTATGAGCTTTTAAAAGAATCAGAAAAACTTATCGTTGAGAAAATGACTGAAGCAGGTTTAGAAAAAGTAGAAGTTGAATAAGATGAAAATAGATTTAACTAAAATAACAGATCCTTCATTTTTAAAACAGTTGTCACCAAAAGAACTTGTTGAGCTAGCAGAGCAAATCAGGTCTTTTTTAATTGAAAAAATAAGTAAAACAGGTGGTCATTTAGCATCGAATCTAGGTGTAGTTGAACTAACTTTAGGTCTTCACTATGTTTTTGATTCGCCACAAGATACAATTATCTTTGATGTCTCACATCAAGTTTATACTCATAAAATATTAACTGGTAGAGCTGATCAATTTAACCAATTAAGGCAACACGGCGGACTTTCAGGTTATGCTTGTTATCAAGAATCAATTCATGATAAGTGGGAAAGTGGCCACGCAGGGACTTCAATCTCAGCAATGGTAGGTTATCTTTATGCTAATGAACTAAAAAATAAAACAGGTCATGTTGTTGGTGTTGTTGGTGATGCTTCAATAATTAACGGCACAAATATGGAAGCTCTAAATTTTCTTGGTCAAGATAAATCTCATCGAGGAATAATTGTATTAAATGATAACAACATGAGTATTAGTAAAAGCGTAGGCGCTTTTTCAATATTTTTAAGTAAGCTTAGAGGCTCAAGATTAAATCATCGCTTGAGAAAAATTTTTGATAAAATATTACCAAATATTATTTGGCGAATGTTTAGAAGAATTAAAAGAGCACTCAAAGCGATTTTTCAAACTGGAAATATGTTTGAAGATATGGGTTACATTTATATTGGTCCAATTGATGGCAACAACATCAAAAAAGTTATTAAAACTTTAGAAATGGCAAAAAGAATGCGAGGCAACATTTTATTGCATGTAATTACCCAAAAAGGTAAGGGCTATGAATTCGCTGAACAAGATGATGAGGGGTCTTACCATGGTGTTCCTGCTTTTGATAAAGATTCAGGTTTGGAATTAAATGAGAACGGCTCAAAAATTACTTGGAGTGAAGGAATTGCTAACATTATTGAGGAGTTGGCAGAAGAAAAAGATCTCTTTGTTGTAATGCCAGCGATGCTTGTTGGTGGCGGATTTTTAAGATTTCAAGAAAAATATCCGAAAAGAATCGTCGATGTAGGGATTGCCGAAGAACATGCTGCGGTTATGTCTGCTGCTTTGGCACTAAATAATGTAAATGTCTTTTTACCGCTTTACTCGACCTTTTCCCAGCGCGCATATGATCAAATACTTAATGATATCGCAAGACCAAATTTAAAAGTTATTATTGGAATAGATCGAGCAGGTTTTGTCGGTGAAGATGGTTCGACTCATCAAGGGTTATATGATATTTCAATGTTTTTAAGCATGCCAAACATGACTGTTACGATGCCAAGAAATCTTTTAGAAGCTAAAGGAATTCTCAAATATGCCTATCAACAAAATGGGCCTTTTGTAATTAGATATCTGCGCGGAGTTACAACTATTGAAGACACTAAAGACGTTGAAGTAATCAAACCAAGTTGGGAACAACTAACCAATAAGAATGGAAATTATATTATAGCTTATGGACCAATTGTTGATCAGATTGTTAAACTAGTTGAACAAGAAAAAATGGCTGTTTCAGTAATCAATGCTCGTTATATTAATCCAGTCGATGAAGACCTTTTAAGGACTATTTTAGATTCAGGAAAAGCACTTTTGGTTTACGAACAAACTCACGCAAGTGGTTCTTTATACCAAAAAATTTTAGATTTTATGGCCCAAAATAATTACACCAATAAGATTAGGGCACTCAATGTCTACAACAGAGTTATTAAACATGGAACTATTAAAGATAATATGAAAGATGCTCAAGTTGCTAAAGCGGATATTATAAAAGCGTTAAAGGAATTATGAGACTTGATAAATATTTAGTTACCACCTACAACTATAGTCGCTCAAAGGCAATTGACTTAATTAAAATTGGTGATGTAAAAGTAAATAAAGTAACAATTTATAAACCGGCTTATAAAATTAGTTCTAATGATCAAATTGAAATAACTGAAACTTTGAAATATGTCAGTCGTGCCGGTTTAAAATTAGAAGATGCAATAAATCATTTTAAATTAGATTTTACAGACAAAGTTGTTATAGATGTTGGTTCATCAACTGGTGGCTTTACTGACTGCAGCTTAAGCTATGGCGCCAAACATGTTTATGCTTATGATGTCGGAAAAGATCAAATGGTTGATAAATTAAAAAACAATAAGAAAGTAACTCTTTTTGAGCAAACTAATATTTTAAATGTTGAACCAATTAACGTTGATATTTGTTTAATTGATGTATCGTTTATTTCAATAAAGCCAATTTTAAAGCATCTAAAAGATAGTGCTTTATTATTTGTAATGCTTTTTAAACCACAATTTGAAGTGGGAAAACAGAAGTCTAAAAGTGGAATTATTAAGGACAGCAAGTTAATTTTAAAAGCTCTTACTGATTTTGGTTTGTTTTTAAAATCTTTAGAAATTAATTTGATTGGTTATAAACCGAGTCTGCTTAAAGGAAAAAAAGGGAACCAAGAGTATATATTTATAGGGGAGAAAAATGCTTGATAAAATTAGAATAAAAAACTTAGCAATAATTGAAGATTTAGAAATAGAATTTAATTCTAATTTTACTGCTTTGACAGGCGCGACAGGAGCAGGAAAAAGTCTCCTTATTGATTCCTTAAAGCTTATTTTCGGCAAAAGAGCAGATAGCGATTATATTCGCCATGGTAAGGACGATGCAGTTATTACTGCCTATTTTTCTAAACTTTCTAAACATGTCAAACAATATTTAAAAACTCTTGAAATAAATACCGAGAGTCTTATAATTGAAAGATGGATTTCTCGAAAGGACCGCAATAAGATCTTAATAAATAATAAACAGACAAGTCTCCAAGATTTAAAAGATTTAGGACTTCTTTTAGGCGATATTCACGAACAGCACGACACCACAAAACTATTAGATGTTAAAACAGCTTTAGAAATGTTAGATCAATTTGGCAAAACAAATAACATTTTAAATGAATATACTATTTTAAGACACCGCTATTATGAGTTGGAAGCAAAATTTCATAATGCTAAAAGTCAAACAATAAAAACTCAAGAAAAATTAGAAGATTTAAAATATCGTTTAGATGAAATAAAAAAAGCTAATTTAGTTGAAAACGAACTCCAATTACTCCAAGAAAAAATTATGACTTTATCGCACCAAAAGGAAATAATTGAAAGTCTTGATGAAAGCTATAGCAACATCAATATAATTGATAATCAAAACTTGCTTTATAACTCGTTTAAAGCTTTGGAGAAAATTAAAAGTTTTTCGCAAAGCTATGAAACGCTTTTCCAAAGAATTCAAAGTGGTTATTATGAGTTTGAAGATTTAAAACAAACCCTTTTCTTAGAACTTGACTCAGCAAAAGATGCCTCGATTGATGAGCTGGAAGAATTACAAGAGAGATTTTACTTTTTAAAAGATTTAGAAAATAAATATAAACTATCAATTGAGCAATTAATTTTATCAATGGAAGATTTAGAAGAAGAAATCTTAAAATATGAGAACTTTGATCTGTTTATTGAAAAGTTAGAATTAGAAAAAGAAAAAGCTTTCAAAGAAGCTTATTTAAAAGGTAAACAATTAAGTGAAAGAAGAAGAGCGATTGCCATAAAATTAGAAAAAGAGTTTGTTGAAATTTTAAAACGCTTAGACATTAGTTATGTTGATTTTCAAATAGCCTTTAAGGAAGCAGAGGCTAAAATCTTATTAGAGGATGGAATCGATGAAGTGATGTTTTTAATCAGTTTAAACAAAGGTGAACCATTAAAACCATTTTACAAAGTCGCTTCTGGTGGAGAACTTTCAAGAAGTATGTTGGCGCTTAAAATAATGTATGGCAAAATTCATGAATTAGATTTAATGGTCTTTGATGAAATTGATTTAGGAATTTCTGGCGATGCAGCGAGCAAAGTTGCCAACGAATTATTTGACCTTGCCCAACAAAGACAAGTTATTACAATCACTCATCTCCCTCAAGTTGCTGCTAAAGCGAGCAAACACTATAATATAGAAAAAAGAGTCGAAGGCAATAGAACAATCACGATTATTAATGATTTAATAGCTGATCAAAGAGTATATCATCTAGCTTATCTATTATCGGGAAGAAACATTACAGAAGGAGCAATCTTGCACGCTAAAAGTTTGTTAGACAATAAAAAAAGCCCGTAGGCTTGTTTAACGAGTTGCTAACATGACGATTAATCCAATTAAAGGAATTAAAACCATTGCCGCAGCAATTATTAAAATAACGATTTTTCCCCAAGTGGTTTTAGCAGGACTTTTGAATGTTGGTAACTCTCCAGGTTTCTTTTGGGGTTGTTTCTTTTTAGGTTCGCGCTTCCGAACTGGTTTTCTACTCATTGTATCACCTCAAATATTCATACACAAAATATTATATCACAAGTTAGTTAAAATGAAAGGTTTATTTGATGAATAAAAAGGTAAAAATTATATTTCATATCGATTTAAACGCTTTTTTTGCTAGTGTTGAAATGATTTTAGATCCTTATTTGAAGAATAAGGTTTTTGCTGTCGGCGGAGGAGCTAGTTATTTTCGAGGCGGAGTTTTGACAACAGCTTCTTATCGAGCAAGACGGTATGGGATTAGAAGTGGAATGAACATCAATGAGGCTCTTAAAAGATATCCCAGACTTATTGTTGTTCCTAATAATCATCAAGCATATCGAAAATATTCAAAAATTTTTATTGATTATCTTAAAACATATACTAAAACGTTATATCAAGCATCAATCGATGAGGCTTATTTGGATGTTACAGATTTAGCCAGTGAAATCCATCCGGTAAAGCTCGCTAAAAAAATTCAAAGAGAATTGGCTAAGGATTATGGACTTCCCTCAAGTATTGGGATTGGTCCGACATTGTTTCTAGCAAAAATGGGTAGTGACTACAAAAAACCTATGGGAATAACTATTATGCGCAAAAGAGATGTTGAAAGACTTCTTTATGATAAACCGATTAATCGCGTCTTTGGAATTGGTAGAAAAACAAATCAAAGGCTTAACGAAGTAGGTATTTATACAATTGAAGATTTTATGCTTGCAAATAACCGGCAAACAATAATTGAAGCGATTGGCGAAAATGCTTACTTTTCAACACGAGATGATCTTCTAGGTAGATCTACTGATTTTGTTGATGTCAATAAATACGCGATTCCTAAAAGTATTTCTAATGAGACTACTTTAAGTTATGATGTCGATATTTTAGAAGTTTTAAAAGAAACAATTGATGAGCTTTTTACTGAAACATATAATCGACTAAAAGAAGAAGAATTGATGTGTAAAAATGTCTTTATTAAAATTCGTTATGCCAACTTTGTAACAACGACTAAAACAACAAGTTTTATTAATCATCGCGATGATTATGATTCTCTTTATTATGCAGTGAGTGAACTATTTGAGTATTATTATGATGGTTCTCCGATTAGACTGCTTGGAGTTGGTTTTGGCGGAATTATTAAAAGGGAAGACTTTAAAGAAGACCGAACGCTTTTTAACTATCAACAGTTAGATAAAAAAAGAACCAAACTAGGTTCTTAAGATAAAATATCTAAATAAGTGACTTGAGAAACATTTCTCCAGGTTGCTTTTTTATTATAATCAAATTGTTTTAAATAGAAAATAACTTCATTAGTTATCGCTTTTGGTGTGCTTGCTCCACTTGTTACATTAACTACCGATGCAGTCTTAAACCATTCAGGATTAAGGTCTTCAATAGTTTCGATCCGATAAGCTAAAGTTTCTGCTTCACGAATCGAAACTTCCTTTAATTTGTTAGTATTAGAGGAGTAAGAATCACCAACAACAATTAAAACATCAGCCTTAGGTTGTTTGATTACAGCTTCTTGTCTTTTTGTAGTTGCCATGCAGATGTCATTATCAAATTTAACTTGATAACGTTTTTCAATTTCTTCAACAATTTTTATAACTTCAAATAAAGAAAGAGTTGTTTGGTTTGTGATATAAAGTGGTTTTTCAGTCCTTTTCACAAATTGTTGAGCAACTTCAACTTTTGGTATTAAAGTAATATCATCAGATAATCCTAAAACACCTTCGACTTCAGGATGGTGCGGTTTTCCAATATATAAAACCTCATGAGTTGGCAAATGCTCTTGGATATGATCGTGGACTTTATAAACATCTCTACAAGTGGCATCAATAAAAGGAATCGCTTTAGTTTCTAAAAGTTGTTTAATTTTTTTTGAGACACCATGGGCAGTTAAAATCGCGGTTCCTTCTTTAACAAGCTCAACCATTTCAAGTCTTGTCAGCTTCGGATTTTCAAAGCTGATCACACCATAATGCTCTAAAGCTTCTTTAATTTTTTTATTGTGAACAATTAAGCCGAGAATATAAAGTGGCTTTTTTATTTTATCATCTAAGATCGCATCTTTGACTATTTTAAGCGCTCTTGCGACGCCATGACAATAGCCACGAGGCCTTAAATCGTTAACTATCATTTTTATCACCAAATTTATTATACAACATAATTCTTTTTTAAATTAGGAAAATGATAATGGTTTTAGTATAATACTTATGGTGATTTAAATGGAAATAAAACAATTAACCAAAATAATTAAAGAGTTGGGGTTTGAAAACCCAACAGAAGTTCAAAAGATTGCCTTTAAATATTTTAAAGAGGAAAAATCTACAGTTTTTGTTAGTCCAACAGGGACAGGAAAAACACATGCTTATTTAATTCCATTATTAGAACAAATTAATCCGCAAAAACAATTAACTCAAGCCCTTATTTTAGTTCCAACTAACGAGTTGGCTTATCAAGTTTCTGAAATGTTAAAACCAATTGCAAAAGACATTTCTTTTAAAGCTATTACAGCCCGCGAAGACCGGAAAAGATTAATTCGGTTTTTTGCGAATCAGCAACCAATGATAGTTATTTCAACTCCGGGAAGACTTTACGATTTAGTTGTTAAAGAAAATGTTGTGAAAGTTCACCAGGCAAAATATTTAATTTTAGATGAAGCTGATATGCTTTTTGATTATGATTTCATGGGTCAAATAAGTCCTGTCGTTGAAAACTTAACTAGTCTGGTTTATGTGTTTTCTGCGACAATGCCGAATAATCTTGTTAAATGGATCAATAGTTACTTTGCAAAAGTAGAAATTATTGATTTAAGTGATAAAATAAAATTAGACATTGATCATTATCTGCTTCCGGCAGGGATGGATAAGGATTTAGCGTTCTTTAATTTATTAGAAACAATCAATCCTTTGCTTTGTTTAATTTTTGTTTCTAAAAACGAGAAAATTGATGTTCTTTTCGAAAAAATTAGAGATAAAGGCTATAATGTAATAAAATTATCAGCTAAAATGTCCGTTCGCGAGCGTAAAACTATTATTGCTGAAGTAAAACAGTTAAAATATCAATATGTTGTTGCCTCAGACCTTGCAGCTAGAGGAATGGATTTTGAAGGAGTAACTCACGTTATTAATTATCAAATGCCATATCAGAGCGAATATTACATTCATCGAAGTGGTAGAACTGGCAGAATGGGAGCGCATGGTGAAGTATTTTCTTTCTTCGAAGAAAAAGAAGCAAGAAAATTTAAGTCACTTGAAAAAGCAGGAATCAAATTTATCGATGCCAGAATAAGAAATAAGCAAATTATTGTCAGAGAAAAGGTCTCAAAAGGTTTAAGTGAAGTTGAAATTCAAGCAATTAGAAAAATCAAAAAACCAGCGAGGGTTAAACCTGGATATCGCAAAAAAAACAAACAATTGATTGAAAAAGCCTTACAGGAAGTTAGACGAAGAAAAAGGAGAAAAAGATGATTTATTTAGGATCGCATGTATCAATGAAAGGCGACAAGATGTATTTGGGAAGTGTCGAAGAAGCAATTAGTTACAACGCTAACGCATTTATGGTTTATACAGGTGCTCCCCAAAACACAAGAAGAAAACCAATAGAAGCTTTAAAAATAGCCGAAGCACAAAAATTGATGCAAAAACACAATATTAAATTGAGCAATGTAATTATTCATGCCCCTTATATAATGAATTTAGCTAATCCCAGCCTTGAAAAAAGGAATTTCGCGATTGATTTTTTAACTAGTGAAATTAAAAGAAGTGCCGAAATGGGAGCGGGTCAAATAGTTGTTCATCCGGGGAGTGCTGTTGGTTCAAGCCGAGAACAAGCAATTATTTGGATTGCAGAAGGTGTTAATGAAGTTATTAAAAAAACAAAAGATTTAAAAGTCAAGATTGCTCTTGAAACAATGGCTGGAAAGGGTAATGAAGTCGGAAGAACGTTTGAAGAATTGAAGGGGATTATTGACTTAGTGAAAGAGAAAAGTAGAGTTAGTGTTTGCTTTGATACTTGTCATACACATGATTCAGGATATGATATTAAAACTGGATTTAGAGATGTTATTAAGCATTTTGATAAGGTTGTCGGCAAAGAATATATTTCTGTTTTTCATATTAATGATTCAAAAAATGAGCGAGGATCAAGAAAAGATCGTCATGAAAACTTTGGTTTTGGCGAAATAGGTTTTAAAGCACTATTAGAAGTTGTTTACCATGAAGATTTCACGCAAATACCCAAGATTTTAGAATCACCTTACGTCGATGACAAACCACCTTATAAAGAAGAAATAATAATGATTAAAGAAAGAAAATTTAATCCTTCAATGAAAGAACAAATTAGTCAAAAAGCTGAGGAGAAATAATGAGTGAATATGTAATTTTAACTGATTCCGCTAGTGATTTACCAGATAAATATGCGGTTTCCAATAATCTTGTTGTGCTGCCTCTAAAGTTTTATTTTAATAGTCAAGAATATTACAATTATTTAGATTTTAGTCAGATGAGTGCTAAAGAATTTTATCAAATGTTAAGAGAAAACAATTATGCGAAAACATCACAAGTCAATGTTGCTGACTTTAAAAAGGCCTTTACTGAAATCTTGAAAGAAGGTAAAGATATTGTTGCAGTTCTTCTATCTAGTGGTCTTTCAGGAACCTTCAATAGTGCGGAAGTTGCCAAAGAAGAGGTGTTAAAAAAATTTCCTGACCGACAAATATATTTAGTGGACTCAAAAACTGGTTCTTTAGGTGAAGGTTTGGTTGTCAATGAAGCAGTTCAATTTAAAAAAGCAGGCAAAACCTGTGAGGAGACATACCGACATTTAAAGCAATTTAAATATCATGTCGCTAGCCTTTTCACCCATGATGATTTAACCCATTTAAAAAAGGGCGGAAGAATAGGAATCTTTACTTATTGGCTTGGAACTGCACTTAGAATTAAGCCAATTATTACAGCTGATAATGAAGGAAAGCTAAACCCTCGAACAAAAGTTTTAGGAAGAAAAAAGAGTTTAAGAAATTTAGCTGAAAGAGTAATTGAAACTTATGACAGCAACTTTGGAAATACAATCTATATTTCGCATGCTGACTGCGAAGAAGAAGCTTTACAAGTTAAAACAGAAATAGAAAACAGACTCAACCTTAAGGTGAGTTTAGTTCATATGATGGGACCAGTAATCGGCGCCCATGGGGGGCCTGGTACCGTTGCGGTATTTTACCCAGTTAAAGAAAGATAAAAGGAGTAGTAATTATGGCTTATACAATTATTTGCAATTCAAGCACCGATTTAACACAAGAAATGGCTACTATTTATAGCCTAAAAGTTGTTCCCCTTAAATATAATATTAAGGATGAAACATTTGTGAACAACCTCGACCACAGAGAAATGAGTATTCAAAATTTTTATCAAAAGCTTCGCGAAGGAACGGTTGCGACAACTTCACAAATTAATGTTGCAGAGTATGAAAAAGCAATCTTGGAAGAATTTGATAAAGGTAAAGATGTTTTAATTTTGTCTTTTTCCAGTGCGCTTTCAGGCTCATATAACGCGGCAAGAATTGCCATTGAAAATTTAAAAGAAAATAAAAACAAAGTTTATTTAGTCGACACCAAATCGGCATCATTAGGCGAAGGTTTGCTAGTTTACCTTGCAGCCGCACAAAAGCAAAAAGGGAAATCAATAGAAGAAGTTTATGAATATGTCAACAACCTTATTCCGCATCTCGCTCATTGGTTTACAGTCGATGATTTAATGTTTTTGCGGCGCGGAGGTAGACTCTCAGGTGCAGGAGCAATCCTGGGCACAGTTTTAAGTATTAAACCGATTTTGCATATCGACAATGAGGGGAGATTAATTCCCCGCTATAAAGCGATTGGGAGAAAAAGATCACTTCATCGGTTAGTCAGCATTTTAGATGAAACTATCGATCCTAGCATTTCTAAATCTGTTTTTATTTCACACGGAGATGATCATCACTCAGCCTTATTAGTTAAAGAAAAAATCGAAGCTTTAAATCGAGGCTTAAATGTTGAACTCATCAATTTCATTGGCCCTGTAATCGGAGCACATTCAGGTCCGGGAACAGTTGCAGTATTTTTTACCGCAAAGCAAAGATAAACAAAAAAACCTTAGGTTAATCTAACTTAAGGTTTTTCTTTTGCACTAAACAATTAATTTTGATAAACTAACTTACCATTGACAAAGGTCTTTTTAATTTCTAAATCAGGGCTTAGTAAAACTAAATCAGCATCCTTGCCTTCTTTAATACTACCTAACTTAGTTTCTAATGAAAGTGATTTTGCAGGATTTAAACTTGCGATATGGGAAGCTTTATAAAAGGGCAGCTTTAAATCGTTAATTAAAATTCGATAGCCATCAATCATTTTTAAAATTGAGCCTGCTAAAGTTCCATCTTTTAGACGCGCTTCATTTCCTTTAATATAGACAGTTTGACCGCCCAACTCACTAATTCCTTCCTTTAGGCCTTTGTTGCGCATTGAATCAGTAATTAAAATCACATTTAAATAAGTCTTATTTTTAATCAAAAGTTTCATCGCTTCAAGCGATAAATGGACCTTATCACCAATAAATTCACTGACAACATTTCGATGCAGTAAGGCCGCACCAACAACACCAACATCTCGGTGGTGAAGCGGTGTCATGGCATTGAAAGTATGAGTAAAAGAACTAGCACCTGCCTCGATTGCTTTAGCAGCAGTCTGATAGGAAGCAGTTGTGTGAGCAATCGAGGGAATGATTGAATTTTCTTTTAAGTAGCGAATAAACTCAAAGTTTTGATCATTTTCTGGTGCGAGTGAAACTTTTTTAATTATATTCCCACTTGCCTCATTCCATTGATGAAATTCTGAGATATCAGGATTTTTAATATATTCACGAGGTTGAGCACCGGCTGCTTTTTTATTTACATATGGTCCTTCTAAATGAGCGCCAAGTAGTCTAGAAGCATTAACGTTTTGATCTAAATAGTATTCGCCGATTGCTGTTAAGGCTTTGGTTATATTAGCATTTGATTGTGTCATTGTCGTAGCCAAAAAAGAAGTAGTACCTTCTTTTACTAAGTTTGTTGCAAGCCCTTCAACAGCTTCTCTAGTACCATCCATTGCATCATACGAATAGCCGCCATGGATGTGAATATCAATAAAACCAGGAATTAAAATATCAGTTCCTTGTCGAAAATCACCTTTTTTAATCACGTGCTTGATTTTGTTGTCTTCAATAATCAAATCCCCAAAAACAGTCGCTTTTTCTAAAACAATATTTATTGATTTTAATATTTGCATAATATCATCTCCAAACTAATTATAACCTAAAATTATCGCGTTTTTAAATAAAATAAAGTATAATGTTGTTGGAAATGAGATTTTAGGAAAATAAATCAAGAAAAGAGGCGAAAAAATGTTTGAAAAAGCATTAAAAGTTTTGCAAGAACATGGGGTTGTTATAAAAAATCCATTTGAAAAGGTTATTTTTGGTAATCAGACAGAAGAAAAAGGCGACACTTTAATTATTAAAAACATTCCAGACGGTCTATTATATCTTTTAAATAAAGATCAAGGGAAACAAAAAACCACAAATTCATTTAAGCACGTTTCCACAATGATTGATCTATCTAGAAATGCTGTGATGAACTTTAAGTTTTTTCAAGAAACAATTATTAAGCATGCGCTTTTTGGCTATGACGAAGTTTGGTTGTATATGGAAGATACATTTGAAGTTCCAGCTGAACCGATGTTTGGTTATTTGAGAGGGAAATATCAAAAAGAAGAATTAATAAGAATGGTTGAGTTTGCATCTTCACTAGGAATAACATTAATCCCATGTGTGCAAACACTAGGTCATATGGCTCAGTTTTTAAGATGGTATAGTAGCACAAAATATCGAGATACTTTTGACGTGTTAAAAGTCGATAGCGATGCGACTTACCAGTTAATCGAAAATATAATAAAAACCTTAAAAGAAGTTTTTAAGACTGATAAAATTCATGTTGGGATGGATGAAACATTTGGCTTAGGTTTTGGTAGATATTATAAAGAAAAGGGTTACAAACCTCAACCAGAACTTTTTATAAATCACTTAAAAAAAGTCAACGATATTTGTTTGAAACATGGTTTTAATAATGTTTATATTTGGAGTGATATGTTTTTTAGAATGTATTCTGTAAACGAATATTATTATGACACATCGATTAGTTTTGAGAAAACATTTGTTGAACAAATTCCAGAAAATGTTGGGCTCGTTTATTGGGATTACTACAATGAAGATAAAAAAATAGTAACAAAGATGTTAGAAAATCATCTCAAATTAAAGCGAAAAGTTATCTTTGCTTCTGGAACTTGGATTTGGACTAAACTTACCTATGATAAAACAAAAACAGATAAAACAGCTTTAATGCATATCAAAGCTGCTGCGGAAAACAAAATTGAAGAGATTTGTTTCACCCAATGGCAAGACGATGGCAGTTATTGTGATTATCCTTCAATTGATGTTGGTCTTTTTGATATGAGCAACGCAATTGCCAAAAACTCATTAGACATTTCTGTTTTTAAAACTGTAACTGGCAAAAACTATCAGGAAGAGATTCTTTATGATAAAATCAATCAAATAAATGCCATTCCAATTAATCTGTTATGGGATGATATTTTGTTTGGAATTTATAAAAACCAACGTTTTGGCACTAAACCTGAAGCATATAATGAAGTAATACTAGGATATCAAAACTATCTAAAAGTATTAGAGAAAAATAAACTTGAGGCAGTAATTTATGATTTTGCAAAATTAATTTTAATCAAACTACAGTTCCGCCAAAATTTACTTGCTAATTATCAAAATAACAAACCGCTAAAAGAACTATTTCCTCTTTTAGATGAGTTAGCCACTCAACTTTCAAGAGTTATTAAAAGATTTAAAGAAAACTGGTTAAATCGTTATAAAATAAATGGTCTTGAAGTAATAGAGTCAAGATTATATGTGTTTTATGGTCGGATTGAAGATGCTAAATATTTATTTGAAAAATATGATAAGAAAGAAATTAAGGAGTTAAATTTCTTAACTGAAAAAAGTTTGAAAGAACCGTATTTATCACCTAAGTTTACAGACACATTTTATACTACAAAAGTATTTTAAGAAAAAACCAATTTTGGTGAATGACGGCCAAAATTGGTTTTTTACTTAGTATTAAAATTTAATAGTTTACAGTGTTGAACCGCTTTTAATTTGTTTGGAATTAAAGTAAGCGGTATCGAAGATACGGCAATTTCTTTCAATGATAGTGTCACTAGGTATTACTGCGTGTTTGGCAATGACATTGATACCACTAAATAAGAGATCGGGTTTTTCAATATTGCGGGTGTATGTTTTCCCAAAGCCAATTTTTGTATTGTTGCCAACAACTACTTTTTTATCAATGATACTTTTATCGATTGTTACATTTTCACCGATATAAGTAAAGTTAAAGATGACACTATCTTTGACAACTGAGTTTTTACCAACATAAACGCCTGGTGATAAAATTGAATTGATTACTGTTCCTTCAATGATTGAACCATTACTGATTAAAGAGTTTTTAATAGTGGCATTGTCACCAATTTTTACGGGAGGCAGTTCTTCACTGCGAGTATGAATTTTCCATTTGGTGTCATAAAGGTCAAGGGTTCCTTTTTCTTTATCGAGCAATTCTAACGAAGTCTCTAAATAAGAATCAATAGTTCCCACATCTTTCCAATAGCCTTCAAAATCATAAGCAAAAACAGTTCTTTTTTGTTCGGCAATTAATTTAGGAATAATATGTTGACCAAAATCACTTTCATGTGCTTGAGCATTTTCAAGGGCATCATAAAGGGCTCCAGCATTAAAAATATAAATTCCCATTGAAGCCCGATTTGATTTTGGGTTGCGGGGTTTTTCTTCAAATTCAATAACTTGATTGTTGTTGTCTGTGGTTAAAATTCCAAAGCGGTTAGCATCAGCTAAAGGAACGTGGGTAGAAGCGATAGTTAAATCAGCATTTTTTTCTTCATGTTCTTTAATCATCATCCGATAATTCATTTTATAAATGTGGTCGCCCGATAAGATTAAAATATATTTTGGGTTGCGTCTCTTAATAAAACGAATATTTTTTAAAACAGCATCTGCAGTACCTTCATACCATTGGGCATGAGGCTGAAGTAGTGTTATTGAACTGTCACGACGGTCAAGATCCCAAGGTTTTCCTGCTCCAATATGCTCATTTAAAGATAGAGGTAAATATTGCGTTAAAATGGCAATATCGTAAATCCCTGAATTGGAACAATTAGAAAGCGTAAAATCGATAATTCGGAATTTACCTGCAAAAGGCATTGCAGGTTTACTTCTTCGATCTGAGAGCAAATCGAGTCTTGAGCCCTTACCGCCTGCTAAAATAATTGCGAGAGTTTCCATAATTGTTATCTCCTTTATGAATTAATAATTTTTTGATAAAGAGTTAAATATTTATTTCCCATATTTGTCAGAGAAAAATCCTTTCTCATTGCTTGATTTTGGAGTATTCTAAAAACGTGTTGATTATTATTGTAAAGATTTATCGCCATTAATAATGTATCTTTAAATTCATGAGCATTATAATTTTTAAAGCTAAAACCATCACCTTCATTGGTATGTTTGTTGTAAGGGATAACTGTGTCTTTAAGACCTCCGGTTTCTCTGACTACTGGCAGAGTACCATAGCGCATTGCAATCATCTGACTCAGCCCACAAGGTTCGAATAAAGAAGGCATCATAAAAATATCACTTGCAGCATATAACTGTTGAGCAAGTCGGTTAGAAAAGCCGATATGACAAAAAACTCGTTGAGGATATCTATCTGCAAGTTCTTGAAAAAAGCTTTCATAGCGTTGTTCACCGCTCCCTATAATCGCGAAGTTCGCATTTGATTGACTGATTGCCTCTTCCAAGGTCGCCATCATCAAATCAATCCCTTTTTGAGTTGTAAGACGGCTAATAAAACTAACAAGGGGAATACTTGTGATATCATCGAGATTTGCAGTTTTTAAAAAGAGAGATTTATTAGCACGTTTACCACTGACAAAGCGGTTTTTATTGTAGTTAAAAGCGATATTAGCATCAGATTCAGGATTATATAAATCATTGTCAATCCCATTTAAAATGCCATATAAATCACTTTGACGATTTTTTAAAAGACCATCGAGAGTATGACCAAAGTATTGAGTTTGAATCTCGTCACGATAAGTTTCACTAACAGTATTAATGGCATCGCTTAATAAAATTCCCGTCTTTAAAAAGTTGAATGTATCAAAATGAATATAATCATAACTAAAAGGATTATTAGTATAAAGGAAAGTGTCTATATTGAAAGAACCTTGATATTGAAGATTATGAATCGAAAGAAGAGTTTTAATTTTACTAATTGGGCTAGCTTGATAATTGTTTTTTTGTAAATAAGGAATAAGGGCGGTCTGCCAATCATTTAAATGGATTAAATCATATTTTTCTGTTGTTTCTAAAAGGTACTCCATAATTGCATAATTAAAGATAAAGAACCGTTTATTATCATCTAAATAACCGTAAAATGAGTCGCGCAAAAAAACTTCATGATTGACAAAAACATACTTAACATTCTCTTTTATAAAAAAGTAATAATTGACAGTTATTCTTTCGTTTTTCATCAAAAAAGAACGATTGCCAAGAGATTTTAGATTATAAATACTTCGCAAATGTTTTTCGTAAAGTGGAGTAATGACTGTTACAAATTGAGTTTTTGCAATTTCTTTTGGTAAACTACCGCTTACATCTGCGAGTCCGCCAGTTTTAGAAAAGGGAACAACTTCGCTTGAACAAAACAAAATTCTCATTTTTTGCACACAATCACCTCAATACAATTATAACCTACAGAAACCGGTTACACAAGTTTTAATCGCGTAAAAGACAGCTGTTAAAATCAATTGTTTTTAAAAATGCACTATGTTATAATCATAATAGTGCTTTAAAAGGAGTAAATATTATGGCAAAAAGATATAAAAAGTTACAACCAAAACTTAAACCGCTACCATTTATTGTTATGGGAGCAATCTTAGCAGTTTTTATTTTGTTGATAGTTTTTTTAAGAGACACCCCACAACAACGGTTAGAAAAACAATTTAACTCGGTTGGTGCAGATCTCGCATCTGACCATGTCTTAGAGGAAGTTAAATTAAGCGTTGTTTTAGGAAAGATTGAAAAAAATGAAAAAATAGTTGTATTTTTTGGAACTCCAACGTGTAGCGTGTGTGTTCAAGAAGTCGGTTTTTATAATTCAGAATTTAAAGAAGCAGGGCTTAAAGAAAAGCTCCAAAAAATCTATTATGTCAATGTAACTAAGCTAACTGAAAATCAAACCGATAAATTTTTTGAAGATTATGGTGTGGATTTAACAACGACACCAAATCTATTGTATTTTGAAAATGATGAAATTAGTCTTTCTAGAAATGATGAACAATTCAATTTGGAGGGGACTAAAACAAGAGGTCAAATTCATTCCTTTTTCATCGGTGTATATAATAAACAATAAGCACGTAAAAGTGCTTTTTTCAACCAAGGAGTGAACTTATGTTTCAGCTGTTGAGATTAAAAATAAAAGAAAAACTTGAGTTTTTTTATCACAAAGAAATAACTGTTGAATCTCCAAGCAGGCAAAGAGCGGATTTAGCAATCCCGCTTTTTAAACTTGCCAAGCAAACAAATAAAAAATCAATTGAGTTAGCAGAAGAAATAAAAGTGTTGTTGCAGCATGAACCATATTTACAAACACTTTTATTTGAACGAGGCTTTCTAAATATTTTCTTTAATCGAAAAGCTTTTGCAGAAAAAGTGTTAACCGAAATAAATAAACAAAAAGCAGAATATGGAACTTTAAAACCTACTGGTAAAGTTGTCTGTATAGACTATTCTAGTCCCAACATCGCTAAAAATTTTAGTGTAGGCCATTTAAGAAGTACTGTAATTGGAGCAGCCTTGTATAATCTTTATGAAAAACGAGGTTATCAAGCAATTGGAATTAACCATTTAGGAGATTGGGGCACTCAATTTGGCAAATTAATTGTCGCTTATAACTTATGGGGAGATGAGGAGCTATTAAAACGAGATACAATTGATTATTTGCAAAAGCTCTATGTCAAGTTTCATCAGGAAGAATTGAAAAATCCGGAGTTTGAAGAACAAGCAAGAAAAGCATTTAAAAAATTAGAAGACAATGATGAACAATCGATAAAGCTTTGGGAACATTTTAAAGAATTGTCACTTATTGAGTTTAAAAAGGTGTATGATATTTTGGGTGTCAGTTTTGACTATTATCAAGGAGAATCATTTTATAACGACAAGATGGATCGAATTGTTGAGATTTTAGTAGAAAAAAATCTTTTAATTGAAGATCAAGGAGCTTTAGTGGTCAGATTAGACAACTATAATTTACCTCCAGCTTTAATTAAACGGACCGATGGAGCTACACTATATTTAACTCGAGATTTGGCAGCATTGTTATATCGGAGCGAAAACTATTTGTTTGATAAAATTTTATATGTTGTTGGTAATGAACAAAAACTTCATTTTCAACAACTCAAGTTAGTAAGCGAATTAATGGATTATGATTTTAAGATTGAACACGTTAACTTTGGCCTTATTTTAATCGATGGTAAGAAGATGGCTACAAGAAGCGGCAAGGTTGTAAATTTAATTGATGTTATTGATAATGCAATCGAACGCGCATATCAAACAATTGAAAGTAAAAATCCTCAACTTAAAAATAAAAAACAAGTCGCTCAAGCGATTGGAATAAGCGCAATTGTTTTTAATGATTTAAAAAACGATCGCAATCTAGATATTGATTTTGATTTAGATCAAATGTTGTCTTTTGAAGGAATGACAGGACCTTATTTACAGTATAGCAGTGTTAGAATTCATTCTATTCTAAAAGATCAAGAAATAAAGCAGGCAAAAGATTTAACGGTTTTTGAAGATGATGTTACTTATAATCTGATTTTACAGTTATCACAATTTAGCCATGTCCTCGATCGTTCAATTGAAGAAAATGGTCCACATCTACTTTCGCGTTACTTATTAAATTTAGCGAGAAGTTTTAATCAATTTTATGCTGCTCACAAAATTATAGTTGAAACTGAAACAATTAGAAATAGTTATCTTTACTTAATTAAAGCAACAAGGATTGTACTCAACGAAGGACTTAGATTATTGGGGATGACTGCGCTCGACGAGATGTAGCAATATGGAAATAAAAAAAGAGAAGAAAAAACTACTCACTAATATAATATTTTTTCTTGTTGTAATAATAGTACTGGCAATAGTTGTCTTTAGCATTAATGATATAAGCCAGATGATAAAACTTCTTCGAAATGCTAATCTTTGGTTTATTTTGTTTGCGGTTTTGTTGATGTTGATTCATGTTTGTTTGACAAATCTAAGCATGTATATTATTCAAAACAAACTTCGCAACAGTGTTAATTTCTTCACTTCAATAACGATTTCTAACACTGAATATTTATTTAATGCGATTACACCGTTTTCATCTGGAGGCCAGCCATTTCAAGCTTACTACTATATAAAAAACGGTTTATCAGGTGACGAGGCAGCAAGTATTTTAGTTGCAAACTTCACAATCTATCAGTTTGTTTTAACGCTTTTTTCAACTACGGGTTTAATTATCTATTACAATAGAATTAGCCAAGCAATTCAGGAATATATTTATCTAATAATAATCGGTTATTTTTTTAACACAGTTATTTTAGTTGGCCTTATTTTAGTCAGCTTTGTTAAAAGCTTTAAAAAGCTATTAAAAAACACTTTTAAACTTTTTGGAAAAATAAGATTTTTAGCAAAGCCAATGGAGAAACTTCAAGAAAGAACATTCTCATTTGTTGAAAACTTTCAAGCAGGAGTTAAGTATTTATTTTCTCGCAAAAGAGTTTTCCTCGGCTCAAGTTTCTTAAGATTATTTGATCTTTTCGTTGTCAATGCAATACCGATTTTAATCTTTCTAGCGTTGGGAACTAAAGTTGAATTTTCTGATTATTTGTTTATTATTATGATGAGCGCTTTCGCTTCCACGTTTATGATGTGGGTGCCAACACCAGGTGCATCTGGTGGGGTAGAATGGGCTTATACAGTCTTATTTGTTAATGTTATTGCAACCACTAGTGTTGTAGTAACATCAATGTTGGTTTGGCGAGTCATAACATATTATTTAGGTATAATTTTAGGTTTTATTTCTTATTTGATTATTGAAAGAAGGAGTAAAATAACATGAGAATAGGCTTGTTTACTGATTCATATAATCCCTATGTTAGCGGGGTTTCCACCTCATTATTTATGCTTGCTGAGGGTTTGAGAAAACTGGGTCATGAGGTTTTTGTCATTACAACTACAAGCAAAGGTGCTAAAGAATATGATAAAAATTATCCTTATATTATTCGATTTAAAGGGATACCCATCCCTAAAAAAGGCTTAAAAATGTTTCGCTATATTCCTTTCACAAGAAGGCATCTCAAAAAAATTTCCCAACTCAATTTAGATGTAATTCATGTTCATACTGAGTTTTCAATGGGTGGCTTAGCGTTGAGATTTAAAAAGCAAAACAACCTACCTTTAGTTTATACTGTTCATACGATGTATGAAGAATATCTTCACTTTGTTTCAAAAATATTGGCTAAAATTAATCCTAAATGGATGTTAACCGGTGTTAAAAAATTGATGCGCAAATATATTAGTAAAGCGGAAGTTACAATTGTCCCTTCCCGTAAAATCAAAGAACTGATGCATTCCTACCAAATTGAAGGAGACTATCAAATTGTTCCAACAGGAATTGACTTAACAAAATTTCAACAAAAGATGTACAAAAAAGAAGATGTAAACAAATTAAGGAATTCATTAGGTATTAAAGATGATGAATTTGTTTGTCTTTTTGTTGGCAGAATAAGTATTGAAAAAAACATTGAGGTTTTATTAAAAGGATTTAAAAAATTGAATTGCGAAAATACAAAACTTCTAATTGTAGGTTCTGGGCCACATTTGAAAAATTTAAAGGAATTAACAAAAAAACTAGAAATCGGTAATAAAGTTATTTTTACAGGGCTTGTCCCATGGGATGAGATTGGACCTTATTATCAAATTGGCGATGTTTTTTTAAATGCTAGCAAATCAGAAACTCAAGGTTTAACTTATATTGAAGCTTTAGCGGCTGGTTTGCCCTTGATTGTAAAATACGATAAAGTACTTGAAACAGTTGTCGAAGATCAAGTAAATGGTTTGTTTTTTTATAAAGCGGAGCAATTACCAAAGTTGATTCAAAAAATTAGTCAAAATAAAAAATTAGCGCTTCAGATGGCTAAAGATGCTGTTGAATCTGTTGAAAAATATTCACAAGAAAATTACGCATTAAATGCTTTAAATGTTTACAAAAAGGCAATTGAAATTGCTCAAAAACAAGACCTAAATAGTAATTAAGATGCCCGAGTGTCGAAATTGGTATACGAACTTGACTCAAAATCAAGCGCCCATAAGGCATGCCGGTTCGAGTCCGGCCTCGGGCACAAAAATAACATTTACTACCTTAAACGGTAGTTTTTTTATTAACTAGGAAAAAACGTCTTTTTTTAATGAAATAAACACTTGAGGTTTTATCAAATTAACTAATATAACTTCTTTAATCCAATTGATTTATATTAATTTTATCCAGTTAATTTTTATTAATTTCATCGCTCTACAAAGCCGTTTATATGATATAATATATTTGTAGAATGGAGGTGAAATTAGAATGCACAAATCATATAACTAAGAGAGAGTTTAGTGGTAAAAGAATCAAAAGAGGCCTTTATCAAAATAAAAGCGGTCAATTAATCAATGCAGATTTAAATGCTGCACTTAATATTATTAGAAAAAGTAACCCCGATGCCTTATGGATAGGAAATAGCAGTTTGAACACACCCAAACGAGCATATTTATTCAGCTAGAATAACTATTGTTTATTTAACGAGATAACACTAGTTATCTTCATGCTCTCTAAAATATGTGATATTAGCAATTTTAAAAAAAGAAATTAGTAATTGGTTAACTTTAAAATGGTTTAGTGGTAAAATTAAATTACAAATTTTATTTTGAAAAAAATGTTTCATTTAATGAGGTTAAATTAATGAAAATAAAACAAATAGTAAAAAGACCATTTAGTGAGGTCAATAAGATGCCACGGTTTGATTTTAACAAGCCAGTAAAAAAACAATGCAAATTATTATTACCCCTAATTTGGTTGATTGCTTTTCCAGAAACAATAAAGCGAAAACTAAAAGTTACTAAAGTTAAGATGAAACCTTTAAAAAAGAGCCTTATATTTTACTTTGCAATCATAACTCGTTTTATGATTTTAAGGTGGCGACAAGAGCTATCTTTCCTCGTCGTGCTACATATGTTGTCGCTATTGATGGTTTTATTAACCGAGAAAAAATAATGCGAGAGGTAGGTTGTTTTGGTAAGCGGAAATTTATTAACGACATCAAAACTGTCAAACAAGTTAAAAGAAGTGTTGAAGATTTAAAACACATCTGTATGATTTATCCTGAAGCGCGTTATTCTCATGTTGGAACTACTGCAATTTTACCAGCTAGCTTAGGGAAGTTAATTAAATATTTAAAGGTGCCAGTTGCAACCTTAATTACACATGGTAATCATTTAGTACAACCTGTGTGGAACTTGAAAAAACGTAAAATTAATCCTACTGCAACACTAACTTATATAATATCTAAAGAAGATGCTGCCAATCTCTCGTATGAAGAGATTAATGATAAAATTAATGAGGCATTTATTTATGATGATTATCGCTGGCAAAAAGAAAACAACATTATAATTAAAGAGCCCTGGCGAGCAGAAGGCTTGGAATTAGTTTTGTATAAATGCCCTGCTTGTAAGACCGAAGCAAAAATGTCAACAATAGATCATTTAATAACATGTGATTCGTGTAATAAGAGTTGGCAGTTAAATCTAGATGGCAGTTTATCTGTATTAAACGGAAATACTGAATTTAGTCATCTTCCAGATTGGTATGAATGGCAACGTGAAGAGGTTAGAAAAGAAATTGAAGCCAAAACATATTACTTCGAACATGATGTAAAAATTAACTCTCTACCAAACAGCAAAGGATTTTATCAAATTGGTGAGGGCAAACTTATCCATGATTTAAATGGTTTTAAAATAGTTGGTGCAGGTAATGGTGAGACCTTTGAGCTCAAGCAAGAGCCATTAGAGAACTATAGTGTTCATGTCGAATATAATTATTTTGGTCGGGGTTCAGGGGTTAGTTTTAGCAAAGACAATGAAACGTATTACTTCTTTTCACACGAAAAAGAGTTTTTAGTGACCAAACTGCATTTTGCAGTAGAAGAATTGTATAAGTATCTCACTAAAGCGAAAATAGAAAAGTCTAATTCAAACAGTTAAAATATAGCTACTAATTAATTCAACAAATGCAAGAAAAAAAGTCGCCGCAGCGACTTTTTCTAATTTTATTTAAAGTTTGTCGATTGCAGTTAAGAAAGCATCAACTGGTTGATTACCCATCAATGTTTGAGTCTCATTGATAACAATCTTAGGAACACCTGAAACTTGGTATTTATTAGCTAGTTCATAAAAACTTTGTGATTCATAAACTTCAGCTGTAATATTAGGGTTGAGTTGGGCTAATCTTGAAGCGTTTATCGCTGCCCCAGGACAATGAGGGCAAGACACCGTTACAAACACTTTAAGATTAACAGGTTTGTCGATTGCTTTTATTTTAGTCGTTAAAGCATCATCGTATAGCGCTTGAGCTTCACTAACATCTAAAAGGTTGGAAAGCAAAGTGTTAATTTCATGACCAGCAGGAACACCATAAAATGTTGAACCAGTTTTTAGTCCATCATGATTTAGGATTACATAACTAGGCGCACCAATAATATTATACCTTTTAAAGATTTCACTATCTTTAGCAAAATCATATTTTTCAAGTATAATTTTATCACTTAAACTTTTTATTTCATCTAACAGTCTAGCCGTTAAATCACAGTTTTCACAATTTTCTTTTGTGAAATAAACCAATGTTAAAGGCATTTTCATTTCATCTAACATTTCTTTAATTTGAGTACTTGTCTCTTCATTTAATAATCTATTCATTTTTCTTGCTCCTTTTTATTAATATAATTATTTGCGGATAAAGCCGCAACAGCACCTTGACTGGCAGCTGTAATAATCTGTTTATATGGGAAATCTGTAACATCACCGACTGCAAACATCCCGCTTAGAGAACTCATTTGATCATTGTCGACAATGATTTCTCCAAAACGATTTAGTTCAACAAGTTCTTTGATGAGACTATTATTGGGAATTACCCCGATCTCAATAAAAACTCCATCTACCGCAACAAAACTTTCTTCTCCAGTAGCGCGGTTAACATATTTTACTTGTTCAACAGTTTCATCTTTACCGATGATTTCTTTAACTTCACTATTCAAAGAATAACGAATATTTTTAGTTTGAATAATTTGGTCAATCAAAATTTTATCAGCAGTAAAGGATTCTTCAAGTTGAACAATCATAATTGAATTTGCGATTTTCGCTAAATCTAAAGCAGCCTCTAAAGCGCTATTTCCACCTCCAACGACTAAAACATCTTTGTCTTTGTAAAATGGTCCATCACAAATTGCACAATAAGAAACTCCTTTTCCGATTAAGGCTTCTTCGCCAATAGCTCGTAATTTACGGGGATTCCCTCCAGTTGCGATAATGACAGTTTTTGTTTCAATGATTTGCTTATCATCTAAAACGAGTTTAAACTGATTGTTTTCTTTAGTTATTTTTTCGACATTAACGCCATCTAAGAGCGGAACATCCAAACTAATAATATGTTCCATAAAGGCGTGACTTAGTTTTTCGCCTGAAATATTATTAAAGCCTAAATAGTTATCAATTAAATTAGTGTTTAGAAGTTGTCCACCAGTAGTTTTTGTGATAAGTAAGATGTCTAAACCTTTTCTTTTCGCATATAAAGCCGCATTTAATCCGCCAGGTCCTGCTCCGATTATTATTACATCATATAAGGCAAGAAGCTCAATAGGCTGTTTTTTAACCTGTGGATCTAAGACAAAATCAAACATAGATACATCACCTCTTTTAATCTATAATTATTATTTACGTTATAATTATACCATATGGGGTATATAAGAGAAATAATTTGCTCATTTTAGAAAAAAGAGAAAAAATAAACCAATAATAAGCTTTAATAAGTAATTAAAATTGAAAAAAACTTACTTTCATAGTAAAATACCCTCGAGGGTATAAGGAGGAGTGAAAATTATGAAGTGTAGTCCCCAAATAATTAATCGAATCAAAAGAGTTAATGGCCAGATAAGTGGAATTTTAAAAATGATTGAGCAAGAGCGAGGATGTAAAGATTTAATTACCCAATTGAAAGCTGCCAAAAATAGTCTTAAAAAAACAATTAGATTATTAGCAGAAACGAATCTTTTAGATTCAATTGAAGAAAAACACAATCTTGAATTAATAAATTTAGAAAAACAAATTGATTTAATCGTAAGAAATTAATTATATATTTAATTTGCTAAGAGAAAAGAGAAAACAGCTCACAGCAGCCATGGGTAATATTATAATGATTATAAAAGATGTCAACAAATAAAATATAAACATAAATAACAAACTAATAAATGCTCTTAATTATAAAATAAATGAGTGTTTGTTTTGCATTTATGAAGAAAAAAAGATATTATTTACTCTGGTGAGAATATGGATAAATTACAATTTGCAATCGTGTTATGCACAACAAGAGAAAATCGATCTTCTGATCAGGTCGGTGACTGGGTTTTAGATGAAGCACGTAAATTAAATAATCATAATTATGAAATAGTTGATTTGAAAGATTATCCAATGTCTTTTTTCGGTGATAACGACAGTGTAGAAATAGCAAAAAAATTTAATGATAGATTAAGAATATTTGACGGTTATATTTTTGTTCTTGCAGAATACAATCATTCAATTCCAGGTGTTTTAAAAAGTGCCTTAGACTGGGTTAATGATAGTATTGCTAATAAAGCTGCTGCAATTGTATCATATGGTGCAGTGGGAGGGGCTAGAGCAGCTGAACATTTACGATCTATTTTGGGTCAACTCCAAGTAGCTGATATCTCTAGACAAACTCTTTTTAGCATTTTTAATGATTTTGAACCTCAAAAACATTTTAAACCACAAAAATTACAATATGAGCTATTTGCTGAAATGATTGAACAGCTCGAACTTTGGACTAAAGCATTTAAATCAATTAGAAATTAATCTGTTATTAAGTAAGCTAAAACCCTTGATGAGGGTTTTTTTACTTTTTATCAGGTTTTAGATATAACAAGAATAAAATTCATTTAAAATATGATATACTAACATTTAAGGATGTGAGTTGATGAAAGCTCAAACGATTAAATTCAAAGACTGTGGCATTTACTATACAATTTTTCAAAATGAGTCAAAACCGACTATTGTGATGATTCATTCATATGCCTCAAGTGGAAAAATTTTTGATAGCCAAGTATTAGCCTTAAAAAGGCTTTATCAGCTGATAGTAGTCGATTTGCCCGGACATGGAAAAAGTCAATACTCAAAAAATGTAAAAATCAATGATATGCCTGAAGTTATTAAATTAATTTTAGATCGAGAAAATATTGCAAAAACTCATCTAATAGGTGTTTCAGAAGGAGCTTTAGTCGCTCAAGCTTTTGGCCAAATATTCTCAAATAAAATCTTAAGTGCCGTAGTTGTCTCAAGTTTTTCGATTTTTCATGATTCGTATAAAGCATTTTATGAATCGCAATTTTTAACAAAATTAAAACTCTTTTTCTTTTGGTTATTTGCCTTTGGGAAATATAAGAATTATTATGTCGAAAAAAGTGCCCTTAAACTACAAGCGCAAACTCTTTTTGCCCAAAGTATGATTGGTTTTAGCCGGAGAAGTGTCTTTGTTAAGAAAAATTTAAAAAGATTTTATCATCTTGGCGAGCAAAAAACTAAATATCCGACATATGTTGTCTGTGGTGAATTTGATTTAGGAATAATTAAAGACGCCTCACTTCAATATGAGCAAAAAGTTCCTCTAACAACTGTTGAAGGCTACAACGATGCTAAACAAATAGTTTTTTTAGACAATCCGCGTCTCTTTAATGAAAGATTAAAAACATTTTTCAAAAGTGTTGATGATTTAGGAGAAACTGATGGAGAATAAAACATTAGAAATCAAGGAAAAAACAAACTTTAAAAAGTTTTTAGACTTTCTTGTTGTATCATTTAATGGAATGGCGTTTGGGCTTTTTGGAACATTGATTGTTGGAGTCATTATTGAACAAATAGGAGTTTTAATCCATCAAATCAGTGCCTTTGAAATCCTTGGTAATTATATTGTTTTATTAGCAAGCATTTTAAAGAGTTCATTAGGTGTTGGAATTGGAATTGGGATGGCTTTTACGCTCAAACTAGATGGTTTAAAATTAGTTAGTGCTGCAATTGCAGGTGCTATTGCAACAGCTTTTAGATATCTACCCAACGGAGAAGCATTAAAAGATCCAATGGTAGCCTATTTTTGTGTAATTAGTGTCTATTTTGTTTTCAAATATGTTTTTAGGAAAAAGACACCAGTCGATATAATTTTAATTCCGCTTTCTGGCGCGATAGTTGCTTTCATTGTTGCGTTTTTAGTTGGTTTTCCAATTACAAAAACAATGCAATTTTTAAGTACCTTTATTGATCGTGCAACTTATTACCAACCATTTTTAAGTGGTGTTATAATAGCAGTGTTTATGGGAATGTTTCTTACAATGCCAATTAGTAGTGCTGCAATAGCTATTTCTATTAGCCTTGGTGGAATTGCAGGTGGAGCAGCGGTTGTCGGTTGCAGTGTACAGATGCTTGGCTTTGCGATAATGAGTAGAAAAGACAATGGTGTTGGAACTGTTTTAGGCATCGCTTTTGGGACAAGTATGTTACAATTTAAAAACATCTTAAAAAAGCCAATTATTTGGCTTCCCACAATTATTACATCAGCTATACTAGGTCCTCTTGCAACCTTAGTGTTTAAAACTCAAACGAATTATATTGGGTCTGGCATGGGAACGAGTGGATTAGTCGGTCAAATTGCTACATTAGAAGCAATGGGCTATAATTTTCAAGCATTTCTTTCAATTGCAATACTTCAATTTGCTTTACCAATCATTTTAGTTTTAATTATCGATGTCATTTTTAGAAAAGCAAAACTCATTGTTCCAGGCGATTTAAAAATATGATATAATTATTTTTGGAAAAGAAGTAAGGAGAAATACCCAAGAGGCTGAAGGGGCGGGCTTGGAAAGCTCGTAGGGTGTAAAAACCGCGAGGGTTCAAATCCCTCTTTCTCCGCCATTATTTTTTTAAAACAGGCTTGATATTTTGTGTATCTGGCCTTTTTTTATGGTATAATTACCATGGGTGTTAAACGATTGGAAGTGGTTTTGAATG
The DNA here is from genome assembly GCA_012522345.1 of Acholeplasmataceae bacterium. Lineage (GTDB taxonomy): Bacteria > Bacillota_I > Bacilli_A > Acholeplasmatales > UBA5453 > UBA5453. Next base: position 482 of record JAAYKO010000033.1, on the reverse strand, counting down.
AGGAAAAAACAAACAAAGTTTATTTTATTTGTAATAGGAGCATTAATTCTGTTAGTCATTTCTTTAATATTAGCAATAAGTCACATTAATTATGTTATTACATATAAAGAATGGTATTCTTATATGACTAAAAGAAATGCAATAATAGTTTCGATAACTAGTATATTAATAGCTCTAATTAGTATTTCTTTGGTTATATATTCAATAATAAAAATTATTAAAATAAACAAATCAAAACGAACTACTTAAAAAAACCTTAACAAAGCCAACAATTAGGGGTGCTTAATTGTATCAAAATAAGTCTACAAACACATTTAAAGTTCACAATACCTTAGTTTCACTAATATTTCAAATTAATAAGTCATGTTGACATTTGCATTTATTCAAATATAACTAAAAAATAAAAATATAAAGAATTAGTTAAAATTAATGATTAAATAATTAAGGTGTTGGTATAATTTTTTTTAATATTAGTGTAAAAG
>JAAYKO010000032.1 GCA_012522345.1 Acholeplasmataceae bacterium | reverse complement strand
TGAGATTGATATTGGTATAAGCTTTAATGTGAACTTTAATTTCTAAATTAAGATAGTATTTGCCACCTTGATTATAAATATAGGAATTTAAAGATCCTGAACCTGTAGTTGGTAATTTAATTGTTAAATCGCCATTTTTCTGCCATTCTGAGCTGAGATAATTAAAGTCTTTTGCGACAGTACCGGATTGATTTGTTATTTTTGCATCAGTAAAGGCACTAAATAAATATGATGATGACATAAAGATGTCTCTGCCACCCACTCTACCTTCACTAACTACTTGTTCGTAAGAAATCCATGCGAAAACACCTGTTACTAATAACAGGAATGAAATTAAAATATTTAAAATTAAAACAAATAATTTTCGCATAGTTTTTTTACCTTTTTTATGTAGCTGTAGATCGCACTTTTATTCGATAAGTTACTGTGTGATAAACAGGCTTTTGTGTTTCTGTTAATTTATCAAAGTTTCCCCAAACGAAGATATAAACATCAACTGTCTCTCCTTGAGGAATTAAAATCGTATTTGTTTCGTTAAAGGTTGCTAAATTAGTTAAAAAGTCATTTTCAGAAATGCTATCGATTTCTTGATATTTAAGAGCGTTAAAATCAGCTTTAGTTTTAGAAGTAGTTACTAAATATTCTAAGCTGTTAACATCGCCTGATAGCGGACCATACTCAGAAATATAAAATGAGGCTAAACTGAAATGAACATTCATATCGACATCATCAGTATTATTAATTGATAATTCTATAATTGATGAAAGACCATATAAATCCATACTTGAGTTATTAAACCCACTCGCTTCTAAATACATCAAGTTAACTCCCATCGCTCCTACAAAAAGTTCCAAAGAATCAACATCACCGATATCAAGATCAAGATTTCCTTCAGAATAACCACCTAATTCTTCAGCATCAGCCAAATTAGCAGCGTTAGCAAACCAAGCAAAAACAGATACTGTCATTGAAAGTATCGTTACTAGTAAAACTAAAGTTGATACATATAGTTTCTTTAGCATCTGTTTGCCTCCTTACAAATGTTTTCTCATTTCCTCTTCTTGTTTCTTCTTAATAGTTTTAACAATTTCAACCACTTGAATTATAATTAAGATTAGCGATATTCCGAAAACTACTACTATTAGTGTGTTGGGGCGGTTAATAATAACTTTTCCAATCCCAAACATTCCATGAATACTTGTAACTTTTCCAATTATTTGGGAATTTTCAATTACTCCTTCGCTTTCAAAATCGCTTTTTTGATTGGCATCGCCTTGGGTAATAAAACCAGTCTCTAACTTTTCAATTATTCGGTGAACTATATAGCGGTTATTTTTATTTCTATAGACCACTACATCATCAACATCATAATCTGCTTTTGACTTATAAACTATATAATTTCCTTGTTCAATTGCTGGTTCCATCGAACCCGTTAATACAATCGAATAATGATAATTAAAGATTTTTACTGGGCGATTATCTTTAAGCGCTAAACTATGAACAATTACTAACGCTATTAAAGCTGTTAAAAGTAATAAAGATAGGATTGAGAAAATAATTTTGATCGTTTTAATCATAAGTTTTCAAGTCTTTTTTTATATTGCTCCTTAACAAGAGCTTTCTGTTGCCTTTCTTTTTCTTTTAAAATCTGTTTTTCTTTACGGCGTTTTTCTCGTTCTCGCTTTAATAACGCTTGCTTCTGTTTCTTAATTCTTTCTCGTTCTTTTTGCAGCTTCTTTCTTTGATCTTCTTTGTGTTTAGCAACTCTTTTTTCAAATCTTTGCTTCTCAGCATTTCTAAACCGAGTCATCTCTTGCCGATGTTTCTCTAAATAGGTCTTTTTAACATCTAATGTTTCTGTTTGCTTCTCAATTTTATACTCATTAAACTTCTCAAGATCAGCTAACAGTCTTTGACTTGTAATAATTTTTGCTTTTTCCTGTTCTGATCTTTCTAGCTGACTATAATGTCTTTTAATCAATTTTAACCAGCGCAGCTCTGCATCCATCGTCTTTTTCAAGTCTCTTTCTTTAACTTCTCGCACCATTCTGACGAGCCGATATTTGTCTAAACTGTCTTTTAATTGCTCTTTACTATTACCTGGTTTAAAGATGACATCTAAATCCGTTAAATCAAAATAGCTTTTATAAATCGCGTTGGTTACCTCAAGCATTTCAGTAATCGCTCTTCTTGTTGAAACAACTTTTGAATCGCCTTCCGAAGTAAACTCCTCAATTAAATTATCAAATATTTTCTTACTCTCTTGTAAATAATATTCATTGATTAAGTTAGATTCAACTCTAACTCTTCTTCTCTCCTGTTTTAAATCAAGATTAACCATTCTTTTTAAAACCGGGCGATATCTTACTCTTCTCCCTTTAGTGTATTGACGATAATCATCAGCTTTAAATGTTTTATCGTGATAAAGGGTTGTTGTTAGAAGATGGAACAGATTTTGCGTTAAATGTTTGCGATACTGATCTGTAAATCTTTTTTGTCTCGTATGGGTATCCATTTCAAAAGTTAAATCAGGATTTTTATCTAAATAAACCCATAAGTTGTAAGCATTCCGAAAATCAGGGTTTTTTGTAATAATGGTTGTCCGAATAATCGGTGGCACAACTTCTCTTTCATTCCGCAAGAGTTGCATAAATTCAGAGCTTTCTAGAGCTCCTAGTTGTCTTTCTAAATTCTCAACTTGTTCCAACAATGCTAAATTACTCTTCCTAACCTTTAATCTAGTAATGTTTTCTTTTCTTTTTAAATCGATTTTAATTTCAAAATCTTCTCTTTCAAAAGGAAACTTACTATCCATTACTAAATTGGTTGTTTTAAGGGCGTCAACATTACTGCTAATTAGATTTTTACGGTCTCTGACATAACGAATAAGTTTTAAAATTAAACTTTTAATAAATCTATTTTCATAAGTTGCAATTTTAATTTCTGCCTTATGAGTCAAAACCTTTTTCGGAATTACATTGCCTTTTTTAACTTCCCGAATAAGTTGAGTGTTAATCGCTAAATGTCTGATTGATTTACTATCTGTTCTTTTAGCTTTCTCAACAATAACAACCTCATCTTTACGTTTTAAAGATGATTTAATTGTTTGCGTAATTTTAACAATACTAGGCAATAAAGCATTAATTTGATTCAACCAATCATCACTAAACACTTTACTTTCAACGAGTTGGCTTTGAGAAACAACATTTTCTCCTTTTTTAACAGCATTATAAAAGTAGATGGGAAACTCATGTTGATTCTCAATATTATGAAATGCTTTTACCAAAGCTTGAAAAAATATGTTTAGTTCGTTTTTTTCCATCAATTACACCAATTTTCTATAAGTCTTAATCATTTCTCTAGTTAAATTAAACTTGGTTCTGCCAAAAATCTTATCTAACTCTTTTTCTAAAGCGATTAATTTATCACCTAAGAATGCTAAGTTTAAAGCTTCAAATTTACGAATAACTTTTCTCGCAACTAAATAATCTAATCCTTCAAGTTCATCTTCACCGCACGCTACATAAACCGGTAAAAATAATCGAATCTGTTGCATAATTCTATTTCCAAAGGTGACTTGGAAGTTTTCACTAATAAAATAATCTAACTCTTGGAGTTTATCCATTATTTTGTTAGAAACCGGGTTTTCTTTAATTGCCCGATCAAAGAGTGTATTTAAATAGTCATAACTCATATTTATTTTATTTGTATAAGGAGCATCAATATAATCAGAGCGATAATTCATCTCAATTGACTGAGCGCGGTCATAAACCTTGTCAGTAATTGTAAAGGTTGAATCGTCTCTATTTGCTGTTCCAACAAACCAAATATTTTGCGGCAACAAAAGCTTACCTTTCTTTAAATTAATCGGATCGCTTGGCAATTGCTCAGCAACTACTTCCAATAACCACTCATGAGGATTAGGAATTTCAAGGGCAGATAAGAAATCTGCAAAATAGTATTCAACTCGAGCTAAGTTCATCTCATCTAATATTACAATATTAATATCTGTTCTAAAGGTTGCTTCATAAATGGTTTTTAAAAAGTCTGGTTCATGATACTTCTTAGTAAACTCATTTAAATAACCAATTAATTCAGTCCGATCTGTCCACGAGGGTTGAACTGAAATAATACTTGCATCATTGGATAAAAACTTACCCATCGCATAGGGCAGGGAGGTCTTTCCGGTTCCAGAAATACCTTCTAAAATAATTATTTTTGTTGAAGCCATACCGGCAATAAACTTCGCTACAATGCCTTTGGTATAGTACAAATTAAGTTGTGAAGCAGCAAAATTAATAAATGATTCTACTAAAGTCGGAAGTGTCAAACGATCACTGTCTTGCATCACTGTTTGTTTAACAAGATATTCATAAGTCTTATCAACATCGATAAGTTTCGTAAACCGATTGTCACTATCCTTTTGAACCGACTCTTCTTCGCTGTCTAAAAATGTTGAGGAACTACTAAATGATCGACCAGTTTCGCCATATTTCAAGGCTAATATTTGGTTTTTTTCCAGATCTGCTTGAATCAGCTTCTGGTTTAAATGGTTGACTTCATTTAGTAGTTCGTCTGTCTCAACTTCTCTTTTGACAAAGCGGATATACCTTCTAAAGAGCCTGTATAATAAGAGGATTAAAACCGCGATGAATAGAACATTAATTGTAAATATTACAACAGCAGTAATCCAGCCCATCACACCAAAGCCTTTAGCCGCTTCACTAAACCTTACAAAGCTAGAACTTCTTCCACTATAATTGAAGAGTTTTCCAAAAGCAGAAAATAACGTTGTAAAAAACAACATTATATTTCTAATTATTTCTTGAAGAAAACTTATATACCACTTTGCAAAGTTATACATCTAATCACCCTTATTAATTACTAATCTTGGATTAAATCAAATTGGAAATTGATTTTAATTGTTCCATTTAAAACTGCATTAAATGCTTCTTGGTCCCAACCTTCAACCCAAACTCTAATGATAATTTCTCCATAATTTGTAAATGATGGATCAAAACCATGGCCATCTCCTGTAGTTCCGTCTGCAACAGTTTCGCTAAGAACAGCGACTTGTTTATATGTCAAAGGGTCGTTTTCTTCGACAACATTATCTGTTCGATTAGGTGCATCACTTAAATTAACAGACTTAGGAGCCATAATTGTATTATAGTAATTAACCGCGAAGTTATTACCTCCGTCATCTTCAAAGCCTATTGTGTTGTAAAATGTTTTGGTTGTACCTCCTGAATCATCAAAGTTTGGAGTATCTGCAGCTTTTTCAAATATTAAAATTGAACTTGGTGAATTCGCATCTTGAATAGATATTCTAATTGCATTTGATAGATTTGATACCATTTTATCACCTTTTTCAACTTCTCTAGTACCTGCATCTACATCATCTTCCGCTATCCAACTGGTGTCAGCTGTATTTTCAAAAGTTAAACCCGTAATGTAAATATTTTTATTATCGGATCCACCTAAAAAATACAAGCTAAACTCAATATAATCTGCGTCATTAGCATCATCATCTTCTAAATCAACTAATTTAGCTAAATCGCCAGTTTTTGTAGTCAAATCAGAAAATACACTAAAACTACTGTCTACACTTGTTAAGCTAACTGTATCTGACCAATCTGTTCCATTAAGTGAAATATAAAATCCACCTTTTCCTGCTTCTGCTGTTCCTTCTAAGCCACTTGCGCTAGTTTTTGTATTCATTGTAAACCAGGCAAACACGCCTACTCCGAGTGCTACTACCATTAACACTAAAGTTAATGATGTAATTAAAATCCTTTTACTAAATTTCATTATTATTTTCCTCCTTGTTTTTAATTTCTTCTAATAATTCTTCTTTTAGTTTATCTCTTTCGAGTTGTAGCTGTAATTCTAATTTTTCTTTGTTTCTTTTTAAAATGTGTCTTACTAAAATAAATATCTCAAATATGACAATGATTAAAAGTGGTCCGACTACAAATATTAAGAATCCTGAAGGTGTTTGTAAGTATTTGATTGGTTTTCCGACACCTTCTACTTTGCCTGTCGCAATAGCTTTTATCGATCTTATGTTATTTGTTTCGGTAATGCTAGCATTTGTTGTCTGGTTATCACCTTGAGTAACAATTTGATTGCCATTTATTTCAATTATTCTGTGAATTACGAATCCTTTAATAGCTGGCTCATGGGGATGCAATTGATGCCAAAAGACAACCACATCACCTACTTTTAAGTTTTCTCTTCCCTGATCATTTAACAATTTAACAAACACTAACGCATCTTTTTTAAATGAGTCAACTTTGTAGCCTTTTTCTTCTCCATTCATGGAGTCTGTTAAGACATTAACAAAGCCCCGATTGAACACTGCTGGAATATCGTCTTCTTTTTTAGTCGCGATATTACTTATGGAAAAAAGCAATAAAACTAAAATGAACACATAGAAAACGACATTTCCAATTATTTTCAGTATTCTTTTTGCTAACTTCTTGTTTTTCACAATTTTTACTCCCTCTTACTTTTTTCCGCTAAATATAGCAGTGTAGGGAGCCAAGCTCCCTTAAATTATTTATTATGGTGTTGGTAAAATATCTTTAACCTCAAATTTAAAATTGATTGTAACTTCGCCACCTAAGATTGCATTAAATGCTTCTTGGTCCCAACCTTCAATCCAAACTCTAACTGTAATTGCTGCTTCATGAGTAAATGTTTCTATTGGCTCATTGTCTTCATCAGTTGCTTCAACTATAAATTCATTTACTACTCCATCTTCACCAATAACAGTATCTCCTCTTGCTCCTGGAACTATTAAAGTTTCACCATGAATTGCTTCATAATATAAAGCTGCAAAGTTTGATTGTGCATCTGCAAAACCTGTCGTATTATGAAGTGTTTTTGTGGTCCCTGAGGATTCAAAGTTTGGTGTATCTGCAGGATTTTCAAATATTTTAGCTTCTGCAGTCTGACTGTTTGCATCAACAAGTGACACTCTAATTGCATTAGCAAGTTTTGACTTCATTGTATCACCAGCTACAACACTTCTATCTCCATCTGAAACGGCTTTTTCTGCTGACCAACTTGTTTCATCTGAATCGATTTCAAGACCAACCAAATAAATGTATTTGTAAGTTGATCCAGTGATGAAGTATAAATTAAACTCGAAGTATCCTTTTCCAAAGTCGTTTGTACCGCCGCGCTTTATAAGAACTTTGCCATCAGTTGTAGTTAAATCTGTTAATGGCTCCATTGTTTGACCAACACTTCCTTTTGGATTAATATCACTAAGTGAAACAAAATTGTCCCAAGTAATTCCATCATCTGAAATATAAAATCCCCCATCGCCTGCTTCAGCAGATCCTGTTAAATTGGTTGCTTCTGTTTTAGTGTTCATTGTAAACCAGGCGAACACTCCAGTACCTAAGGCAACCACCATAATTACTAATGTTAAGACAGATGTAATAATCTTCTTTGAATAATTTTTCATTTTTCTATTCTCCTTTATTTTTCTTATTTTTATATTTTAATTTAGCTTCTGCTATCTTAACCAATTTCAATGTGCTTTGCTGTTATAAACTGTAGTTGGATTAAAATTTGATCTCCTAAGATTGCGTCGAATGCATCTGCATCCCAGCCTTCAATCCAAATGTTTAATGTTGCATTGCCGAGATAATAATCTCCTATTCTTTCTAATACTACGATTTGTGAATTATCATTATTCATTATTCCAGTGTTAGGATATTCATGCGATAATTCATATATCGTGGGAGGAATAACTGTCGGTTCTTTTAATTTGTTGCTACGATTTTTTAAATTGTAGTAATCAAAAGCGCCAAATGGTTTCCCATATCCCCTTGCTTCGTTTTCACTGACATCATAGATAAACGAGTTTGTGTTACTTACAAAGCCAATTCGCATCGCCTCTTTTGCATAATACTTATCGATTGTTCCTTTTCTCACGATTGAACTACCGTTATCAAATGTGTAATCAGCCATCCAGTTCTTTCCTTCTGAAGCGACATACGTTCCAGATATTTCACTGTTTTTAGCTTCTTGATAAGAGACTTCAATCTTATTTGTTAAATAAATTTCATTGAAAATGTTCTCTTCAGCAACTCCTTGTTCGGGTAATACTCTAAACCAAAGATCTAAACTGATATAATCGACGTTTTTAATCGCTAATTTACTTTTGTAGTTCTGACCTTTATAGAAATTAACGTTATCTGTTGTGGTGACATCTGTAAAAGCGAAATTTTTTAAGGAACTACCGATTGTACTTTTATCAATTGTCTTACCATAATTAACTCCATCTAAGGAAATTTCTAAGTAATCTCCAACACCGACTTCAATTGAAATGTCTTCCAAAATATTGATATTACTAACCTGAAGCCAGGCATACACACTTGTAAATAAGGTAATCGCGGTAAGTAGGATTGTAATTAAGAGCCATTTAAGTTTAGTCATTGGCATCACCTATTTCATCAATCTCGATAACTAGATGCATTTTTACCGCTTCTAATGAATCTTCTTCTAAGATCTGTCTTCCTTCATACCAGATTATTAAAGTAATCTTTTTCTCACCGCCCGCTTTGAGGGTTTTCAACTTACCTTCAACAATTCTATTTCCTTCCAGGAATGGGCGAACATCATAATCTTCAGGATAATCAACTAGATTGTATGCAGGGTTATGATATAAGTGTTTCTCATCATCAACTACTACTAATATTTTTAAATGCCTCAAGCTTAAGCTCTTAGGTCTGATTTCCTTTAAATTAATATAGTAGTTTAAATCATATGCCAAGTTGTCTAATTCATTGATAATATAAAATGTAATCGCAACCGTATTTCTTTTAAACTCGTGGGCTACACCATCTATTCCAGTAAACTTATCAAGACTTGAGTTTAAAACTACAAAATCAAAAGGATAGATTGGGTGTGTTTCTACAAATAATGTTTTTTGATTGTCTTGCGAACCCGGACTTTTTGAAATTGAAATGTTTTTATTATATGCTTCTTGATCAACTCCAATTACAAAGTTTCCAGTGTTTAATCCATAAAAGGTTAAGAAAACAATTAATGACGAAATGGTTGCTAATAATAATAAAATCAACCAGAGCATTTTGTTTCTGCTTCCTTTTGGTTTAAAATCATAAGGTCTATTCATCAACCATCTCCTCCCTTTAAATAAACAAAAAAGCCAATGTCAACATGAATGACAACTGGCTATCCTTTTAGGACCCTTTAGCTTTGCGTCACTAGGTTGCCCTAGCTTTGCCTTTAACATTAGGTTATTCGAATGTAAACTCAATATAGCATATTATTTTTTGTTTGTCAACACTTTAATTCACTTTTTTAAAACTTTCTAATGAAATCGGTTACTTTTTGCTCAGATATTGGCTCTGTGAACAAATAACCTTGTTGAACATAAAATTTATTTTTGCTGGCAAATTCACTAGATTTTTCATCTTCTACAGCTTCTATGATTACTGTTACTCTGTTTTTTCTTAAGAGTTCGATAATAGTGTCAACGAAATTTCTATTGATAACATTATCAATCTTCTTTAATACATTACTGTCAAGCTTAATCACATCAACATCATATTTTTCAATATTTGCGAGAAGTTGGTAATTTACTTCCTTAATCGAAACCGCAGTTCGAAAACCAATATTGCTCAACTTAATCATCGTTTTTAAAGCCATCGTATGGTTTAAGATCTTTTCAAAATCAACAATTTCTAAAACTATTGAATACGGATCGATTCGGTATCTACTAATCGTTTTATGGAAAACATCAACTATTTCAGCGTTGAGAAGTTGTTGATGACTGATGTTTAAATGCCAATCAAAAGGCTTTTGATTAGTCTTAACAGCTTTAAAACTAAATCTGGCAATATTGTCTAAACTCCAAAAACCAACCCAATCTAAATCGCCTGAGCTTTCAAGCTTTGTTAAGAAATCTTTCGGTGGCAAAATTCCTAATTGTGGGTGATTCCATCTGATTAAAGATTCAAAGCCGAGAATTTCATTTTTCTTAACATCAATGATTGGATGATAATACAAGACAAATTCTTTTTTTCTAATCGCATCTTTAATCTCATAGTAAAAATCAATAAACTCTTTATCTTTTTGCATTTCATTTGAATAACTAATAATTGTATCGCCACCTGATTTTTCACCTAAATAGATTGCTAAATTCAAATTGCCAAAAAGCGATTCAAATGTCTTACCATTTAACGGAAAGACAACATAAGAAATCGTTGAAGAATTTGTTACATAAATGTCTTCAAAGACTTTTATTTTTATTTCAACAGCACTTTTAATTTTATTTGCGAGAGCTCGCATTTCATTATCTTGAAACACTTTTGGTAAATAAATTAAAATTGTTCCAGTCTCAAGACCATCAGCAACGACACTCATCGAAGGTAAGATATCTTTAATGTGTTCTTGAACTTTTCTTAAAATATTTACCGCATCTACTTTGCCGTAGGTGTCTTCAATATGTTCGAAGTTGTTTAAAGAAACTAATGTCACAGTAAACATGCTGCCTCTTCTTTTAGCTTTTGCTTTTCGATTGATAAATCTTTTAAATAGTTTAAAGTTTATTGTACTTCCTGTTGCTAGCAAATAATCTTCTTTTTCTCTAATTCTTTCAATTTTTACTAATCTTACTAGAAAATATATTCCTGCAACTAACGCTAGAGCAACAATAATAGTAATTGCTATATCCATAGTTTTCTCCTCTAAATATCTACTTTTTTATTAAACATCGCAATCGCTTCGGTTCCCACAATCGCTTTGGAAACAATAAAGCCTTGAATATAATCACATTTATATTTTTCTAAAATTGCTAATTGGGCTTTAGTCTCAACACCTTCCGCAATTACAAAAAGATTTAAGTTATGGGCCAAATCAATGATTGTCTTCACAATTGCCTCGACTCTTTTATCATCACACATTGAAAAAATAAATGAGCGGTCAATCTTTAGAGCGTCAATCGCTAAATCATTTAAATATTTAAGTGAACTATAACCTGAACCAAAGTCATCTAAATATATTTTAACACCTAATTTTTTAATTGCGTTAACTTTTTCCACTACTTTATTAAATGATTTACTAAAAACTGTCTCGGTAATTTCAATCGCAATTTGATTATACTCTATTTTTTCTTTTTTTACTGCTTTAACAATTTTACTAATAAATCCTTGTTCCAGAAGCTGCTCTGGAGAAGCGTTAAATGAGACAATCATATTTTTATCATTTGCTTCTTTAATTAGTTTAGCAGTTTGGTTAATTGTTATATCAGTTAATAAATAGATGAGATTAGTCTCTTCTGCTAAAGTGAAATATCTATCAGGAGAAACAAAGAAGTAAGCTGGATTGTTCCAGCGCATTAAAGCTTCAAAAGAAGTAATCTTCCGGTCTTTAACCCGCAGTTTAGGTTGCAGATAAATTTCAAACTCATCATTATCAATCCCATATTCTAAATCTTTAATTACTTTATCTCTTTCGTTCAAATAAGTTTTTAAGTCTTCATCATAAAACGCAATTTCATTTCTTTCATTATCTTTAGCTCGTTTTAAAGCTAACATCAAATAGTGCGCGACATTATTAGGCTCCATCAAAATTTCTTTTGTTGTTGAGGTAATCGCAACACTAAATGCGACTTGAATACTCTTGTTCGCCGCTAAAAAAGCATTTAAATCTTGAATTAAATTATAGATCCACACTTTTGTGTCTCGCATGATATCATCAGCGGTGACAATAACGAAAGTGTCTTCTTTAATTAAAAATAATTGATATTTGTTTTCGGGAAGGACAGATTTAAAATAATTTGCAATCATTTTTACTAGTTCATTGACAAACATCTCGCCATAAAAACTTTTTGTAATGCTGTACTTTTTAATATCTAAAGCGATAATTACTGATTTGACATGTTTGTCTAAAGATTCCATGTATTTAATAAAAGAAGCTTCATTTGGCAAACCGGTAATTTGATGATAATGAATAATATAGTCTTGCTCCTTAATAACAGAGGTAAACTTTTCTGCTAGTAAAATATATCTATTTCGATAATTATATTTATCAAATTTTATAATTTGATTGCTAACTTTAAGTTCCAATTCGGTTACTTCTTTTAAATCTACTTCTGCTTCAAGCAAACTATAAATATCGCTAACTTCTTGGCGATGGATTAAATTCTCAAAGAGTTTATTTTGATCGATTATCTTTCCCTTTTTATCAATTTCAATTAAATAAAGATAAGATAAATCATTAACCATTAAGAGATTGAGTTCACCTTTAACTTGAGTTTCAATCATCTTATTGTAGAAAAAGATTAAAACATATGCTACTACAATCGCAACCACAACAAGCGTTAAAACTGTTAGGAAAAAGACATAACTAGATAAATAATAACTTTTTGCGGTAAATTGAATTAAAAAATAATCGTAATCACTGAGTGGTGAGGATGTCACAAATTCATTTTTGTCTAAATAAGAAAATGCTTCTTTTGTTTGGAAAAACTTATCAAAGGCGCTGACATTATTAATATGAGAAGTTATTTGACCTGTTATTGGTTTGCCTAAAGCTGATAAAACCTTGCCTTGATCATCAACAACTACAAAATATTTTTCAGGTTGCTCAAAAGCTGCTAAATAATTTAAAAAAGGCTCATAGAAGATTTTGTCATCATTATAATAAATAATTAAAAACTCTTCTGCAAGATTTAAGTTATAGTCTTTTGGCAGACCGATTTGAATTTCAGTAAATAGTGTTTCATCAAAAGCTAAATCGTATTCAGTTAAGCTTAGTGTTCCAGCTTTAATTAATTCAAGATGACGGTCTGTTTCGCTCGTCAGCAATGCACAAACCTCATTACTGTTTTTAATTGCTAACTCATTTGCATCTTCAATTCTTTTATTATTTATCATAAAAAAACTAGCGATAAGGATCGCGATTAAAAGAAAAGCCATGATAAGAGATTCTTTATAGTCTAGTTTTGTCATTTTTGTTTCCGCCTGTTTTTCTCAGTTTATATATATTATATATTTTTACTTTGAAAATGCCAAACAGTAAAGCAGAATCTTTTTTAACTTTTCTAAAATAGGCTTTTTATTAATGTTGTCGCTTTATTGTATAATAGTGTTATAAGAAGGGCGTGTTTAGATGTTAATTGGACTAGATGTCGGTGGCACTCATATTGATGCTGTAATAATCGATGATAGAAAAATCATTAAAATTGTTAAAAAACCAGTAGACCAAGCCGATTTAGAAACTTCAATTTGGCAAACTATTGAGGAGTTAATCCTTGATGTTGAAGTTAGCAAAATTGAACAAATTAATTTAAGCACTACAATTTCAACGAACGCAATCGTTGAAAATAAAACTAGTAAGGTCGGGATGATTATTCAAAACGGACCGGGTTTGGCAAATAATCTTCTCAGATTGACGGCTGATGATGTTTTTATTAGCGGTTATACAGATCATCGCGGTATTATTGTAAAACAATTTAATTCTGAAGAGATAGATAAAGCAATCAAGCATTTTAAAACTAAAAATGTTGATTCGATTGGGGTTGCAACAAAGTTTTCTCCAAGAAACCCACTTCCCGAACAAACTCTTGAAAAACATTTAAAAAAAGATTTCTCAGTTGTCAGTCTTTCACATCAACTCTCAGGAAGACTTAATTTCCCTAGAAGAATTAAAACTACTTTTCTCAATGCTAGCATCCAGCAGATTTTTCAAAATTTCGCTAATAATATTACTGCATCTTTAAATCAAAAAAACATTTCTGCTCCAATTTATATTTTAAAAGCTGATGGCGGAATCATCAGTCTCGCTGAAGCATTAAAAAGGCCTGTTGAAACAATTTTATCAGGACCTGCAGCTAGTCTAATGGGCTTTCAAGGCTTAATGAATACCAAAGGTGATGCGATTTTGCTTGATATTGGTGGCACCACAACAGATATTTTTATTTTAGCTGATGGAGTTTTTCTTTTCGAGCCTTTAGGAATTCAAATCGCAAACCATAAAACTTTAATTCGGGCAATCTTTAGCAAATCAATCGGTCTCGGTGGTGATAGTGCAATAAAGATTGTTAATAATAAGCTTACAATTGGTCCAAAACGGGATGGTAAAGCTTTTTCTCTCGGCGGTCCAACACCGACTTTAACAGATGCTTTTATCTATTTAGAAAAGCTTAAAATTGGTGAAAAGAAAAAAGCGGAATTGGCAATGCAACTTCTCGGTAATCAACTTTCTTTATCTCCTCTCGCCACAGCAAAATTAATAATTGATCATTTTAGCCTCACATTAAAAGAGGAAATAACTCAAGTTTTAGCTGCCGTTAATAATAAACCCGTCTACACAATTAAAGAATTGCTTTACGGAAAAGCTATTATCCCTCAATCAATAAACATTATCGGTGGTCCTGCAAAACTATTAGCGCCTGCAATTGAAAAACACTTTAATTTAAAATGTAATTTCCCAGAACAGTACGCTACGGCAAACGCAATTGGAGCTGCACTCAGCAAAACCACTGGCGAGATTAATCTTCATATCGATACATCTAAACAAACCCTTATTGTTCCCGAGTTAGGCTTAATTAAAAAGATAAACAAGGACCTCACTTTAGCTGATGCGAGAAAACTAGCCTTTGAGTATTTGACTATTTCAGTTTTCAAAAATGAAAAAATGGGTGCTGATGAGTTAGAAATAATTGATGAAAGTTCCTTTAACATGATTGACGGCTTTTATTTAAAAGGTAAAAACATTCGTATTAAAACTCAAGTGAAGCCCGGTTTAATTTATCGGTTAGGCGGTGAGACTGATGAAAAAAACTAATAAGCTCGGCCTAATCTTCTTTCCAGCCTTTGATTGGGCTATTAGTCCAACACACCCTGAACGTGAAGAACGACTTTTATATACTCAAGATCAAATTTTTGAAGAAGGGTTAGAAGACTTAGAAGAAATTGCTTTTTTTAACCCTCTTATCGCTGATGTAGACGATATTAAACGAGTCCATTTTGTCGTTCCAAGTGTTGAAAAAGTTTTAACAGAATCACATTTTATTGCAGCTGGCGGAGCGATTAAAGCTTTAAATCTCGTTATGGAAAAAAAAGTTGACAAAGCTTTCGCCTTAATTAGGCCACCTGGCCATCACGCTAAAACTGTTGTCTATGGCGATCGCGGTTTTTGCATCATCAATAATGAGGCAATTATGATTGAAAAAATTCGCCAGTTATACGGCGATTTAAAGGTTGCGATTATTGACACTGATTGCCATCACGGAGATGGAACTCAAGATATTTATTGGAATGATAAAAACACACTTTTTATTTCTTTTCATCAAGATGGGAGAACTCTTTACCCAGGAACCGGATTTATTGATGAACTGGGTAGTCCAAATGCTTTTGGTTATAATATTAACATTCCTCTTCCGCCAAATACTGGTGATGATGGTTATGATTATATTATCGATAATTTAGTCATACCAATTTTAAATGATTTTAAGCCAGATTTAATAGTTAATTCTGCTGGTCAAGATAATCATTACAGTGATCCACTTACAAATATGAACTTGTCAGCTAAAGGTTATGCCAAGCTCAATAAAAAGTTAAACCCTGATGTTGCAGTTTTAGAGGGAGGTTATTCAATTGAAGGAGCTTTACCTTATATTAATCTGGGAATTATTTTAGCGATGTCTGGTCTCGATTACAGCAATGTTATTGAACCTGATTTTAGTGAAGAAAAAATTGCCCAAACAAAAGAAACTACTGACTATATTAAAAAAATATCAACTGAAATTCTTACAATTTGGAAAAACAAAGAGACAATTGCTAAAAGACTTTATCAAGATCAAAAATCTTATCAATTTAAACGCAATATTTACTATGACACTTCCAATATTAGAGAAAATCAAACTCAAGAATTTTATCGCTGTAAAGACTGTGATGGATTAGCAACTATCGATTCAAAAAATGATCGTCACGACCATATTTTCGCAATTACAATTCCGCGCAATAGTTGCGAAAAGTGTCTTTTAAAAGGAAAAACACTTTACCAAACAACAAAACTCAAACCTTACACTCAAGTTTTTCTCCAAAACAAAAAAGAAGACCTTCATTTCAATAAATAAGACTTCTCTTTCAGCAACTCATATTAATGGGATATCTCTTGATAACGCACTTATTTTAATTATAATTTTAAGCAAAACTCCATTTTTTTTGAGTGGAGTTTTTTCTTTTGTCAATTAAGGTTCTATTTCTTTTTTCTTAAAACATCATGGGAAATTTCCATTATTTGGTGATGTTTCCT
>JAAYKO010000031.1 GCA_012522345.1 Acholeplasmataceae bacterium | reverse complement strand
GATCAAGATGATTTCTCTAATCTTGTCGAAGACGATATCGTAGAATCCGTCATCGTCGAAGACAATCTTAATGATGCTGAAACTGCTATAAAACTGTAGGAGGTAATTGTATGGCAAAAAAGAAGTCTTTATCTGTATCCGTTAAGCCGTATGCTGAAGCGGAAAGGCCGGTTAAGGCCGTGAGCGAAGCTGCGGCGGTAGGGTTGAGTAACACCCTACCTACTGCACAGTCATTGTATACGTATAATTGCTGTCTTGACTATGTCAAGTTTCGCTTTAATGGTGAGTTTGATGCCCATTCTGATTTTTTTCGTAATTTGTTAGCTGTTTTAAAGGTAAAACCTAGTATGTATGTCGAAGAACACGGTAATAATGGATACGAAAAAAAACTTGTTTTTGATGAGAATGTTATATTTCAAATTGGTGGCCGTACTACTCGGAACGGTGATGGTGAAGAAACTTGGCTTATGGAAATGTCTGGTTCTTCGTGTCGTGATTTCGATACAAGGGGTTGTTCTTGGATCGATCTTCTTTCTTTATGTTTAAAACATCGTGGTATTTGCACTCGTGTTGATGTTGCTATTGATGATTTTACCGGCAATATTTCCGTTGATGAAATTAAATATCGTGTATTTCATAAACTTTATACAATGCCGATGAGATCTTGGAAGAAGACTGGGACTTCTGATATTTTGGGTGAAGGTGTCGAAATAGAAGATAAAGATGATGTTAGGTCTATTGAATCTCTTAATAATGGTTTTACTGCCGATTTTGGGACAAAGTATTCAAAGCAATTAAGTATATATAATAAAAAGGCTGAACGGCTGTCCAAAGAATATGCTGTTTTTGTTAAATCTTGGCTACGTTACGAAGGTCGTTTTTTTAAAGAGTCAGCCGTTTCAGCTGTTAATATAATTCTTGCTTCTTTGCAAGATAATACTTTTGTAAAAACTGTGGCTGGTTTAATTCGTGGTCTTGTTGAATTTAAAGAAAAAAACAATTTGGATCATCGTCATCGTTATATGGCTCCTGTTTGGAAGAAATGGGATAACATGCTTCATAGTGCTGAAAAGATTACTTTTGTTAATCAAGCGAAGATTGAGACTTCTTTGGCACGAAAGCATGAATGGCTTTTAGAATATGCTGGTAAGACTTTAGTAAAGGCTTATCTTGCTAATCCTGGAGCGTTTGATAAGTTGATGGCTTTTATTTTTAATCATGCTGTCGAGAAATTGGATAATAGCGATATTTCATCCATTAATAAGCTTCGCCGTCAGGATAAACGTAAAGATGTTACTTTAGAATCTTCTCAGCAGTTTATAAAAGACAATTTTGAAAAGGAGTCTGATGATCCTTATATTTCTGCAGTTTTTTATAGATACATTTAAGGGAGTTAATCAAATGAAAATATTATATTTAGCAGCTGGACACGGATCAATAAATACTAATCATGAAGTAGTTTATCAGGATTTAATTATTAAACGTGATTTAGGTGGAGACATGTTAGACATAGATTTAAATGGTTATGATTTAATTATTGCTACACCACCGTGTAATTATTATTCACGTGCAAATTATCGCCGTAAAACATCTAAGTATTCAAATGATACAAAACATTTATTACCTGAAATAATTAGCAAGTTAG
>JAAYKO010000030.1 GCA_012522345.1 Acholeplasmataceae bacterium | reverse complement strand
CACAATAACTGTCCATATCAATCGTTTGAGAAACAAATTCGCAAATTTTAAAGATTTTGAAATTATCACAATTAGAAATCTCGGCTATAAGGTGGTTATTAAAAATGAAGCATAAAAAAAGTAAAACTAACATGAGATTTAGATTTCAGTTTATTATAATTAATTCTTATATTTTCTCAAGTCTTTTAGTTGGCCTTCTTACATTACTTGTCATTAGAAGTTTTCAATTAGAATCAGCTCTTGAATTATTTCCGATTCTTTTTATTGGAATTCCACTTCTTGCAAGCGGCATAATTAGCTTAATATTTACGATAATTGCTTCAGAAAGTTCGTTAAAAGAATTAAATTACTTCATTGCTGCAATAGATGATGTTTCTAGAGGTGATTTCTCTGTAGAATTAGATGAAAAAAGTTCAAAAGTTCTCAAACCAGTCTATAGAAGTTTTAACCAAATGGTTGCTGAATTAAACAGTGTTCAAATTTTAAGAAACGACTTTATTAGTAGTTTTTCTCATGAATTTAAAACCCCAATTGTTTCCATCAGGGGATTTGCAAAACTCGCAAAAACTCCAAACATTTCAATTCAAGAGAGAAATGAATATCTCGATATTATAATCTCAGAGATAAATAGATTAGTTAATCTTTCAAATAGCACCTTACTACTTACTCAACTTGAGAGTCAAGAGATTGTTTTGGAAAAAGAAGATTTTAACCTCGATGAACAACTAAGACAATCGATTGTTTTATTACAAGACAAATGGGAAGAAAAGAACATAAATTTTAACCTTGATTTAGATAATCTTATCATCAATGGCAATAAAACACTACTCCAGCAATTATGGCTTAATGTTTTAGACAACGCAATTAAATTTTCTAATCCTGGAAGTACAATTACAACGTCTTTAAAAGATTATGATGAGAAAAACGTTCTAATTAAAATTGTTGATCAAGGAATCGGAATGAGCGAGGACACTGTTAAACAAATCTTTAATAAATTTTATCAAGCAGACCCCTCAAGATCTTCCCATGGAATTGGTTTAGGGCTTTCTATCGCAAATAGAATTATTGACCTTTGTCAAGGAAAAATTGAAGTTTTTAGCGAAATTAACAAGGGTACTTCTTTTCTAATCTCCCTTCCGAAATCATAATTATTGTGAATTAGTTTAACTTATCTAATCTTTCATTTTAACATTAGAAAGTTTCAAAATAAGATTTATGTTTCTCGAATCGTAGATAGTAAGTATTTTTATTTAAACACTTTGAAAGTATAACACTAAGTTTTTAGTGTTTTTTTTGTTGCAATGTCCTCATTTTTGACACCCTGTAATTTACAGAAAATATCTCAGCAATTTTTTTGAATGTATTTTTGAGCAAGTGACGGCGTGCATACTTTTAGACAAAAAAAATAGCAATCAAAATAGACTGCTATTTTTAGTGCGTTTTGTTAACATTTACTCTTGGTAAAGCGTTTTATGTTTTTTACATTACTATTGATTTTGACTTTACCTCTTTTGTTTAAAAACGGGGTATGATTATTATTTAAGTTTTATTATTCTGAGTAATATTCATCAATT
>JAAYKO010000029.1 GCA_012522345.1 Acholeplasmataceae bacterium | reverse complement strand
TTGCTTTACTTGTTTAACTTATTTTTATATTATTATCATACTAATTAACTTTCGAGAAAGGATGTGCTTTTTGTGGAAAAAGATTCGAATAAGCAAGAAGTTAAACAGGATGATAAATCCAAAAATATTCAAAACATTTATTTTTTCTTTACAGTCGGCCTTCTACTGTTTGGGTTAGTGATGTTTATTTTTACAGCGGTCAATATTCAAGTTGGAATAATTAATTCGGTTGTTATTGCTGAGTTTAGTCAGATTGTTTTATTCTACCATCTACCTCATTTTATAATTGGAATTGTTTTACTGTTTGTCTTTATTAATGCGATTAAGAAAAAACTTACAGAAATGAAACTTTATAAAACAATTGCAGGAATTATTTTTACTCCAATTAGTGGTATTATTTATTTAGCAGTTATGTTACTTGCCGCTTTGAGCAGTTGTTCATAACGATAAATCCAAGCGAAAAAAATTATTCTTTAGATGGTTGTTTTGTCTGTTTTAATAATTTTTAAAGCGTTATTATAAAAGATATCTGTTAAATATTTTTTGCTTAAACTTGGTTTTAAATAATCATAAGCTTGTTTAAGATTAGGATAACGAGTTGTTGTGTTGTGAGTATCACTAGCGATAAAATCGACGAGTTTTTCTGCCATTAAACTGGTTGCCACTTGTTGCCAAGAAGACCTCTCGTTACCTAAAATAGCTCCTGCATTAACTTGTATTAGACTGCCTGCTTTTTTTAGTTTAAAATAATCAGCCATAGTTAGATAACTATATCTTTCAGCGTGGGCAACAATTGGTTTATATCCTCGATTAATCAATGCTTGTAAAATTGAATGAACATCTGTTTTGGTATTCCAACTAAACTCGATTAAAAGGTAATTGCTATTTGCCATTAAATTCGCTTCATAATCAATTACTAAGTTTTGATGATATCTCAGTTCACTACCAAAATAAAGCTTAATATCTAGATCTTTAGCCTTTTGTTGTAAAATACGATATTGGAGGATTTGTTCTTCTCTTCCGGCGATTGTCGCTCCCGAGTGAACATGCGGGGTTAGAATTACATCAGTAATCCCATCTCTGATCATAATTTCTAGCATTTCTAATGATTCAGCAAATGAGCTTGCACCATCATCAACATGAGGAATAATATGAGTGTGAATATCAATTAGTTTCGGTTTTTCATCCATCTTGTTAACCTCTTTTCCATCATAATTTTATCACACTTTAAGCTATTTTTTGATAAAAGCGTTTTACACAAAATCGATTTAGGAATAAACATTCAAGTTCTTTTCATAAAATAGATGGATTAGTCTCTCAAGAGACATTTTTTTCTTTTCTTCACCTTTTATGTCTAAAACAATCTCACCTTCACAGAGCATAATTAAACGATTACCATATAATAGAGCATCACGCATATTGTGAGTAATCATTATGGTTGTAAGATTATGCTCTTTAATAATTTTTTCTGTAATCTTTAAAACAGTATCCGCAGTCTTTGGGTCTAAAGCGGCAGTATGTTCGTCAAGCAACAATAATTGAGGTGTTTTAAGGGTTGCCATTAAAAGTGTCAAGGCTTGTCTTTGACCACCAGAGAGAAGCCCAATCTTTTGGTTTAACCTTGTTTCTAGTCCAAGATTTAATTTACTTAATTCTTTTTTAAAAGCTTCATTTAATTGAGTCTTAAAACCCCACTTAAATGTTTTTCTTCGTGCTCTCATATTGGCCAATAGCAAGTTTTCTAAAATGCTCATTCCCGCTGCAGTGCCGACAAGTGGATCTTGAAAAACAATCCCAATATACTCCGCTCTTTGATACTCTTTTAAGTTTGTTACATCATTTTGGTCAATAAAGACACTGCCACAATCAGGCTTTATTGATCCATTTATAATATTAAAAAGTGTTGTTTTGCCGCTACCGTTGCTACCAATTATTGTTACAAACTCCCCTGCTTCTATTTGCAGATTGATATCCTTTAAAGCTATTTTTAAATCTTCTGGAGCTAAGTTTTGATTAAATGTTTTAGATATATTGCTCAACTTTAACATTTTGTTTCCCTCCATTTTTCTTGCGCCATTTTTTAACTTCTGGAGCAGCTAAAATAAAAGCGATTAAAACTGCTTGAATTAATTTTAAATCATTGGGATTTAAACCGATTGTAATTGCAATCCCAATTAAAAGTTGAAAAACAATACTCCCTAAAACAACCGAAATTAAACAATTTTTAAATGTTCTTTTACCGAACAATATTTCGCCAATTATTATTGAAGCTAGACCAATTACTATCGTTCCCCTCCCAACTTCTAAGTTTGCTGAACGATTACTTTGAGCTACTAAAGCACCGCATAAGGCGATTAAGGCATTTGAAAGCGCTAGACCAAAAATAATCATTAAATCAGTGTTAATGCCTTGGACTTTAGCCATTTTTTGATTCATTCCTGTCGCTCTGATACTAATGCCAATTTCTGTGCCAAACAATAAATAAATCATTATTACAATTATTAACAATAAGCTAAAAGACGTTAAAGCTTTAGCAAAAAAGGGACTATCTATAATTGTCCGTAAAAAAGTATAGATTGTTTTATTTTCAGCTAAATAAACTGAAGCTTTACCTAAAATCCGCCTATTTAAAGAATATAGGGCAGTCATCATAATAATTCCTGATAAAATTGGAGGAATCTTAAATTTAGTGTGAAGAACACCAGTAATTATTCCTGAAATAAAACCACCTGAAAAAGCGATTAGCATTCCTAAAAGAATACTATCGGTTTTAATCAATAAAACAGCCATAATTGAACTGCCGAGTGTAATTGTTCCTTCAGCAGTTAAATCAGCAAAATCTAAAATTCTAAATGAGATAAATACTCCAAGGGCAAGTAAAGCCCAAATTAGTCCTAATTCAATACCGTCTTTTAAAATATAAAGAACTTGCTCAAAGAAGCCCATTTATTCGTAGACCTCATCAGCACGATTTAAAATAGATTCGGGAACAGTTATCCCGATGCTTTCTAATAGTTTTTTGTTAACAACTAAACGGTTTTGAGTTAGGCCTTTTGCAGGAATATCTTTTGGTTTGACTCCATCTTTTAAAATTTGAACTGCCATTTGAGCGGTTTCATAACCAAGATTATAATAACTAATACTTAAAGTAACTGCGGGAATAGTTATTACTGTGTTCTCTTCAGCAATTACAATCGGAACTTTTTGTTGGATTGAAACTTCATTGACAATCCCAATTGAACTGATAATCGCGTTATCTGTAGGAATATAAATTAAATCTACTTGTTTAGCTAATTGACCTGCAACTTGTTGAATATCGTTTATCGAGTCAATCGTTTTTATAATTACTTCAAATTGTAACTTTTCCGCTTCTATTTTCGCAATATTAGCCTGGATTTGTGAGTTCTCTTCGGCAGCAGTATACAAAATCCCCAGTTTTGTCGCTTCCGGCAATAACTCGCGACCTAATTCGATTTGCTCCTTAATTGGATTCATATCATTCGTCCCTGTCACGTAGCCACCCGGGTTTTCATTAGAATCAATTAAACTCGCTTCTACCGGATCAGTTACAGCGGTAAATAAAATTGGTGTTTTTTTATTGAGATCTTTTGCTTCAGTGACAACCGCGCTTGCAGCTGGAGTGGCAATCGCTAAGATTAAATCACTTTTTCTTAATAAAACTTTTGCCATACTCTCGGTTTCACTAAAACTTCCATGCGGGTTTAACACTGTAATGTTAATATTTTTTCCCTTTTCATAGCCTGCATCTTTCAGGCCATCAATAAAGCCCTGTCGTGCTTCATCTAAAGCTAAAACATCCGCATACTGTAAAATTCCAATCTCAATCTTTTTCTCGCCACAGCCAATTAAGACAAGCGACAACAAACCTACAACCACTAACATTAAAAGTCTTTTAATCCTCATTTTCCTTCCTCCTTTTAATGAAAAAATGTGCTACTACTATAAAAGTAATAACACATTGGTCTTAGTGGTTTTTTCTGATTTGGTGTTATTACTTTTTTTATCTTTTGTTTAACAAGATATTGCGTAATAACACTTTGATATTTGATGAGTTTACTTTCAGCAGTAAAAGCACAGAAGTGTATTATTCACAATATCTTCCCTGAAAGTAAAAAAAGTAATATTTTGTTGTAATAAGCTTTTTAATCATCATTATCACTTTTCATTTTTCATATTTCCTCTATGATATCACAGTTTTTTCTCGTTTTCAAATAGTTTTTCACTTTTTTTTGCTAAATTTATCTTAAATACTAAATAGTATTTAGCATTTTCTAATAAATTGTGTTATTTTAAGCATCTTTAGTTACTCGTAGTTTTTATCTCTACCAATGCCAAAGAAATTATAGTTATTATTTACTAAATGTGATACAATATAAGCGAAACAAACTCGCATTTTAATGAGATAGATAATGACTTTAAAGAGAGAAAATATTGGCTTTCAGGAGATTAGTTATGAGTTTTTATTTAGCCTGCGATATTGGCGGAACTGACTTAAAATATAGTATTTTAGATCAAAGTGGCAGTTTTATTGTTAAAAGTGCCATCCCCACTAAGGCTGATTTAGGTGGAATAGCAATTATTGACCAAATTGTGAAAATCTACTTTGATTTGGTCAAACAATATCCAATTTCAGGAATTGCGATTAGTGCTGCTGGAACAATCGATCCCAATACTACAATCGTTGTCGACTCCACCGATACAATCAACAATTATGCAAATTTAAATTTCCGCCAAGAATTAAACAAACAGATACCTAATCTAAAAGTAAGTGTTGACAATGATGTCAACTGTATGGCTCTTTGTGAAGTAAACTTAGGCAACGCTAAAAACTCACATCTCGTAGTCGCTTTAACTGTTGGCACAGGAATTGGTGGAGCAATTACTATTGATGGTAATTTGCTTAGAGGTAATGATTTTAGTGTTGGTGAGTGGGGTAAAATGCATTTGGGTAACTCAACTTTTGAAAAGTTAGCTTCGATTAGCGCTTTAGTGAGCCGTGCAAAAAAACTTTATCCAAATTTAACTGATGGCAAAAGTGTTTTTAAACTCTATGATGCTGGTGATCCAAAAATCGGTTTGCTTGTTAAAGAATTTTATACTTATTTGGCAACGGGAATCGCCAATCTTGTTTTTGCGGTTAATCCTTCACTAATAGTTATTGGAGGCGGAATAACCGCCAGAGGTCAAAAATTTTTAGCTGAACTACTTCCCTATTTAAAAAAGAAACTAACCCCTTATCTCTATGAGCGAACAAAAGTTGTGTTAGCGAAACACCGGAACGATGCCGGAATGTTAGGTGCTTTTGAACATTATAAAAAAACTTTTCTTAAATCAGAAAAAAAGCGATAGTCGTAATTGATTATCGCTTTTTTAAAATTAAGTTTTCATCTCAAAAAATAAAATCGCATTTGCTACTTTTCTCAGCGGTCTTGCTGAAGGCTCATTGACAAGTTTTAATTTATCTCCATCCTTATAAACTGCTTGCGTTGAAGCTCCACCATCTAAGTTATAAGCTTCAACAATTTGATAGTAGTTCATTATTTTTGCTAGTTCTCTTAAATCAACCCCACTAAACTCATCTGTCCTTCCATCTACCGTACATAAAATAAGCTTGCCCTCTTTATTGTAACCAAGGCTTGTTCGAGGATGTCTATTTTGATTGTGGTCTTGATCTTGGCCACTCATTTGACTAAATTTTAAAATTTTGTTGTCTCTGATCAGTTTTGTATCAATTCCGATTAAATTATTTTGTGGTTGAATTTCCTTTAATTCAAATTGAAGTTTAACTTTCGAGCAATTATTTAATAACTCAACAATCTTTGAGTCTTGGCTAACAAGGGCGTATTGAGCTGTTTTAAAATTGGCCTTTTTAATCATCCCTTCAAAGAAGAAACAATCTTTATCATCAGATAACATCATTGGCTGAAGATAAAAACTTTCATTGTTTAAATGCTTTTTAAAATCAGATCTTTTTATGATTTTAGTCCGCCTATCTAAAAGTGCTTTGTGGCAGACTTTTTTTTGTTTATCATAAATCGTCAACGTTAAATCTGGAACTTCCTTTAAACTTTTAAAAAGTTTTTCTTTTTGGCCAAATTGGTTAATCTCTATAGCATGATATTTATCATGATTGTAATGTTTTAAGACTCGATTACCAAAAATAACATTAGCGTTAACTGTAAGATCTTTTTTAGAATTTAAGTAAAAGTAATCTCCATTTACTGCTGCAAGAACATCAAACTCCGGATAAAAACTATTGAAGTTTTTCGCTATTTCAAGGACAGTTTCTCGCTGATATCGGCCATTTATAAAAGCTGACCACGTTGCAACAAAAGTCTTTTCTCCTTGAATAAACAAGTTAATATTTTGTTTTGTTTTAGTTTTGTTATCGTTTGTTACGATTCCTTCAGCTTTAAGATGTGTTACTTGATTGGTTGTTTTTGTTTGTTTAGTTTTTTCAAAATAATTTAAAGATTTCATAATTGCTTTTTAATAACTTAAGTAAACTTCAAGATGACAGTTTTAGAATCAAGAAATAAGTAGGTCGCTGCATATTTCCAACCTTCACCTGATGGGAACTCATCCCAATTAATGATAATATGATATGCTAAGAAGTTTCTAGCTTCGACACGCTGCTGTTCTTGTTGGTAAGTGTATTTGATTTCAAGACCATTTTTACCGATTAAAAGCGTATCCCCTTCTACAAGATAATTTTCTAAATTGACTAGTTGTTCTTCGCCTGTTTTATACTCAGATTCAATAAACCAACCTTCTTCTATGGTGTAGGTTTGCGTTGGAACAATATTTCTCACAAATTTAATTTTATCCGCAGCATCTAAAATCACTATTGTACTATATTTTTCCTCTATGGGATTACCACTCGCTAAATATTGACTAACCCCCGTGATTTTATAAAGATATTTCTCAAGTGAAGTTAAATCGGTAGCTTTTCTTCGCGTGAAATAGTTTTCGGCAGTGACAATCGCTACTTCAGTTGTCATCTCTCCAACCTCGAGTTGTTGGGTAATTAAAGGAACGCTATAAACAACACGGTTAGAAAGTGCTATTTCTTGATTATCTTCATTAATCCCTTTAACGTAATAAAAGTTTCTCCCTTCATGACCAACACTAAATTCAGTTAAGTTAAGTGTTGTTTCTGCTGTGGTCGCAATTAAAAATGAAGTTCTAGCATATTCCAAATAAATATCATAAGTGCTCACATCTGCCACTTCATCCCAAGAAATAGTATTCTCAACTAAATCAATTGTAAATTCTGCAACTTCTGGCGGGATAGTAGTTTTATATTTGGCAAGATTTGATTTGTTGGAATTTGTCCATTTGAAAATATCGCTTGACACTGCAACAATTTCGATTTCGTAGGAAGATTTTGTCGCTATAATCAGTTCATCTAAATTAATTTCTAATTGCGTAAAGAGTCTGTTTTCTTGTTTTTGGCCATCGATATACAAACTATAGCCTTTAGCGTTTTCAACAGCTTCCCATGATACAGTATTATCTTCGATTTCAATTGTCGGTGCTTCTAATCTATCTGGCAGTGGTATTTTAACATTATATTCTTCAATAATTTCGACAACAACTTCTGTAATATCAACATCTTGAACATCTTTTGTCATCCCTCCACCACCTTTATATTTACTCCAATAAAGGTTTTTATTTAAAAAGATTCGCGCTTTGCCATCAGAAGCTGCAAAAACAACATAGCCTCCTTCTGGTAAAAGTTCATCTAAAAACTCCTCATCTAAACCTTTAAATAACTCACCACTTGAGTCGTGAGTAAACCAAACTAAATCCCAAATCATATAAGTGATATTTCCTTCGGCATCGATTTCTAATTGAACTCCCGCCGTAAACCGGCAGTGAACCACCCGACCTTCTGTTGTTACAAGCGCTAAGCTGCCCCAAGGAAATCTTGGAACACCGTTCCAATCTTCTTCATATTCGGCGATTTGTTGGAGGAAAAAGTCTTTATCCATAATATGAACAAGATCAGCTGTAGAACGGAATTTTGCCCCGGCACTTGTCTTTTCAAAAGCTGTTTCATCATTAAATGAATATTCAAGGAACTCTTCACCGATAATGATTGCTGGAAATGTTACATCTAAAGTATCTATGACAACAACAGTCCGTGTCACTGTCGCTTCGTTTCCGGCTTCATCAACTGCCTTATAGGTCAATTGATAAGTTCCAGGAATATCGGAATCATATTCGCCTTTTTCAATTGTTAATACAATATCTTCTGAAGCAGTTTCATTATCGATGACTACAACATCTTGAAAAAAATCAATTTCATCACCTTTTAAATGTTCAATTTCGCTTAACTGTCCGTCAATAGCCTCACTAAAGGCTGGCGGAATTTCATCTGTTTTTTCAACCTCTGTTTCTTGACCATTATTATTACCGTTTAATTCACCATTAGAATCACTAGGCGTATTTTCACAGGCAACTAAAAACATAACGCTAAAAATCATCATTAAAAAAAGTAAAACTTTTCTTTTCACAGCATTTGCCTCCCTCTATTTGTTAAACCTTTTTTAACTAAATAGTAGTCATTTTCCTTTTAATGTTTCAACAAACAGTTTTGTAATGCATTGAGGCCTAGTAATTGCCCCCCCTATCACAACCGCAAAAGGATTGTGTTTTAAAACTTTTTTCAAGTCAGCTCGATCTCGAATTTTTCCTTCGGCGATAATATAACTATTTGTTTGTTTTACTAACTCTTTTACTAGTTTTATATCTGGTCCAGCTTTTTTTCTTGAATAATTCGTATAGCCAGATAAAGTCGTGCTAATAAAATCAAAACCATTTTTTTCAGCTAATAATCCTTCTTCTAAAGTCGAAATATCAGCCATTGCAAGTAGGCCGTTTTGATGGATATAATCCACTTTTTCTTTAAAACTAACCTCATCTTGATTAACCCGCTGGGTTGCATCCATCGCAATAATATCAACACCAATTTCAATTAATTTTTTAATCTCTTTTAAAGTTGGTGTAATATAACGATCTAAATTAGGGTATTCTTTTTTAATAATTCCAATTACAGGAAGATCAACTTTTTGCTTAATTGCCTGGATATCTAAAACTCCGTTTGCTCTAATCGCAACAGCTCCCCCCATTTTAGCCGCCAAAGCCATTTTACTCATAATGTCCGCACCGTGAAGAGGTTCTTCTTCTAAAGCTTGACAAGAGACAATCAAACCGCCCTTTAGTTGATTAATTAGTTTTTCTTTGCTCATTTTTTTCAACCTCTTTTCTTTAGATCATAAACTGGATGAATCAGAATAGCCTCTCCACCATTTGGAAGTCGTTTTGTAGAAAAAGATTCCTGGTTTGGACAAGCCATTTCAGCTTTTCTATTCTCAAGCATTGGAACTCGATAAATAGTCCCTTTAATTTTTCTAAATAAATAGGTGTTTTCCCACACTGCCTCAGTTACTTTAGCAGTTGTTTTACTGACTTCATAGCCTTCATTTCCATATTGGTCAATTGAATTAACTCGTTTAAATTCTGCTTTATCTACCCGATGTCCTTCTGAATAAAACAAAGGACTATAAAAAACTCGTGGTTTAGTTTTAAGCTGATAAGAATTTCTTAAATTGGCATATTTTTCAATTTTTGTTGGCTCCAAAAGTTCTATTCTTAGTTGTAGGTAGTTGTTTAACGGTGAATAAACTGCCATCTTCACTTTATCACCAGGAAAATAGTAAAAGTCAAAATCATTAACATTGCTAACATTCCAAGAATTAACATAATTGCGTTCAACATTAGTCGCCACATCACTTACTTGTTGATAAATATAACGCCAAAATGGTCTGTAAGCTACTTTTGGTGAACCATAATTTAAATCTAATTTTTGATCTGCCTCACGATAACCAATATTCCAACCTAAGCCGGCATCGCTTTCTGCTAGAGCAGCTCCTCCCATATAAACTGAAGGATTATCCAAATAACGCTCATAAATTACTCTTTTGTCGGTGCCAAAACGGTTTTCATCTGGGATAAATTCACCTAAAGTGATAACTCCTTCAATTCCCAACCAATAATCTTTACTTGAGAAAACTTTCCGATACCAAGCACCTAAAAAACATTTTGGCGCTTCTGGTTTAGGAACTTCATCTTTAATTTTTTCGCTGGAGATTGGCGCATCAATAAAAGCTCGATAATCAGCATAATTAGAGTCTCTGGTTGGAATGATGTTTTTAGAAAGATCTTTTTTCATTTTATTTCACCTCTGCAAGTATTTCCTTTGGCCATGATAATTGAATCCCATTTTCGCTTAAGAACCTTTGTAAATCGGGAATCTTAGTTTTCATTTTATATAATTGGTGAGGCGTCACTTTATTTTTTAAACAATAGGCTAACAATAATCCTGCTGATTCACCAATATTCCATTCAACAGGGTGTAATCGATAACAACCATTAGTGATATGGGTTGTGCCAATATTTTTACAACCAGCAATCAAATTTTGTTTGGTTTTTGGAATTAATGCTCCAAGGGGGATTTCAAAAGGCCAAGTCTCATCAAAAAAATAAGTCTTAGTCTCAGTGGTCATGTGAACATCAATTTGATAATATCCCACCCCTACACTATCAAAAAATGTTGGTGGTTCTTTAGCATAACGTTTACTGATTAGTTGTTCGACTATTGTATAAAGTGCTTTAATTCTTCTTGATTCACGAATATAAGGTGCTTTCGCTAGTCCTGTTTTAGTTCCCAAAATCGTCTTATCTAGCATAATCTCCGGATAGCCATAGCCTTTGCCATCACATCTTAAAGCTTCTGTTTGAAGCCAATAGATTAAAGATTTTGTCAGTTGTTTGGCATTGTTTTTATGTTTTTCAGAATCTTCATTTTCAATAATATTACCAAAAACATAATCATTTTGGGGCCAATTTAACAACGTAATTGGCTTGAGATTAGTTTGATCAACAAAATTATTTGGCTCAAAAATTTGGCGATAGCTAAACATTGCAGGTGTCTCTTCAAACTCTGTGTTTGGTGTTGCAAATAGGCTGAAAAGCCGTTTGGAACCGGATTCCAAACCAGCAGCATACCAACTTAAAATCGATTCCCCAAAAGGCATCTGGTAATTTTTAAAATAATCATACATTTCAGGCTTTTTTATCCGATGCTTACCATTTTTATCATAAGCAATTGCCGCAACCCATGTTATTGGCTGTAAATCACGAGGATTGGCTTTTAAAGGAGCATGAGGTTCTTGGTATTGCGCATAACTTTCTGCTCCGATACTATACTCGGTTTTAGTCAAAGGGAGTAAATCACCATTATCTGTCGCATCAATATAATAAATTGCTTCAAATGTTCTTAACTCAAGGTCTGTTTTAATCGTTAGTGAGTTTATTAACTCTGCAGTCGCTTTTGCTTCTATCACTTGACTATTTAATAAAATCTTTAAATTTCCTCGCTCGACGAAAGGTTCCAACATCTCATTTAAAAGTTTTAAAGCCAATCTTGGTTCATGTGAATTAAAACTAACCCAACCGCCACCCGGATTAAAGATTTCTTTAGTCTTTAAACTGGGGATTATATTGGGGTGATTGCGATAATATTGTCTTACTTTGTTTCTGTAATCTCTGTAGGTTTTACTACAACCAGTCGTTTCAATAAAAGGATGTTCATCGCTGGGAACGCCTTGATTGGTAAGTTGTCCCCCAAGCCAATCAGTTTCTTCAACTAAGAGCACTTCATAGCCATATTTTGCCAAGCTATAAGCACTTAACACTCCACCTAAACTTCCACCTACAACAATTACATCATAGTTTTGTTTCATCTCTTTTATTCCTTTTAAATATTGTTTGTTAAAAATGTATACGAATCATTTAACATCTCTGTTGTTGAATCATGCCCGGTATTATAACTTTTAAAAGTTACGATATCTGGTCTCAATTGAAATAGTTTCTGACTATATTTAGGATTTACAATCGGATCATCTTTACCGACAGCGACAAAAAGAGATACTTGATTGCCCAACTTGTCGTTATTGATTAAGGGGTCAAGCTTGTAGTATTTCTTTAACCGTTCTTTTAACCCCGCTTCGGGCCAAGAAAATTTCTTTTGTCGTTCTTGATAATACTCATAAAATGAAGGTGACCCAACTAAACTAACCCCTTTGTGAAGTTCTTTCGTAATGGTTGCCAAATAAAATACTGTTGCTGCACCCATTGAAACTCCATAGGCATTAAATGAATCACCTATTATAAAATCTTGTTGGGAAAAATGTGACTCCCATAATTCCTTTGCATCATGGGCTGTTTTAATTTCAATCTCAACAATATATTGATACTTTTGTTTTACTGATAAACGTTTAAACCATTCTTCTTCCCGTTTTCCGTGTAAATAAGCATCGATTGCGACTACATAAAAACCTAATTCTGCAAGCTTTTCTCCTCTACCCATTAAAGAGTCTTTATTACTTGTAAAACCATGAAAGAAAAAAATTAAAGGTTTTTTAGTAGTGAGATTTTTCTCATATGTTACCAAAGGTACATTGTTAATTGTTAATTCCTTAATTATCATTTAATTCCACCTTTAAACCAATCTCAAACATTCTATTCCAAGGAGAATAAATCTCTTTAATCAAAGGTTTTTTATTATTTTCAACTAAATAAAGCGCGATAAATTCTTCAAGCTTTTCTTGAATATTTTTAACGGTTTTGCCTTTCTTGCCATCAAGATAAAAATAGTGATAAGGCTCTTTTAAGGTCTTTGTAACCTCTTTTCTAACTAGCGTACAATAACCGACATCCTCGATATAGCGATGAGCAAGAAAATCTAAATTAGCTTTTCTTTTCGGGTACAAGTAAGCAAATATCCCTTGCGGAATTGCAGTACCTAGCGTGTTTGAGGATGTATTCCAGCCGGCATAGGCAGCAACTCGATAAAGTAACTGTTTTTGTTTTAAAAGCTTAAAAAGGTGGAGATCCCCTCCATTTGAATAAGCAACATCGGCAATAATAACAGGTTTTTTTAGTTTTTGAATGACATAATCAGCAAACTCAACAAACTCAACTAAATTACGAAAAGCATCATATTCTACTGTTCGAACCTCAAGAATGCTACTTGCTTCTCGCATCTTTACTCCTGGGCCATTGATTAACAATACAAGATCAGCATCAACTAAACTTTCAACAATAATTCCCCCAGCCGCCAAAACTTGATACTTAATTGTTTCTGCTAGCGGTCTATCTTCATAAAGTGGTATGACAGTCTTACTCAATTCGCTTGAATATTTAAGAAAAAAACGCGGTTTTTTTTGCTCAAAATGAAGAATCATTTTAGCAAGTAAAGTATTGGTAACTTCGTCTGCACCGGGATACATGTAAACATTTAACTCTAGATTGTTTTTTTCTATTAATTTACGGATTTTTTGTTGGTCTAAAGCCGTAAAACCATAAACTGAAGCATCATCTTGAGGGATTATTCCAAAATCAACAATATCATTAGATACTAAACTTAAAAACTGGCTATTCAATTGCAAGTTAATAGCTCTTCTTTTTAAGTAATCAGTTAGATATTTTTTTGGCAAGATAGCTTTGATGCGATTAAAATCTACTATTTCTTCTTTGCTTATTATATTATGTGTTTCTTTATGTTGATAAATGCCGTAAAGATGTATCTCTCTTCCGTAATCTTCGTAATAATCAGGTTCTTCTTCTGAACTTGAATAAGCAGGATTTCTCATAATTAATTGATAGCCATAGATTAAAATTTGGGGATTAACCGCTTTAATTCTTAGTAAAACATCAAGTCTTTCAATTAAAGTATTTAACTCTTCATGATGCAGTCTTGAAGGAACGATGCCGCCATAAAGAATTGTATCTAAAGCGACTACAATCCCATCTGCATCTATTGCCTCTTTTTCTAACCAGGCAATAATTTTCTCGGTGTCACCAGGGATTTTTTTATTGCCATAATACTCTTTTGGCGGAACGATTACTTGATAAGGCATCTCGCGGCTCATTGACTTTGCGAAATCATAGTTACATGGTCTTTCATCTAAGGGAACAATTATTATTTTTCTCATCTTTTTACTCCTCTTCGTTTATTGTTCTTTTCGGGTCAATAATAACAGTTGTACCACCAGTATCATACTCAATCGGAGTTGTAATAAAGGCTCCATCAAGCGGTGCATTTAAAAGAGATGATCTTCTTGAATTAAAGGGAACTCGGTAAATTGTCTCACCAATCTTACGGAATAAATAAACACTTTCC
Organism: Acholeplasmataceae bacterium; assembly: GCA_012522345.1. Lineage (GTDB taxonomy): Bacteria > Bacillota_I > Bacilli_A > Acholeplasmatales > UBA5453 > UBA5453. The sequence goes on along the minus strand of JAAYKO010000029.1, from coordinate 26,037 downwards.
CATTTTGCGAGTCTCACTTCAGTTTCACTTTTAAGAGCGTCTATTCCTTCTCTTCCGACCTGATCGATGGCGTTAACCCGCTTATATTCTTTGAAAATTTCAGTGCCGTGACCTTCAGATTTGAATAATGGACTTGTGAAGTCTTCTGGATCTCGCCAATTATTGTCTTCGCGAATTTTAATTGAACTTGCCAAACTTGATTTTTCTAACACTTCGACTTGAAGTTGAAGAAAATTTGGCTTGGGACTATATAAAATCAATCTTAGTTTATCGCCTGGTAAATAGTAAAACTCACTATCAGCATTATACCAATTAGCATACATATTAGTCTCCGTAGCATTTAAAGCTGTTACCCCATATCTTCTCTCTTGAGTTAAATTAATCACTCCAATGTCTTTGTCTGGATCGTTGAGACTAGTAATATAGCGCCAAAACGGCCTAAAGGCATAGGAACCGGTTGAAATTGTGTTGTTTCCTTCTGGGTTTTTCATATGGACTAAACTAAGTGTTAAGCCTACATCACTTTCATAGGTTGCATTTCCTCCCATATATATTGAGGGATTATCAAGATTTTTAACCCAAGGGTCTAAATCTAAACTACTATCAAAATCCCCATCATAACGTCTAATTTTTACTTCTGGTAACACAATTGTTCCTTCCATTCCCAACCACTGGTCGCGTGAAGATACAACTTTATGATACCAAGCTCCTCTAAACAAGCGTTGTGGTCCTGGAGTTGGTTTTTCGCCTGAGATTGAGTTTAAATATATTGGATATGACTCCAAAATTTCATAATGGTGCTTAACTATAATTGTTTTACTGACAAGGTTTGACTTATTTTGGGCATTGTCATGGACAAAAAAGTAGATTTTATAACGACCAGGAGTACTGATGTCAAAATCAGCATAGTCAATTTCTATTTTAGCTGTTAAATCACCATCAACATCATCGATTGCTGTTACTCCTTGGAGGAAAAACTGATCAAAATTCAAGATTACATTTTGCTTAACCTCATGGCTTAAATATGCGCCATCGACAAAAACAAGAGGTGCAATATTGTCTTCTTTTATCTCTTCATTTTTTTCTTTTTTACATGATACCAATAAAATTGCTAGCATCACGATCAACAACTTTCTCATTATTCTCTTCCAGGATGAATCGAAACTTTACTGCCACCATTGGAATCAATTTCTGTATATGTAAAGCCTTGACTTGTCGGCGCACTTAGGATATCAGCCCGATTGGCGTTAAAAGGTACTCGGTATAATCTACCGGCAATTTCTCTATGGAGATAAACACTTTCCCAAACGGCTTGAAAGACTTCGGTATTAGTGCTCAAAGCGTCAATCCCTTCTCTTCCTGACTGATCAATGGCGTTAACTCGTTTATATTCAGCTAAGACGGCTCCCCCATGACCCGGCGATCTAAAGATTGGACTTAAAAAGTTTTCAGGGTCTTGCCAACCGTTATCTTCTCTAATTTTTATTGAATTTGCTAGTGTTGATTTTTCAAGCACTTCGATTTGAAGTTGTAAATAATGTGTTTTTGGGCTATAAACAACTATTCTTAGTTTATCACCTGGCAAATAATAATATTGAGTATCTCCATAATACCAGTTAGCAATCATATTATTAGTCCCTGCTTTGCCAACTGTATAGCGTCTACCGCCTTCGATATTATAACCACCTATATCTTGTTCAGTAGGGGTTATATAACGCCAAAATGGTCGAAAGGCATAAGAACCAGTAGAAATTACTTGTCTTCCATCTCTTTCTAGTAAGACTAAGCTCAAACTTAAGCCAACATCGCTTTCCGTAGTCGCTCTACCGCCTAAATAAATCGAAGGGTTATCCAAGTTTTTTACCCAAGGATCAGCAAAGAGAGTTTCATCAAAGGCATCATCGTATCTTCTAATTTCAAATTCTGGGAGGGTAATAGTTCCTTCAATCCCAAGCCAATAATCACGCGAAGATACTACTTTATGGTACCAAGCACCTTTAAAAAAATCTTGTTGAGTTGGAGATTTTTCATTATCTATTACTTCATTCCAAATTGGAAAAGGATTAATAAGTCCTGTTGCCAACACAACCTTAACCACTTTCTTAACAATGTTCGATTGATTATTAGAACTATCAAAAACATATAAATAGGCTTCATACTCACCCGGTGTCGTTAAATCAACATTGTCATAACTAATTATTATTTCATCTGTAATATCACCATCAATATTGTCGTAAGCTGTAACACCATTTCGCAATAATTCCTCAAGATCAACAGTTTCATTTTGAACTACAGTGATCAAAAGAAAATCTGTCGATTCAACTGAAAGAAGTGGTGCAGTCGTATCTTTAACAGGTGGGGTGATACCGTTGTTGTCGTTATTGTTGTTGTTATTTTTACAACCAGCAACAAAAACTAGAAATAAAGTCGTTATAACAAGCAATGTTTTTTTCATTATTTTCTCCTCTATTAGTCGCTAAAATATCTTTCTTGAATGATGGCGATTAATTTTGCTTCAATTGCTTCTAAAATTCTTCTTGAGTCACCGTGATGAACAGCATTTTGTAGTTCAAGCATATAGGATTCATTTGCATCATGTGATTGCGCTTCTTCAAATGAATAGAAAAACTCTGGTCTTGCTAAATCAATAACATCCATGTGGGCATCCATTGATTTTTTAGAACCGTAATATGGTCTAAGACTTGTGTTGTAAAAAGCTAAATAGATCTCTTCTGTACTAATTAGTTGTGTCGCTTCATCAAATTTAGGGAAATATTGTAAGTCGTGCCAAATTTTAAAGATTGTTTCACTATGAATAATCATATCTTCGTAACCTTCAGGAATATTTTCCTTCGAATAAGCGCTACTAATTGCGTAACCAGCCTTACCATAGACATGATTTACATAATAGTTTGATTTATCGCTTTTAATATTAGGTCCAACTGGATATGGGACAAAGTCAATTACAAACTCCGCTCCACCCCACTTGTTGCTGGCATTGATGTGCCAACTATGTCCATTGTGGAAAACAACATTACCGGCCTTAAACTCTGGCTGACTGGCATTTGCCAAAGGAGCATTAGCAATCCACATTCCTTCTACCGCATATAAATTATGAAGAAAATCTACAGTATCAATTACAGCTTGATCAGTTAAATGAGTGTTAAAATCGGAATCAACTAAACTGGCACCATTTGAGCCAATCATTGTATAAACCCAGTTATAAACCCGGCCTCCAAGCACATATTGTGGTCCGCCTTCTTCTTCCGATCTATTGTGGTCAAGTTTCCCTTTTAGCTCAAGCGCTAAATCGTGAAAGGCATCCCAAGTCCAAGTCCCTTCAAGCCATTTATCTGTTGGCTCATTGCGGCGTTCTGGACCTAATACTTCTGCTAAAAGATCACTATTATAATAAAGTCCATCATCAGCAACCGGATAAGAACTATCATAAAGGTAGTGTTTGCCTAAAACTTGCCCAAAAATCATTTTTTCAGGCCAATATCCTTTAACACCATAAGTTTCAATTAAATCATCGAGAGGCAAAATCGCTTTTTGAGCTGCTAAACTACCTGTAAACATCGAGTTAACTTCAAAAACATGCGCTGGTCTGACACCCAGCTCTGCTTGTTCAACAATCCAGCGGGTTCGAGCTGCACCCCAAGAAGCGTTTGAAGGATAATTTTCATAAACAACTTTGATGTTGTATTTTTTTTCAGCAGCTTCGATTTTGGCAATATTTTCATCTCTAAAAAGCGAGCTATAAGTTTCTAACCGCGGATCCGCACTTGATTTATTATCAACCATTATAATAAAATCAATTCCTTTTAAATCAATTTTAGGCTCATCACCATTTCCATTACCGTTTTCTGGTGGTTTGTCATTTCCACAGCCAAACAAGCCTAAAGCTAATACTAATGTAATTAAAAATGTAATTATTTTTTTCATCTCTTTTCCTCCTAAATATTTTTATATTATTTTTATATTGTTTTTTAACCAACCAAACCGCTTCGTTCAACTCCTTCGGTAAAGAGTCGTCTTTGAACAATTAAGTAAAACACAATCACTGGCAACATCGTTAAGATTGCCGTAGTATTTAAAATCATCGCCGTAAAAAGTGGGTTTCCAGTTACATCTTGGTCTAATAGTCCCCACAACCCTGCAGCCATTAATGCGCCTTGCATATTACCAGCAACGCCTAAAATTTTAGTTGTCAAAGTTTCATAAGCAGCAGTTATTTTACTGACATATATTACTGTATAATAAGCATCATTCCATTGCCAAACAAAGGTTAAAACTGTTGTTAGGATAATTCCTCCCATCGCATTTGGTAACATAATTTTATAAAAGATTTGGAAAGGATTTGCCCCATCAACCATCGCCGACTCTTCAATTTCGGTTGGAATACCGCGGAAAAATTGTCTAAATAAATAGATAAATATTCCTCCTTTAATTCCCATTCCGGTCAAGGCGAAGAAAAACAGAATCCACGGCGTGCCTAAAAGATTCTTTCCACTTCCTAAAAAGTTTTGCAAATTCAATTTTAGAGGAACTTCCAAAGTCATTGGCGCAACTATAATCGTAAAAATAACAATTAAAAAGACTATCTTATGACCAGGAAACTTTAATCTTGCCAATGAATAACCGACTAATGTTGCCATTATCAGTTGGAGGAGAGTTACTCCTGTAGAAAGAATTACTGAATTTTTAAATGACTTCCAATAATCAAGAACAAGGTAAGCGAGTTCAAAGTTTTTCAAAGATACTTTTTCCGGAATCCATAAAACAAACGGATTGTTGATGTCGTAGGGATCGCGCAATGCTACCGCAATTTGTTGGATGAGCGGATAAATAATAATAAATGACAATCCGTACAACAAAACATACTTTAAAACAAGCGTCAAAAATGACCCTAATTTTTGAATAAGTGCTTTTCTCTTATGCGGGTTTGTGAAGTGCTCCTTGTAATTAAAACCTTTTTGGCGTAAATTATAAAATATTTTATTAGCTTTCTTTTTCGTCATAATAGAACACTCTTCCTCTCATCAACAAAAAGATAACTCCAACAAGCGCCAAATTAATTAAAAAGTAAGTCAATGACATCGCGGCGGCAAGACCATTTCTTCCCTGCGACATCGCTTGATCTAAATATCTAATAATTGGCGACCTTGTAAAACTGTCGACAACAGTATAAATCGCTGCAGTAAGAATCATTGGTGTTATCATTGGAATTGTAATTTTCCAAAAACTTTCATATTTTGTCGCGCCTTCCACTGCTGCAGCTTCATACAAATGATTCGGTACAGCTTGAATTGCAGCGATAAAAATTAAGATTTGAATTCCCGATAAATTAACAATTGTAAAAATTCTACTGACCGCATTTAAAACTATTTCCATAACATTTTCCCCAATTCCAATTTCAAAGAAAAACTGTGACATTTGTTCAACAAAGGTGGCTTCACTTTGAATTGACTGCTCAATGTGCTGACCAAAACTGCTAGTGAGTGTTGCAGCAATAATTGGAACGTTGTAGACAACTGGGATAAAAAAGATTATTTTAACTAAAATATGGCCTTTAAACTTTTTATTTAATAAGACCGCAATAATAATACTAAAAATAATAATTGTCGGTAAATCAATAACTAAATCTCTTAAAAACGTTAAGAGATCGACTGAAAATATCCCTCCATTAGCGTGGACGTAATTGCCAAATAAAACACTAAAGTTTTCAAAGCCAACAAAACTGCTTAAAACTACTCTCCGACTTTCAAACTTAACATCGAAAAAACTCCAATAAAAGGTTGTAGTTAAAGAAGGTAAAAATAGTAATACCATTCCGATAACCCAAGGAATTATAAAAATAAAACCCCAAATATAACGCTGTTTATGATATTCAATTTCCGAAAACCAAATTTTCCCGCGCTTAAACAAACCATGTTTGATCAGTTGGCCTTGTTCAAGAAGCTTAAGATCGCGATTTAAATATTTAATTTGAAGTTCGTTTTTGAACACCTTATTAGAGAGCTTAACTAATCTTTTAACACTAATCTTTTTATCTTGACTCTGTTTTTCATGGAAAAGATTAACTCGCTTGTTCAGTTTTAGGTTTCTCTTTTCTAAAAGTGTTATTTGTTTTTCAAACTTCTGTTTTTGTTTTGCTATTTCCTCACTTTGAAAATAGCGTTCCTTTTTTACCTTTTTCATCAACTTCACCTAAAGACTTTCAAGTGTCTCTGTTAAATAATTAATAATAAAACTTTTTCCGTTGCTATATGTAACCTTCACAATTGTCGCATCAGCATTTAGGGGCTGATGACTAATTAATTCTGACCCATAAATATCGAGTTCAGCTAAGTTTTCATAAATTGTCTTAATTGCTGTTAACCAGTTTTGATAATAGGTAGAAAAGTAATTTGAATATTCCGTATTAATTAATTTAACGGTATCTTCAGCAGATAAAACATACTGAATTTTACTACCTGTCTCAATGGCTTTAAGTTCATGCCACTTCAATGATTTAGAAGTATCGAGATTAACAGCACTCCCAAAGTAGTCAATTTGACCACTAAAAATAAGTTGAATAAACGGTATTGAGTAGTCTACCATACCATGCCTAGTCCCTGAAAGCGGAAAATCTAAAACTTTGTTCGCCTGTAAAATTGCATAAAGGTTAGAGTTTCTCATTAAAACATTTTTCTCTTCCAACAGTTTCAAATTATTATCAAAACTTTCAATAAGTTCATTTTTAAACACCACTTTTCCTCTTGCATAATCACTTGCAAGACGAGAACTATCGTCACTTATTCCAACATTATTAAGCTTGTTGGCAGCTAAAAACTTAACCATTTCTTGATAAACTTTAGTGCTCATTTCAGGTGTAAAGTAATATTGCTTCAGCGATTGTCGGTCGATAAGATTTGTTGCTGGGTTAAATTTATAATAGCCAACTGGATTTTGCAGCAAAGTCTTAACAACATCTTTTTTAACTTTAATATTTTTTTCACTAAAGCCACTATTTGTCAAAAACTCTAAATACAAGTTGATATTTCTCTGCTCAACTTCCGCAAGAAGTTCAGTTAAATCATCCTTTTTCATCACTTTAGAATCAAAACTTATTTTATTCATCGCCTTAGGTTTTATTCCCTCATTAGACCAGCCTTGATAACTGATGCTGTAGTTTTCTGCCAAATCCAGTTCAGTGAGGATTTTGGGAATATCTCGCGCCTTAGTGAGGGGATTAATTTGCTGATAAGGAATCCCTACAAAGTATTTTTTTTCCTTAAATCCACCTAAAAATGTTAAGTGTAAATAATCAGCTGTCTGCCGAGATTCTAAATTATAGTTATCAATTAAATAAGTTTGATATGCTTTAGCAAAATTAGAATAATTTGATCCATCGGTAACGAAGATATACTCGGATAAATAATCAGTTTTATTGTATTCATTGGTCCAAATATTGACATCTTGTTCAGATACATTTGACTTAAATTTATAAGCATCTCGCTCTCTTAAATAATAGCGATAATGAATATAAGGAACTTTATTTACATAACTACCAGCCTCAGAGGTAGTTTTAAAAGCGGTCCTAATGCTTGCCATTGAATCAGACTCTAATAAGGCGTTGATATAGCCATAATTGTTTTTGCTATAAACATACATTGGCAGTTTAATAATCTCTTGTTGTTCTGGTGCTACATAGAGATTCCGTTCAAGCGAGAGATCACTGCCATAAATTCTTTTATTGTAAACTGCAGTATTATATCTTTGGTTTTCGTGATCAATATAAATTCCCGAACCGTCTGGAATTACGGTAAAACCTGAGTCATTGACATTGCCAGCGCCAAAATAAGGTAGGATATCGAGATAAGCAATTAAGTAATCTGCTGATTCAAGTATTGAATCATTAATTATTTGAACTTTAAATCCTTTTTCACTTAAAGAATAACTTACAACAAATTCAAAGTAAGCAACTTCTTTTTCCGCAGGAATATTGTAATGTTTACTATCTTGAACATAGTCATCATATGTGTAATCAGATTTTTCAAAAATCAAAATATAAATGTCTAAAATAGATTGAGGATTAATAATATTTCTTAAATGATAGGCTCCTGTTTTATGAGCTCCTTCTGGCTTAAAATAAACACTTTTTAAAAAGCTTAAATCTAATGCTACATCAAAGTCGCTTTTTGCTAATTCTTCGAGTGGTTCAAGAATTAATTTTTCAAATTTTTCAGCAGGGACCTTTTGCGGCAAATCATTAAAGGTTATATCTCTTTTACCGCCAACTTTATACAAGACATCAATGCTTTGTTCTGTGATTCTAAAGCTATATGCATGATGTTTAATACTCTCTTCATAAACTGAAACAGCTCTCGGTGTTCCAATTTTTCTTTCATAATAAACTGTATAAAGATCATTAAACTCTAAAGGATTAGATGAATATGAATCAACATTAGAATGCCATGTTTGATTAGTTGTTTTATCTAAGATTTGAAATTTGGTTGTCGTTGAATCTAATTGAAATTCAAATTTTGAGTTTTCTAGTGTATAAATTTTATTAGCTGGAATCTTATCATAGTCTACAAAAGAAGTTTTATCATAAGGTTCACGAGGTGTATATGTCGCTTTTGCCTTAATTATTAAAACTGCAACCAAAGTGGATAATAAACCCACTAAAACAACTATTATTGAGATTTTAATAAGCCGTTTTTTCATCTTGTTCACCTAACTAATCCTTAAAATAATTTCCTGATAAACAGAGCAGACAAAATCATATGCACGTTGGATTAAAGTCATAAATAAAATTCCAATAAAGACAATTACTGCAATCGCAACCACAGTAAAGATAATTGTTAAGATTGTTTTTCCTAAACCATATTCATGAATGACTAAAAGACCCATGAAAATCATATACGCTGCTAAAAAGACTGCGATTCCAACAAAAGTATTATAAAAAGTTACCTCATCTAAAGTCAGATAGTTGCTTAAAAAAGTTAAAGGAATAATTAATAATATATAAGGAATTAAACCATAACAAATCACCATGAAGATTTCTTTAATTTTTCCTTTACCATCTAAAAGTGATGTCACAGACCAATTACCGATAACCGCAAGTACAATCGGAACAATAACTAAAAGTGCAGTTTTAAAAATATTGAAATCTAAATCCTTTAATGGGCTGATTAAAAAGCCAGATGTTGTCTGAACTAAGATAGTTGCGACAATCATCAAAATAAAATAAACTATTGCGACATAAATTTTGCCTTTTTTCTCATATTTTAATTCTTCAAAACCTTTAACTGGATGTGTCAAAATATAAAGTGGAAAAACAAAGAGATCATAAAGTCCAGTTTTAAGTTTTTGCTTAAATCCGTTTTCCATAACTATCACTCATCCTCATCTCTTTTAACAGCTTGTCTAATCGATTTATAGACAATAAATGTTAATAAGCCTAGTGCGCCAACAATTAAATAAGGTAGGACCTTTTTCATTTGTTGCGTGCGATATTCTTTATAAGCTTTTGAATAATTAAAATAATCATGACCTAATTTAAGATTTTCTATTGCCTCTTGATATTCATGATTTCTTAAATTTGTTTTACCGATACCTGCATATGCTAAAAAGTAGTTTGAGTTTTCACTGACGACTTCATTCCAAAAAGTTTTAGAGGCATCATAATCCATTTGATAATAAGCTTGAGTTGCTTGATTGATTAGCAAGCCGAACTTTGTTGGTTCATAAACATAAATGCTTTTTGTTGTATTATCGGTAACGATCACTTTCTCGTCAAAATAAGTAATACTTGTCGGGCTTTGAAGTTTATCATTTTGGGAACCTTTTTCACCAAAAATGTAGAGGAGATGACCTTCGATATCATAAGTAAATATTCTTGCCCGCTTAGCATCTAAAATGCTAAAACGATTATTATCGTTATTGACAGTAATATCACTTAAAGTACTAGGACCTGGGGCGACATAACGGTCACTTCTCGCATAAACAGCATCACCAATGACATTGATATAGCCGTTTTTAATTAAGATATCATTACCCTTAAAGTTTAACTTTTTAACGGGGTTGTTGCTATCGGCACGTGAAACTGTATAAATATAACCAAACTCATCGATATCAATACTAGTAAATGAAGGTTGAAGTTTAAGCGCCATCTTTTCTTTTTGCTTTTTAGTTGAAAGCCGGTATATTAGCGCTTCAAGCACTCCCATTTGAATAACATTCGTTCCATAAAATCTCGTAAAATTACCTGAACTATCAAATTCCATAATCCCTTCAAAGACGTTTTGGGCGACTACTAAAATTCTCCCTGAACGGTCGACAACTAAGCGTTGCGGAGTAAATCTAATTTTTAAAAAGATATCATCAGCTGGATCTTTGATTTCTTGAATCAGCATTTTAGTTGTTAAATCAAAGATTGCAATTCGATAATTTTTAGAATCAGCAACATATAATTTATTATTCGCCACAAACACTCCGAGCGGTCCATCTAAAGTTGCTGAGTCTGTCTCCTTTGGGTAAGATTCAAGATATTCCAAGTCACTATTAAAAACATAGACTTTATTTTGTTTAGAATCAGAAACATAAAGTAAGTCTTCATAGACATGCGAATCATAGAGACCATCTAAAGTTACTACTGGTTTATTACCGCTAGAATCTTCAATATTTACATTATCAACTATTTTTGTTATTGACATGCTGTGGGCGGATTCAATCGCCTCTATCCAAGGTGAATAGTTATATTCAGCATTTAATTTTACTGAAAATAGTGCTGTTGTAAAAAGTAACAAAACTAGACTAACAAATAGTTTTTTTCTCATCGCATTCACCTATTTCAATCCGGAGTGAGCCATTGTATCAATAATTCTGGTCTGACTTAAAATAAAGACCGTTATTGGGACAATAAGCATAATAACCCCAACCGCTGCTGCTGTTCCAGTTCGGGCAATACCGCCCGCAACGATTTGTTGAAGGGCATAACTAAATGGCTTTAAGTTTTCTGTAAAAATAAAGGAACCACCATCTGTTGACCACAATTGTTGGAAAAGTAAAATTATCACTGTTAACCAAGCAGGCTTTACAAGTGGTAAAACAATTTGAAATAAAATTCTCATCTCGCCAGCACCATCAATTTTTGCAGCATCCAACAGCTCTGTTGGGATTGTTGTCATAAATTGACGCATTAAAAACAGACCCAAAGTAAAGCCCCAAGAAGGAATAATAACTGCCCAAACTGTATCAATTAAATTTAACCAACTAATAATCAAGTAGTGTGGAATAGCTGTAACAAGAGCTGAAAACATCAAAGAGTAAACAATCATCTGATTGATTATTGTCCGCCCTGGAAATTTATGTTTGGCTAAAGGATATGCCGCCATCATCGCTAAAATAACATGGCCAGCGACACCAATAATAGCGATAAAAATTGTGTTAAAAAGATATTTTGTAATGGGGATTCTTGTATTACCAATTAAATTAAATAAATCATTAAAATTATCAAAGGTTACATTTCTTGGAAAAAGCTTAGGTGGAAAAATAAATATTTCATCTAATGGCTTTAAGGAGTTAGCAATTGTAAAGACTAATGGATAAGCACTAAAAAGACCAAAGGCGATTAAAACAAGTGATAGTACGAGATCGCCTTGCCATGATCTAGAGAGTCTTTTTTTGCGTTTCGAACGTTTTTTTAGCCGCTTTTCTTTAACTAATTGCAGCTTGAGTTCACCCAATGTTTGCGGATTTTTATGGGTAGTAATCATTTTATGTTCCCACCCTTCTAATAATTTTTTGAACTGCAATATTAGCAACCATCATAATTAAAAATAACATCGTTGCGATTGCGCTCGCATAACCTAATTCCATTCTTTGCGAACCAGCACCAAAATCGAGCAAGTGAGTTATTATCGTATGCCCCGAGTATTCAACAGATGGAAAGCCTAGAAGGCCTACTGAAATTGCACCTATACTGAAGGAACTTGTAATTTGGATTAAAGCTCCAAACATCAATTGTGATTTCATTTGCGGTAAAGTAACATGCCATAATTCTTGCCAGCGGTTTCTAATCCCGTCGATTGCTGCGGCTTCATAAAGTGTTTTATCCACAGTTTGGAGTCCGGCAATAAATGACAAAAAACTGACACCTAAGCTAAGCCAAAGTTGAACTATTATAATAATTACTAGCGCATATTTCGGTGTTTGCAACCATAAAATTGGGGCTTCAATAATTCTTAGTCTCAATAAAAACGAGTTTAAATAACCATACATATCACCAGCAAAAATTAATTGCCATAACAAATAAACACTACCTGAAATTGACGGTGCATAAAAAACCACTGTCATCAGCCATTTAATTTTTGGTGGTAATTCATTGATTAGCCAGGCAAAAATAAAGGAAGCAAAATAAGAGATTGGGCCAACAATAATTGCCAGAATAAAAGTGTTTCTTAAGGCAATCATAAAGATATCATCATGGACAAGTAAATTAATATAATTATCCAAGAAGATAAATTTTGGTGGATTTAACATATCATAGGAAGTAAAACTTAAAAACATTGACATGATAACTGGGAGCACCGTAAAGATGAAAAACACTACTAAAAAAGGTGCCATCATGAAATAAAATGTCTTGTTTCTTTTAATCTCTTTAAATAAGTTTTTGCGTTTCTCTTTTCTTGACAATTCAATCATTCTAAACCCAACTCTTTTCGTTTTCTAGCTAGTTCTTCATTGATCATTAAATGATATCGATGAATACTATCTTGCGGTAAAACCTGTTCATTAAGTGTTTGTCTAAAGGCATTATCGATGTAACGACCGACAATATAATCCCCTGGAACTGTTGGAATTCCTACCGCATTTTCTCTTTGCGTTTTCAATAATAAATAATCTTTTGCTGGCCAAGGAAGATTTTTAAAAGCCTCGAGGTTTGCAGTAGGGTAACGCGCTGCAGCACCGAGGATTGCTTCCATACCTCTAGCATATGCAACTTGTGTATCTGCATCTAACCACCACTTAACAAATTCCCAAGAAGCTTCAGGGTGCTTAGTATGTTTTAAGATGACTGTTGAAGATACATTTGATGTAGTTTGATTGTGTAACACTCCTTCGCTATCATAAGTTCCAGGAAACAGTCCATAGTCCCATTGACCATTGATCTCGGGCGCAAAAACAGCCAAAGAGTTATAAGTTGTAAAGTTTGAGATTCCAATCGGCATCTCACCGCTTCGAAAGCGGTTAATAAAGTTAGCCTGAAGAACAAAACCATAATCAGTAAAAAATCTTGAAAACTCAATAAAGGCATTTAAACTTTCTTGTTCCAAAAGGCCTGATCTAGCACCATTATCTAAGTAGAGATTTCCTCCTTGCTGAACTATCATTGAATGAAGCACCGGACTTAAGGCTCCTTGAGCGAGGGGAATATAGAAATCAAAATGTTGTTTTTGAAGAGCTGGAGAAATATCAATAATCTCATCCCATGTCTTTGGCAATTTTTCAACACCAATTTCGGCTAAAATATCCTCCCGATAAAACATCACTAAAAAATCTTCTGTATCTGGTAAAGCATATGTTTTTCCATCATATTGTAAAGGAGCTAAAGCGCTATTACTAAATCTTGTCGCGACTTCAGGGAAATCAGCAAACTGACTTAAATCTAAAATCGCATTTCTAATTCCCCAGTTAACAGGTAGTTTCTGGTCAACTCCGATTGCGATATCTGGTCCATTGCCAGATAAAGTAGCTGATAATAAGACCGACAGGTTAACCATTTTAAGCCGGACATTAACTCCTTTTTGAGTCACAAAAGAATCATCGATTAATTGGCGGATGATTGTTGCTTGATCTCTTCCTGTGCCAATCCAAACTTCAATAGTTGGACCAGCAACTTTGACTGAGCTGCCAAAATCACCTGTGTTTTTAAATGATTCGAAAAATAAAATTATTTGATGCCATAGACGTTCGAAGAAATTAGTTGAAACCCGTTTGGGTTGATAACCTGCTCCATGAACAATCAATTTATCTATCGCTAGTGGCTGCTCAGAAATACCGATTACCCAAGAACCTAAATTAGAGATGTTTTGTTCCCATTCACGCAACCCATTTTGAATATTCTTCTCATCCTTAATAAACTTACTAATTTGGTAATTAATTCTGTCAAAGACTGAAACTAAGCTGTTTCTTCCGTGTGACAGTTCAATAACCTCTTGTCGGATGTCTTTAAAACTTTCATAAATGTTTTCCAATCTTTCATTTAAGTCTTCGATGTTTCTGGCCAATAAATAATCTTGAATCGGATCAGGATTCAAACCTGTTCTTGTAACAACCTCCCGATATAAAACGCGCATCTTTTTAATTTCATTATTGACTTGTTGAACAACGCTTCCATACATTCCTATAGTTGATTTAAAACTGATTGTATTAGGACCTGACTCCAAATAAAGATAGAGGTTTTCAGCATTTTTAAGTGTAATGTTTTGTAAATCAGATTTATATTTAAATTGAAGATTTTTCGCTTCTTTAAAGGGGATTTTCCCATTTACCATTAAGTTTCTACTGACACTTTGACCCCGAGAAAAGTTTTGCATAATTGTTAAAGTCAGCAAATATAGCCCCGCTTCTGGTACTTCAACTTGCCAAGTTATTTCATCACCAGGAACACGCCAATTCACACCACCAATCGCATTATATCTTGTAACTTGTCTCTCATAAGGGCTATATTTGTAAGTGCTAAACTCGGCGATTGGATTTAATGTTGGCGAGCTTTTTAAATATGCTTCTTCTGCCTCTTGAATAAAGTGAAAATCAGTTGTGTTTTTTTCAATTCCAAGTGAATCATAATAATTAAGGTATTGTTCATAGGTACGCAACTTCTCAGCTTGATAAAAAGTAATTTTACCGATAACAATCGGCTCTCTATGACTAACAAATGTAATCGTATTAACCCCTTTATCTAGCCAAAAGTAATAAGCCTCATCATAATATCCCATCTGATCATAAATGTCTGTATTTGCCCAAAGATGAGTTTCGATTTGAAGTGGTCTAAGATCATTTATTCCTTTTTGACGATCTTCAGAAACTAAATGCTCATCACGCCAAAATCTTAAAAAAGTAATATTTTCAGCTTCTGCATATTGATACTCATTATTAATTTTAATTCCACGAATTATTGAAGCACCGCGGCCTTTGACATTAAAATAATCTAAATTCACATTATAAAGACCTGCATTGGCAACTTCAATATTGAAAGTCAGGTCGCCTGTCTCAGGTAAATATAACCCGTTTTTATTCTTGCCTTGATCGTCTAGATAATTCTCATATTTTGGGATGTCTTCCTCAAATAAGCCATTTTCATATGAATAATCTTGAAGATCGACTTCATGAATGGTTGTAGGAAATGTTTTTTCGCTTGCTGCTAAAAACGTTCGATAACTATCATCTTGTTCACTAGCAACATCAAAAACGGAACCCGCATAAGCTAGTGGTTGGTATTCAAGATTAGAATCTTTTTTAACCCCTAGCCAAATCAATGTTCCTACCAAAAGTATTAAAACTGAACTGATTATTGTTTTTTTAAGAATTGACTTTGTCATTATGTTCTCCTCTTAAAAATCTACCTAATCAATTGCTGAGCAACTTGATTCGAAATATTATCAAACATTTCAATTTTATCGTAGGCCCGAAATAAGATAAATTCAATAATTGTCACTAAAGTAAAAAAACTCAATAAAAAGATTAAGATTGGTGCGATATACGAGATAAAAATTAACAACATCAATAAAATTAAAAAGACTAGTGAACGCAAAATAAAAGCGAAAGTTAATTTAATCCCATTTTTTATTAACTCAAAAATGTTTGTTTGGCTAAAACATGTTGCAAGAAGCAAGCTGTGAAACAGTGAAACAAGACTAATTGAGAAGAAGAAAAACATAACGATTAACATAATAAAGCTATACCAATCAAATTGCTTCTCTAATTTAGTAAAAAAATAGTAATTATTAAATCCTAAAACAAAAAGTAAGATTACAAATATTAAAAATATGATTGTTCCTCGTTTGTAAAATCTTTTAAAGGCGTTATAAAAAACTGGGAATACTGGACCTTCATATTTTTGATAAATTAATTTTACTGTATAAGTGCCCGCCAATATGGCTGGACCAAAACTAAAGAAAACAAGCCCTAAAACAGTCGCTAAAAATGTTAAAATATTAACCCAAAATACTTTGACAATCTTATCAATTACATTATAGATTTTACTGTTAATTATTTTTTCAAACATCGCCTCTCCCAGCGGGATTGAGAAGGGACTTAGTCAATCCCTTCTCCCCTCTTTTTATTTATGAAAAGTTAAATTCTACTTCTTTGGCTTCAATAAAATCATTGAGATCTCCTCGCCAACCATCTGGAGCAACTGCTACAGTTGGAAAATCATCCCAACTATTGACAAAATGATAAGCTAAAAACTCTCTGGCAGCAGTTTCAATTGTTTGTCCTTCAACTTGATAGTTAATATCTAGACCGTTTTTCCCGATTAAAATTGTATCTCCTTCTACTATGTAATCACCTATTTTGCTGAGTTGATCAGCATAGTTAGGATAATCATCATCTGTATACCAGCCTTTTTCTGGGCTATAACTATGTTTAGATAAAATACTTCTAATAAGTTTAAGCTTGTCATCACTATCAAGAACAACAATTAAACTATATGATTCAAGAGCGATATTACCGGCAGCAAGATATTCTGTAACTCCTGTTACTTTATATAATAGACCTGGTAATTTTGTTTGATCGGTTGTGTTTCTTCTTACAAAATAGTTCTCAGCTGTAATTAGCGCAACCTCAGTTGACATCGCGCCTATTTCTAATGTTTCTAGCTCAAAATCAACCGTTATCGCTAGTTCGTTTGAATAATCTGAATCGCTATAAGTCTCAGAGCCGACACCTTTAATAAAATAAAAGTTAGTTCCTTCATAACCCTCACTCACTTCTTGCGGATCAAATGAAGTCGTTTCAGTAGTTCCAACCATAATTCTTTTACCGGCAAACCTTAAATAAATCTCATAAAAAATTGCCCCTTCTGATGCTTCCCAGCTCACAAGCCCATCATCATAAGATATTTCAGCTGGGCTTTGGATTCTAATATGAGGTCTTAAATATTCGATTAAGTTTGACTTGGCAGAATCAGACCAACGATAAATATCAACAGAACGAGCTACAACTTCAAGTTCATAAATAACTGGGCGAACTCGAAGGACATCTAAAAGATCAAAAGTAGTTCCAACAAATAACGTTTCATTAATTTTTTCACCATCAACATAAATATCATAACCGCTTGCATTTTCAACTGGATCCCACTTTAAAACATGGCGTTGAACGATTATTTCTGGTGTCGCTACTGGAACAGGTTTCGCAATTTTAACATGATGTTCTTGATTGATTTGAACAACCAAGGTTGTCACATCAACATCTTGCGCATCTTTATACATTCCGCCTCCACCAGCATACTCACTCCAAAAAATATTTTTATTTAAAAAGATTCGCGCTTTACCTTCAGAAGGACCAAAGACAACATAACCTCCATCGGAAATTAACTCATCCAAAAACTCCTCATCAATCCCTTTAAATAAGTCACCACCGCCATGATCAGCAAACCAAACCAACTCATCCCGATCATAGGTAACCTCGCCAGTTTCATCAATTTCCATTTGCACACCAGCAGTGAATCTCGCATGCTTAACTGCTCCTTCTTCAGTAATAATTAAAACAGTTCCCCAAGCAAAAGCAGGATAGGGACCCCAAGCATCGCTATGTTCAGTTAATTGATCGAGATAAAAATCTTTTTCCATCACTTGAATTAGATCAGGAAAGTTTCTAAAGTTTGCGCCAGCCGAAGTTGATAAAAATGCATCTTCGTTATTGTATTCAATTTGATTAAAATTAATATCCTCACCGATAACTATCGCTGGCAGTGTTACTTCAAGAGTTTCAATAACGATTACAGTTCTCGTTACATTAGAACTATTACCAGCCTCATCTTTTGCAGTATAAGTTATCTCATAAGTTCCGGGAATATTTTTATCATATCCTTCTAAATCAACTTCAACAACAATATCTTTAGCTTCTGTTTTATCATCGATAACATTTATACCTGCAAGGAAGTCATAATCATCACCTTGAAGATGTTCAATATTTAAAAGTTTTCCACCGACAGCATCAGTAAAAACCGGCGGTCTAGTATCTGTTTGTTCAGGTGGATCTTGGTTGCCACCATTTCCGTTATTGTCTGTTTTTCCATTACAAGCACCTAAAACAAAGATGCTTAAAACAAGCAATATAAATGCACCTACTTTTTTCATCTAACTTTCCTCCTTTTTTTAAAAAAACCCTTATTTGTCTATACATGTTTATTATAAGATAATAATCTCAGTTAGTCAAGAATTAATGTAACCGTTTTCGTGATTTTTTAAAAATCAATCCAGCTCCCACCAAAGCCCCTATACCTACTACTGCAGCAACAGCAATTATTATCGCCTTTAAAGGACTCGTTTTCTCTTTTTCAACTGTTATTTGATATTTAATTTCTGTCGTTGTGTTATCAATATATTTTACTATAATAGTGATCTCTTGCTCTTCAAGTTTTTCAAGCGCTGAAAACCTCACTCTTCTTGTTGAAACATTATAAATTAAAGCTGGCAAGTTTAACTCTGGTTTTTCCAAATAAACTCGCATCGAATCGATAACTTTATTGGGATCATTATATTTGATTAGAACTTCTAATTCTTGATTTAAATACTGGTGTTCAACAGTAAATTCAGGATAAATAATTGTTTCAACATAATTTGTTTTAAGTGCTTTATTTAAAATTAAACTTGACTTTAAAAGATTATCTTCTCGGTAATATGCAATAACACTTAAAGCAACATATTCCTTCTTGGCTAATTCAAGGTTAATCTTAGCAACAAAATCATGATAAGTTGTTTTTTCACCGTCGGCTAAAACCTCAAATTTTTCAAATTGGTCTAATGCAGTCAAATTTAAAGTTAAATTTTGGTTTTCTTGTTCTACCTGAACTGTTAAAGGTTTCACCCTTTTGACAAACAACAGCCCATTAGCAACCTTTCTTAAAGGGAACTCTGAAGGTACATTAGCAACAACAAGCGTTTCGTTTTCTCTAACAACCGCTTCAGTAGAGCCACCGCCATCAAGATTAAAACCATCAATTGCACCATAATATTTCATTATCGCCGCAAACTCTCTTAAATTAACCCCCTTTGAACCACCAGCACCCCGGCCATCAACAGTAAACAAAATTGCCTTTCCCGAACTATCATAACCGATTCCTGTTCTGGGAGGAGTACTTCTATTTTCAGGATCACTTTGACCAGTCATTTGAGCAAATTCTTTTATTTTTTGATCTGTCAAAATCTCTTCTCCAAAACCGATTAACATTTGACCTTCTTCAAAGTCCATTAAGGGACGTTGGATTTTAATTTTTGGCTTTAAAACAAACTTTTGAATTAACTCCTCATTTTGACTCATTAAAACTGGCCCTGTAGTAAAACTAGTAATCTGTTCCCCAATTGTCCCTTCAATTAAACTATGGTCACCGATTACTCTTACAGTGGAATCTACAATTTGGAAATATGTTGCAGTTTCATCGATAATATGATTTTCAACATCAATAATAACCGAAGTTTCTGGCTCTGCTTTCGCGTAAGAATTAATTCCTTTGAGTTGTTCATAGTAAATTAAAGCATTGGTCTTTGAATCATATGCAGAAAGAAAATAGTTTCTTTGACGAATTGGCGTTTTAATAACTGAAACAAACTGTCCATCGAGATTAAACTTTAAAGCACTATATTTAAGATGATTATTCGGGTTTAAAATCCGATTATCATAAATTACATTTGAACTTATTGTCTCTCCAGCCCAGAAAAAATCACCATTAACCCCAGCGATTACTTTAAAGTTAGGATTTTTCAACTCAAAATCAGTGGCGATTTGTAAAATATCGGACATTACAATTTTCCCTTTAGCTGTTTTAGACCAATTGACTAGTTCAATATTTTCTCCTTGTTTAAAGACATTAACGTGTTGAGTCCCTTGCACTCCATGATCATTCGTCGTCGTTCCTTTAGCTTTAATATGTGTTACGCCTACGAGGTTGGTTTCTGTTTTATTATTTTCTTGATAGCCCAGACTAGAAGCTTCTATCCTCAGTGGCACAACCAATAAAATAAGCAAGCCAATTATTAATTTTTTAATTAAAATATTACTCCGCATAATTTTCCCCTTTTTTTGGCAACATTCTTAACCTCTATAATAAAAAAAGAAAACGATAAAAGCTATCGTTTAACCTTTAAATGCATATTGAACAAACCGGTATTGATCAGAGCGGTAAATTGAAATCACATATTCAAATGGTCTACCGTTATTTAAGAAAGTGTTGCGAATTATTTTTAAGACCGGCATGTTTTTATTAATTTTCAACATCTCGGCATGTTTAGATTTTGGCATTTGAGCTTCAATACTCTGAACACAATGACTGACCCGATAACCTTTTTCTTTTTCAATATAAGTATAAAATGATTCTTCCATATCAGCGGCAGTTAAATCTTTAAATAAATTTTGCGGAATATAAAGAGTTTCAAATAAAATTGGCATTTTATCGCCATATCTTATACGCTCGACATAAATCGCTTTTTCATCCTCTTTTAAAAACAACTTTTCTCTAATCTCTTCTGAAGGTTCTAAGACTAAGAATTTCACAACCTTACTACTAACAACTTTTCCTAAACCTTCCATTTCTTCTGTAAAACCACGCACGCCTTGGATACTTTTTTCAATTTTTCGAGGGGCGACAAAAGTTCCTCTACCTTTATGCTTATATAAATAACCATCGTTAACTAAATTATTTAATGCTTGCCTGACGGTCATTCGCGAAACATTATAAATCTCAGTCAATTGATTTTCGCTTGGAATTAAATCGCCTTCCTTCAACTTTTTCGATTGAATTTGTTCTTTAATTTCATTTTCAATTATTTGATATAGTGGTATTTGCATTGCGCTACTCCTTTTCAAAAGCTGGTTATTGTTATTATACTATAATTTACCATTAAATTCTATTTTGACTTATCTTATTTCGCTATTTTACTTAACAATGTTATACTATCAAAAACAAGCTGTTTTATTTTCAAAAAAGAGGGACAAACATGGAATACATCCAATATGGTGAACAAGAAATAAATTATTTAACAAAAAAAGACCCAAAGCTTGGAGCGATTATCGCTCAATTTGGATTGATCAAAAGAGCTGTTGATAGAGATGTTTTTAAAGCTTTAGTTGAATCGATAATTAGTCAACAAATATCAGTTAAAGCAGCTAATACCGTTCGCCAAAATTTAACAGTTTTGGTTGGTAAAATTACGCCAAAAAATATCGCTTCGTTTACAAATAAACAAATTCAAGGATGTGGGATGTCTTTTAGAAAAGCAAATTATATTAAAGAACTTGCAAATTCAGTGATAACTAAACAGCTCGATTTAGCTAATCTTTTTAATTTAAGTGCTAAAGAAATCTCGAATCAATTAATAAAATTAAACGGCATCGGCAAGTGGACTGTTGAGATGTTGTTAATCCATACTTTTTTAAAACCTGACATTATAAGTTATTCTGATTTAGCAATTAAACGAGGTTTGATGTTACTACATAATCTAGACACGCTCTCAAAAGAAGCTTTTAACTATTATCAAAAACTTTATAGCCCTTATGGCACTGTTGCTTCAATTTATTTATGGGAATTATATTACCGCCATTTAAATAACAAATTATAATTGGGAGTCAAAATGAAAAAAGTTAAAATAGCCGGCAGCCACACATTAATTGTTTCTTGTGGACATTGCAAAACAAGTTTGTTGTCATATCAAAAGGTTGGCAAAGGTCGTTTATTACGACTTTATTTAGAACGAATTAATTTTTCTGATACTCCGCTACAACAAGAACTTATCTGTCCCAATTGTGGCGAATTAATCGCCCTTTTAGCAACAACCAAAGCCAAATCTTTTTATAAAATGAAGCGGGGAAAATATAACATTAAAAGAATTAATGACTAATAACATATTATCCTTTTTGTTTGTTAAAAAGTAGTTGGTTATGATAAAATGACTTAACATTAAACGTTGTTTTGGAAGATTTATAAATTTTATTAATTTTGAGGAATTGTGATGAGAAAGAAAAAAGAGACAAAATGGCGTCATCTTTTTATCGTTAATATTGCGAGATTATTTCTAGCAAAATTTATGAGGCGCTCCTATAACTATGAAAGTAAAAGACATCGTGAACTTAAACGTCAAGGTCCTTTTTTAATACTGGGAAATCACACGGTTGCTATTGATCCGCTGTTGATGAGTCTTTCATTTCCCTTTCATATTTATTATATTGCGACTGAACAAATCTTCAACTTAGGATTTCTTTCTAAACTTTTAAAGTTTGCGGTTAATCCCATTAAAAAATCTAAGTCTGTCAACGATATTGTCGCGATTAGAAAAGCTCGCAAGATTGTTAGTGAGGGTGGTAGCATCGGTGTTTATCCTGAAGGAAATTTAACTTATGATGGTCAAACTTCACAATTTGGTATCAGCGTTATTAAATTGATTAGACTTTTAAAAATTCCCGTTATTTTCTTCGTTACAGAAGGACTCTATTTATCTAATCCTCGCTGGGCAGTCAATAAAAAACGTGGTCGATCAAAAGGATATTTAAAATCTATTTTAGAACCTGAAGACTACAATAAATTAAATGATGAACAACTTTATCAACATGTTTATAATGAGCTTTATGTCAATGCTTATCAACAAGATCCTAAAATCCCTTTTAAAGGCCAAGATTTAGCTTTAGGTCTTGAACGGTTAATTTTCATTGATCTCTTAACTGATGAACCTTTTCAAAACTATACAGTAGGCGATATGCTTTATTCAAGAAGTAGTGAATTTTCCTTAAAATATTTAGAAGATGGTTATTTGCTTGACCAAAATAATAATAAATTAACTTTAATTGAGTTAAATGAAAGAGTTATTAAGAGTTTTTTTGCTTATTATAAAAAAACTCAACAGATGGATTTTACTACTTCGATTTTTTTAGAAAGAACGATTAAAAATAAAAAGAAAAAATATGGTAAAGCAACCTTAACTTTAAAAAAAGATAGTTTTCTCGTGAAGAAAAAAACCAATTCAGTTTTAACAATGAATTTTGCTGATATCGGCTCAATCGCTATTCAAGGTAAAAAGAAGCTGATAGTTTATCATAAAGATGATACCTGGCTCTTTGTTTTAGATCAAAACATTAGCCCCTACGCTTACTTTTTAACCTACCAATTCTATAAAAAAGGAGAACTTTTAGATGAGCAAAATCTTAGCGTTTCAGACTTCGGACTTTAGTCATTGGCACTCAATTGTTCAAATCGGAATTATTTCACTTATTCTTCTTTTGGCTAACATTGTCAGAAGAAAAATAAAACTCTTTCGGAATTTACTTTTTCCAACAGCTATTATTGGTGGCTTTATCGGTCTTGGAATTAAATATTTAATCTTTGGTTTAAATCTTAAAATTGATGGGAATTTTTTATTGACTAATTCTTTTTTAGAGGCGATTACTTATCACACGATTGCATTAGGGTTTATTGCGATGGGTCTTAAGTCTGTAAAAAAAGAAAACAGCAATGAAATCAAAGGCAGACCCTTTAAAACTGGGCTTGTTATTGTAAATACTTATTTACTCCAAGGCATTATTGGCCTCGGACTAACGATTATTTTAGCTTTGAGCTTTACAAAACTTGCTAACTTTGGTGGGATTCTTTTGCCACTTGGGTTTGGCCAAGGTCCGGGACAAGCAGGCAATATCGGTGGTGTTTTTGAAGAAAACGGCTTTATTGGCGGGAAAACTTTTGGCCTATCGGTCGCTACAATTGGAACACTCTGGGCTTGTGTAGCGGGTATTTATTACATTAACAAGCGCGCTAAAGAAGGAAAGGTTAAACGGGTAGAGGCAGAAAAATCTCAACTTGTCACTCCTGAGATTATCGAAGACTTAGGTGAAATTCCAATTAGCGAAGCGATTGATAAAATGAGCATTCAAATTATTTTTGTAGTAGTTGTTTATTTCTTTAGCTTTTTGTTTATTAAAGGACTAACAACTTTAATTACGGTGCCGGCTTTTCAAAGTTTAATTTGGGGATTTAATTTTATTTTCGGGATGCTCTTCGCAATGCTCGCAAAACTGATTTTAAATAGCCTTAGAAAAGCTGGTTGGATGAAAAGAAAGTATACTAATGAGTATATGTTAAACAGAATTACAGGGGTTGTTTTTGATTATATGATTGTTGCCAGTATTATGGCAATTGATATTAAGATGTTAGCGAGCATCGATCTTTGGGTTGCTCTTCTCGCTATTACAACTGTCGGTGGTTTTATAACTTACTTTTATTTGAAGTATACAATTTATAAAATCTATCCCGATTATAAGCATGAGGCTTTCGCAACTCTTTTTGGCAATTTAACTGGTACTGCTTCAAACGGAATCGCCTTACTCCGTGAAATCGATCCTGATTTTAAAACCCCAGCTGCTGATGATTTAGTGACTGGTTCTTCAACTGCAGTTTTATTTGGGGCACCTATTTTACTAATAACTGGTGTTGTCTATTTACCTGAGTGGTACTATTTATGGGGGTCATTTATCGCTTTAATTGCTTGTTTTATTTTGTTTACCTTTCTTTTACATCGCAAGGGAAAAGAGAAACCATCTCTAACTGAAAAATAATTTTTTATTACTTATTTGAGATTTACTTAAAGCACGAAGGAGGCTAATAGTGGATTTAAAAATTTTTACTGACAATATTGAACCTGAAGCGCTTGAGCAAGTCCATACTTTAATGCGTCAAGAAGCTTTTAAAAACTCTAAAGTAAGAATTATGCCAGATGTTCATTTAGGCATTGGCTGTGTAGTGGGTTTTACAGGGGATTTAGGTGATAAAGTTATTCCTAATGTAGTCGGTGTAGATATCGGTTGCGGGATGTTAACGGTTGAAATTGAGGATTACAATATTGATTTAGCATTAATTGATTATGTAATTCACAAGCATGTACCAGCAGGTTTTAACATTCATCGGAGACCTGTTGAAATGCCTTTTGATTTAACAAAGATAAAGGTCTATAATCGACTTAAAAACATTAGACGGATAGAATCTTCTATCGGTACTTTAGGTGGCGGAAATCACTTTATTGAAATAGGTAAGTCTGATGACGGCAGAGTCTTTTTAGTAGTCCATACTGGTTCAAGAAACTTAGGTAAACAGGTTGCTGATATTTATCAACGCTTAGCAATTTCAAAAATGAAAAAGGGCTCAGTTCAAGAAAGACAAAGAGTAATTGAACAATTGATAAAAGATAATGAGCAAGAAAAAATTCCTGAAGCACTAAAAATGCTTGATGCGCGAGGAGGGATTCCTAAATCTTTAGCTTATTTGGAAAAAGAAGATCGCAATAATTATTTACACGATATGAGATTATGCCAAATTTATGCTTCTGCTAATCGTCATAAAATCGCTGATACAATTATTAAACATGCTCAATTAAAAGAAATTGAACGCTTTGAAACAATTCATAATTATATTGGTGATGACAATATAGTGAGAAAAGGAGCCATTTCAGCTAAAAAAGGCGAAAAGGTTTTAATTCCGATTAATATGAGAGATGGTTCTTTATTCGGAATTGGCTTAGGCAACCCTGACTGGAATTATTCTGGTCCTCACGGAGCAGGGAGAATTATGAGTCGTAGAGAAGCTAAAAGAAGCTTGCTCGTTGAAGATTTAAAAAAAGACATGAAAGGTATTTACACCACGACTGCTAATATCTCAACCATTGATGAATCGCCGCGAGCCTATAAGTCAATGGCTGAAATAATTGACAATATTAAAGATACTATAAAAGTTTTGTTTGTTATTAAACCAATTTACAATTTTAAATCAGGTGACCAAGATTAGGT
>JAAYKO010000028.1 GCA_012522345.1 Acholeplasmataceae bacterium | reverse complement strand
TCAAAGTCAGCATTAAATGCTGGGGTAACAAGTGGGTGGAGACGAATCGCTTTGCCATCGATTAACTTAGGTTCAAAAGCTTGAATTCCTAAGCGGTGAAGAGTCGGAGCTCGGTTTAATAAAACAGGGTGCTCTTTAACAATCTCTTCGAGGGCACTCCAAGCGTGATCATCTAAAGCTTCATAACTTTTTTTAGCATCTTGAATTGAACCCAAATTATTAGTTAATTCTCTTATTACGAAAGGTTTAAAGAGAGTCATCGCCATTTCACGAGGGATACCGCATTGATACATCTCTAAGTCAGGGCCAACAATAATTACTGAACGAGCACTAAAGTCAACCCGTTTTCCTAGTAAGTTTTGGCGGAATCTTCCCTGTTTACCACGGAGCATATCACTCAATGATTTTAGAGGTCTGTTCCGTTCAACATTAGCTCTTCTACCTCGCTTAGAGTTATCAATTAAAGCATCAACCGCTTCTTGAAGCAATCTTTTTTCATTTTTAATAATTAATCTCGGAACAAATTGTTCTTTTTGTCTCTTTAAACGATTATTTCGGTTAATAATTCTGCGGTATAAATCATTTAAGTCAGTCGTTGCAAAACGACCACCATCTAGGGCAACCATCGGTCTTAAATCGGGTGGAATAACAGGCAGAACATCCATAACCATCCACTCTGGTTTGTTGTCGCTATTTTTAAAGGCTTGAACGACTTCTAAACGCCGAATTGCCCGATCGCGTTTTTGTTTAGAAGGAGACTTTAACTTTCTTCTTAAAGCCCGTTCTTCTTTTTCTAAATCGAGATCTTCTAATAACTTTTTAATCGCTTCTGCTCCAGTCATCGCAACAAACTTATTGCCATAACGCTCATAATATTGTGAGTATTCCATCTCGGATAAGATTTGTTTGCGTGTCAGTTCAGTCTCCCCAGGATTTCCAGGGTTTGTCACGATATAACTAGCTAAATAGACAACTTCTTCTAAATCCTTCGCTTTTAAATCTAACAATAAAGCGATTCTTGAAGGCGTATTTTTTAAATACCAAGTATGAACTACTGGGGCTTCAAGTTCAATATGTCCCATTCGTTCACGTCTAACTTTA
This sequence comes from Acholeplasmataceae bacterium, assembly GCA_012522345.1. Lineage (GTDB taxonomy): Bacteria > Bacillota_I > Bacilli_A > Acholeplasmatales > UBA5453 > UBA5453. The sequence continues at coordinate 9,618 of JAAYKO010000028.1, read as the reverse complement.
GCTTCAGTTATCTCAACGCCACATTTATCACAAATTTGTCCTTTATCAAGGTTTCGCTTTTTACCACAAGCGCATTGATAATCTTTAGTCGGGCCAAAAATCCGCTCACAAAACAGACCATCAACTTCTGGCTTTAAAGTTCGGTAGTTAATAGTTTCATGTTTTAAAACTTCACCATAACTCCAAGTTCTAATTTCTTCTGGACTTGCGATTCGTACTTTGAGATGCGAATAATCTTTCGAACCATAAGCTTTGATTTTAGGTTTAGCTTGTTGTTGGCGAACATATTCGCTAACATCAATTGTCGGTTCTTTTTCTACTTCTAATTTAACATCATAAAGTGAGAAAAGTTCAGTTAACTCTTGTTGGAAAAAAGGATCATCTTTTGTCAGTTCATCGTATGTTTGTTGTGAAATTGCGAATAATTCTTTAGTTTGGATAAGACCTTTTTCTAAAAGTAAAGTAGTTAGTTCTTTAGATAACGATAGATTTTCAACTTCACTTGGAATTGTATAGCGCTTTAAAATTGGCATTAACTCACTAAACTTTTCATCATCTTCGCGGAAGACATAACGCTTTAGTTGAACTAAGTTAAAGCCATTTAAATCATCTAAGGTATCAATTCCTGAAAGATGAAGTAAAACAACTATTTCTTCATTTAATTTTAAGGTTTTAATTAAAACATTTTTAAATTCAGCTTTCGCCATTAATAAAACCTCCTTTTACCAAAACCTGTTGAATGATCAACTAATGATTTATTAACTTCATTCTCGCCATTCTCAGCATCAATCAATTCAACATGTAATCCTAAGGCTTGAAGTTCTCTAGTTAAAACTCTAAATGATTCAGGGATATGCGAATTTGGAATTGCCTTCCCATCAGTAATCGCCCGATAAACTTTATTGCGCCCAATAATATCATCAGATTTTACTGTCAACAACTCTTTTAAAGTGTGAGCTGCGCCGTAGGCATAAAGTGCCCAAACTTCCATCTCACCAAATCTTTGGCCGCCATTCTGGGCTTTCCCACCCATTGGCTGTTGAGTAACTAAAGTATAAGGACCAACACTTCTGGCGTGGAGTTTATCTTCAACCATATGTGATAATTTAATCATATACATAACGCCAACGCTAATTCGGTTTTCAAATGGTTCGCCTGTTCTACCATCATATAAAACTTGCTTACCATCTTCATCCATCGCTGCTTCGTGCATAATTTCTTTTAAGTCTTGTTGCGTTAAACCATCAAAAACTGGTGTCGCAATTTTAATTCCTAATTTTTCTGCCGCCATTCCTAGATGAACTTCTAAGACTTGACCAATATTCATTCTGCTGGGAACCCCTAGCGGATTTAGCATAATATCGATTGGTGTTCCATCTTCTGTGTATGGCATATCTTCTTCCGGCAAGATTTTAGAAATAACACCCTTGTTCCCGTGTCTTCCAGCCATCTTATCGCCTTCAGTAATCTTTCTTTTTTTAACAATATAAACCCGAATAACTTCATTTACTCCCGGTGGTAATTCATCACCATTTTCCTTAGAGTAATGCTGAATTGAGTGAACAATTCCGCCTCCGCCGTGAGGAACTTTTAAGCTTGTATCGCGAACTTCACGAGCTTTTTCATTAAAGATTGCTTGGAGAAGCTTTTCTTCTGGAGTTGGGTCTGTTAATCCTTTTGGAGTAATTTTACCGACTAAGATTTCTCCTTCTTTAACTTCAGTACCAGGAATAATAATTCCGCGATCATCGAGATATTTTAACTGATCTGTAGGTGCGTTTGGCACTTCTCTTGTGATTTCTTCTTTCCCTAATTTTGTATCGCGGGCTTCAACTTGAAGTTCATCGATATGAACCGATGTATAAACATCGTCTTTAACGAGTCTTTCACTCATAATAATCGCATCTTCATAGTTATAACCTTCCCAAGTCATAAAAGCGACAGTAACGTTTCTGCCAAGGGCAAGCTCACCATTTGAAGTGGCAGGACCATCTGCAATTATATCGCCGACAGAAACATTTTCACCGACTTTAATTAGTGGTGTTTGCAAAATAACCGTATCTTGGTTAGATCTTAAAAAGGTGATTAATTCATATGTTTTGCGTTCTAATTTAGCGGTTTGCTTTGCATTTCTAATCTCATCATAACTATCCCAATTAAATGGGGTGTTAACATCATAAACTACTTTATTTCTTGTTGTTGTAATATTTTCTTTCGGTTTAACAACAATCTCAATTTTTTTAGCATCAACATAGGTTGCGATTCCTTCAACTTCACTTACGACAACAGCACCAGAGTCTTTTGCTGCACGATATTCAATTCCAGTTCCAACTATCGGTGATTCTGGAATTAAAAGTGGTACCGCCTGCCGTTGCATGTTAGCCCCCATTAAAGCTCTTGAAGCATCATCATGCTCTAAAAACGGAATTGATGAAGTCGCCACTGAAACAATTTGTTTTGGGCTGACGTCCATATAAACAACTTCTTTTTTATCAAACACATTTGTTGTGCTCATCAATCTTCCAACAACAGAGTCATCTAAGAAATAACCCTTTTCATCTAATAAACTGTTAGCAGATGCAATTACGTGTTGTTCTTCTTCGCTTGCAGTTAAATAGACATATTCATCAGTGACATAAGGATTACCCTCTTTATCGTGTTCAACTTTTAAATATGGCGTTTGAATAAACCCATATTGGTCAACTTTCGAATAAGTTGAAAGAGAACTAATCAATCCAATTGAAGGCCCTTCTGGAGTTTCAATTGGACAAATTCTTCCATAGTGGGATTCATGAACGTCACGAACCTCAACTCCAGCTCGATCTCTAGCAAGACCACCAGTACCGAGCGCTGAGATTCGTCGCTTTTGGGTTAATTCAGCTAAAGGATTGACTTGGTCCATAAATTGAGATAACTGCGAACTACCAAAAAACTCCTTTAAAGAAGCTGTAAGTGGTTTAATATTAATTAAACTTTGCGGTGTCGCTTCGCTGACATCAGCAGTTGACATTCGGTCTTTAATATTTTTTTCGAGCTTGGCTAAACCAATTCTAAATTGATTTTTTAATAATTCTCCAATCAGTCTTAATCTTCGATTTGAAAGGTGATCGATATCATCAATCTTCCCAATTTCATCATAAAGATTTAGATAATAACTAATGGTCGCTACAATATCTGAGACTGTAATATGGAGTCTGTTTTCTCGAGAATCATTTCCAATAATTTCAATTGTTCGTTCTTTTTGAGACTCTAAGACAGGAACAACAGTTATTTTTTCGACGAAAACATCTCTTCTCTGAGCTTCTTTTCTGAAAAACTCATCCTTTTTACCAGAAACTAAAAAATAGTCGATTACATTTTCATCAAGTTTGTTTCTCTCCATTTGTAAGCTGTGAAGATCATCTTGAGTAATTTCATGACCAGCATAAATAATTGGTTGCTGTTCATTACCATTTGTTTCATTTCTTCGATAGTCTTCTAAAATTGAAATATCTGATTTAGCATAAACTGTTGCATATTTAAAGTCTTGAAAATCAGCTAAGTTGTTTCGATTAATATAAATTTGGAAATAAACTTCATCATCTACAATCGTTCCTTCTTTAAATAAGACAGAACCATCATTTAATCTAATATCTCTTGTCACAAAAGGCGTTAAATAACGGAGGGCTGCTTTTGATAGACCCTGCCTATTTACTAGCAATGTTTGTTTAACATCAGGGGTTAATGTGGTTCCTTTAGTGACAACGATTTCGCCTGTTAAAAGATTGGCGATATTTTCTTTAACAACTATTTCAGTTGTATATTTAAGCGGCTCAACTAGTTTGTTTTTACTATATAAATCGAGCACTATTTTTAATTTGCTTTGATCTCTAACATATTCGATTTGGCCTTGGACTGCATTACCTTTTACAAAAACAATTTTGTCTTTTTGCTGGAAAATCAAATCTCTTATTTGATCAGTTATTTTTGTTCCTTTTTCGACTAATGGAATAATCGTATTTTCTTCTTCGATAAAACAATTAATTGTTTCATGAGCGTATTGCTCAGTTAAGTCAGATGTTTTAACGCCAAAAATTGCAGTCTCTGATTTATTTTGAAGTGAATATTCTTTCTTTAAAATATTTTTCCGAACTGCAGCTTTATTATTTTTAATTATTTCAATAGAATTTAAATCAACAACATCGCCTTTTTTAATTAAGACTTCATTTGTTTGAGGGCAAACTACATCTTCCCCATAACGATAAATCGTTGGATTAATCACATACTTTATTCCTTGAGCAATCGACATTAAACGTTGAGTTAAATCAAGCTTTTGGTGATATTTGTAGCGACCCACTGCTTCTAAATCATAACGACGAGGGTCAAACAAACGGGTCCTAATAAAGTCTTTAGCTGCTTCAATTGGAATTTTTTCACCTTGACGCATTTTTGAATAAAGCTCTTCAACTGCTTTCTCGGTTGAGAGGATTCCATCCTTTTCATCTTTAGCAAATGTTTCTTTTAAGATTTCAACATATGAAGGAAACATTTTTTTAACTTCATCAATTCCATTAAAGCCAAAGGCTTGAATAAGCGATGTTAAAGAAACCTTTTTTGAGCGGTCAAGTTTTGCATAATAAATATTTCGAGCACCCAATTCATATTCCAGCCAAGCACCTCGAGTCGGGATTACTTGAGAAGAAAAGCGGGTGGTATTTGTCTTTTTATCAAATTCGCTTGAATAATATACACCACTTGAGCGAATTATTTGGCTGACTACAACACGTTCAGCACCATTTACAATAAACGTTCCATGGGGTGTCATAAATTGAAAATCACCCATAAAAAGCTGTCTTTCAACAACTTCACCGGTTCTCACTTTTTCTAGTCTAACTGTGACAAAAAGCGGTTTTGCATAGTTTGTATCTCTTTTTTTCGCTTCCATTACAGAATATTTAAAATCTTCAAAACGATGATCTGAAAAATAGAGTTTATAATCACCATTGTAAGATTCAACTGGAGAAAACTCATCAAAAAGCTGTTTAAGACCTTCAGTTACAAACCAATTGAAAGAACTCGTTTGAATTTCAATTAAGTTTGGTAACTCAACATCATAACGCATTTTTGAGTAACTTCTTCGTTTCGCTTTTTTTCCGTAATGGACAACTTTATAACCCATAAAATCAATTCCCCCATTCATTATTTAATCACTAATTTTACTACTGCACACAAAAATAAACGCACAATACGCATTTTAATATTTTATATTAAATAGTTCAATATGTCAACCTATTTATGTTTTTTTCATTTTTATTACGAAATATCCGTGTTTTTTCGCAATTATTGTTGCATTATTAAAGATTTTCGTTAAATATGCCAAATGTGATGCTGCTCCTTGCCTTTTTCTAACTACTACCCAAAAACTTCCACTTACGTTAAGGTTTTCATAAGCTTGATCGTATAATTTATAGACAATTTTTTTACCCGCTCTTATCGGTGGATTTAAAGCAATATAATCAAAGTTTATTTTTATTTCACTAAAGCCATCAGAATAATAACAGTTTGTTGAGACTTCATTTAATTGACTGTTTTTTTTGCACAATTGAACAGCTCTCCGATTAATATCTACTTGATGGACATCTAGATTTTCAAATGTTTTTTTGACAATAATTCCAACAGGACCATAACCAGCACCTAAATCAAGAAACGTACCTTCGTTTGTTAAATCTAAATTGTTAATTAAAAATAGTGTCCCAAAATCAATTTGACGCTTAGAAAAGACTCCACTTCCGCCAAAAAAGCGGTAAAACTTACCGTTTAACTCAACCTTTATTTCATATGTTTTTTCCTTTATATCGGTTTGATTGACAAAATAATGGTTTGACATTTAAGTCCTTTCATGCGAAAAGACCTGAGCTTTCTCAGGTTTTTCAACTATTTAAATTGAACTACTTAACTTCAATTACTGCGCCTGCTGCTTCTAATGCTTCTTTAGCTGCATCAGCTTCATCCTTACTGACGTTTTCTCTAACCACTCCATCAGGTGTCTCAGTTAATTTTTTTGCATCAGCTAAGCCTAATGATGTGAGTTCTCTAACAACTTTAATAACTTGAATTTTCTTATCACCAAATGATTTAATAATGACATTGAAAGTTGTCTTTTCTTCAGCTTCTTCAACGTCTGCTGCTGCAGGTGCTGCTGCGACTGCAGTTGGATCAATTCCAAATTCTTCTTTTAAACCATCGATTAATTCTTTAATCTCTAAAATTGTCATTTCTTTTAATGCTTCAACAAATTGTTCTTTAGTTAATTTAGCCATTTTATACTTCTCCTTCTAGTTGTTTTTGTTCTGCAATTAGATTAAGTCCAATTGCTAATTCTCTTAACGGCATTAATAATCCTGCTGCAAGTTGCGTTAAGATAGTTTCATATGATGGTAATGTTGCTAAGGCGATTACATCTTGCTGAGTTGCTGCTTTTCCTTCAATAACTCCTACTTGTAGTTTTACCTTTTTATTTTTTCTTGCGAAATTATAAATTATTCTCGCAGGTGCAATTACATCTTCATCACTGAATACTAAAACCTTTTTACCGACAAACGCATCTTTTATTTCAGCAAATCCTGCTGCTTCAAAAGCACGTTTGGAAATGTTGTTTTTATAGACCGTCATTTGACAACTTTCATTGTTGAGTTGGATTCTTAAATCTGTTGACTCTTTTACGGTCAAGCCTAAATCATCAAACGAAACAACAGTCTTCGCTTTTAAAATACGTTCTTTTAAAGCAGCAACTTTTTGTTGTTTTAATGAAATTGCTTTTCTCATTTGAATTTCCTCCTAATTAAAATTAAAACCCTCAAGCCAAGACTAAAGAGGGTTAAATTTAACTTCCTCGGTAGGATATTAAGGCTTGCCACCTACTGTCTTCGGCTTTTTAAGTTGTTTGTTTCTTTTATGCTTTTAGTGATTCAATATCAAGTTTGATTCCTGGACCCATCGCAGTTGAGATTGTAATATTTCTCATATAAATTCCTTTTACAGTTGAAGGCCTTAAACCCGCTAGTATTTGATAGATTGCTTTCGCATTAGATACTAACTTTTCAACTCCAAATGAAACCTTACCGATCGGTGCTTGAATATTTCCTACGCGGTCGGTTCGATATTCAATCTTTCCCGCTTTAATTTCTTCAACAGCCTTTTTTACATCTGTTGTAACTGTTCCTGTTCTTGGGTTAGGCATTAATCCTTTTGGCCCTAAAAGCCGTCCTAATCTACCAAGTTCAGCCATCATATCAGGGGTTGCAACTATAATGTCAAAATCAAACCAACCATTTTGAATTTTTTCAAGTAAGTCTGAATCGCCAACATAATCTGCTCCTGCTTCTTTGGCTTCCTCTGCTTTTTCACCTCGCGTAATTACTACAACCGTTCTTTCTTTTCCGGTTCCATGAGGTAGAACTAAAGCTCCCCTTAAGTTTTGATCAGCGTGACGGGGATTAATATTAAGCCGGAAGGCAATTTCAACTGTCTCATCGAATTTTACACTTGCGGCCTTAATCGCTAAATCAAAAGCTTCCTCAACAGAATATCTTTTTTGTTTGTCAACAAGCTTCACAGCTTCAAGATATCGTTTTCCTCTTTTCATTTTGTTTCCTCCTAAAATGTGGTAAATCGGGATCTCCTCCCACAATTTAGACCTCGTAATCTAAATTAGTCTTTGATTGTAATTCCCATGTTGCGACATGTACCTTTTACAATCTCCATCGCTGCTTCAACATCATATGCATTTAAGTCAGGTAATTTAATTGTCGCAATCTCGCGGAGTTGTTCTGTTGTAATAGAGCCAACTTTTTCTTTATGCGGCACTCCTGATCCTTTAGCGATACCTGCAGCTTTTTTGATTAAATCACTCGCTGGTGGTGTTTTTGTTTCAAATGAAAATGTTCGATCTTCATAAACTGAAATAATAACAGGAATCACATAACCCATTTGGTCTTTAGTGCGATCATTAAACTGCGCACAAAACTGGGGAATATTTACTCCTGCTTGCCCAAGCGCTGGACCAACGGGTGGTGCAGGGTTTGCTTTTCCGGCGGGGATTTGTAATTTTACATAGCGAGCTACTTTTTTTGCCATTAGACACAGCCTCCTTTTTAGTTAAGTATGTGGTCCGGATTATTTCCTTCCACTCATGGTGTATCTATACACGCTTATTGATTTTAACAAAGTATTATAGTTTTGTCAACTGGTTTTATTTCAAGATTTGACGATTGGATTCAATATTCTTCGACTTCAGTCGCAATTGAACTTAATTGAGCAATAAATTTTTCGATGTTAGTTTTTTGCGGCAAGTAATTTTTGGCCCGCAAATAATAGCCAAAAGCGAGATACTTCTGATCTGCAAAACTAATCTTTAAATAAGGATTTCTAAAATTATATTTACCAAGTTCGATTTCTTTAATCTCACTAAACTTAAACTGATAAACATTGCCATCAAAGCTAAAGTGTCTTATTCCTTTAAATGTGTAAATATTAAAGTCTGTTTCATCAAATGTTAAAATCGCTTGTGGATAACCAGCAATTATCTCTCCATCATTGGGAAGAATTCCAATATAAACAGGATTATCTAGTTGAAAAACACCGCTGTTTTTAAGTTCTTCGATCATCGTTTGGATTTTCATTTTTTCAACTCATTTCAAAATAAAAAGGAGAAACTACTCCTCTTTAATGTCAGTAAAACTGAATTCGGTAGGTGTTCCTCTACCAAATACTTCAATATTGACTAAAACGGTTTGTTTTTGGTTATCAAATGTTAAAACTTCACCCATAAAACCTTCAAATGGTCCCCGAGCAATAGTTACAACTTCACCAATCTCATGCTTAAATTTTGGTTTTTCAATCGCACCAATATTAAGTAATATTTGGTTCATTTCCTCTGGCTCGACTGGAACAGGTTTTGTTCTTCCGCCTGAAGAACCTAAAAATCCTGTCACTTGTGGTGTGTTTCTAATAACATGCCAAGACTCATCAGTAATGATCATCTCCACAAAAACATAGCCCGGGAAAATCTTTTTTACCTTAGTAATAGTTTCTTCTTCACCTTTGGCATTAAGTTTTTTCTCAACTAATGTTTCTTCGGGAATAATAACATTAAAGATAAAGTTTTGCATTCCCATCGATTCAATTCGTCTTTCGATGTCTTGCTTAACTGAGTCCTCTGACCCAGAATAAGTTTGAACAACATACCACCTTTTTTTAACACTCATCTTACAATCTTCCTATCACTAATTGAATTAAGGCATCAAAACCAACAAATAACATTGCAAAAATAATTACAAAAATAAACACTTTCGCAATGGCATCAAGCGAAACTGCCCAATTAGCCCAAGATATCTTTTTAAGCTCTGGTAAAGCTTGAACAAAAAACGGATAAATTACTAAAATAATTCCAATTATTGAAATCGAAAATAAAATCCAGGCAAACAGCATTGGATATTTGCCGATTAAAGGAAAGTTTTCTCTAACCTCTAGTGTACCATTGATAATCATTAAAGAAAATGCCAATGCTAAACTAGCGAGAATAGCTAATAGAATATTTTCCCATTTATATTCCGTTTTTAAAACATCTAATATTTTTGA
>JAAYKO010000027.1 GCA_012522345.1 Acholeplasmataceae bacterium | reverse complement strand
CTTCAGGAGCTTTATCACTCAAAGATTCAACTTCATTCAATATTGTCGATCCTTTTATTTCTTCATTATCAACTATTAGTTTTCCGCCTTCTTCACTTGTAGTGTATTGCAATGCAAAAACACTATCTTCACTAACTGTTTGAGGAACATCAAAACCAACTTGAGTTGCACCTGGTTTTGTATAAGTATCACTAATGTTATTACCATAAACATCTTTTGTCTGTTCTGCTGGCTCTCCTCCATGACTTAACTTTTCATAATTAATTAACTGGCCGTTTGTGTCCACATAAACAACCGCAACTGAATCCATCGGTTTTAGTACCGCAATCAGATGTGTTTTAGTCTGCACACGTATTTTTGCCGGATTTCCTAAGCTTTTCCTAATTGCTCCATTAACAATCCAATAAGCAAACTCATAATTGTTTCCATCTATTTCAAGAATAGAAACATTAACTTCAACCAAAGAACCATATTGTTTTGACATAGTGGTTCCTGCTTGAATACTGTATTCTTCACCTATTAAAATATATTCTACTTTAACTTCAACAGTTTCAGGTAATTCAGCATTTAACGTTTTAAAACCCAAACTAAAAAAAGAAAAAAGGGCAACTAATACAACAAAAAGCTTAATTCTTTTCATTTTAGTCTTCACCCCATATTTCTTCTGAGCCTAATGTGCCCCAAAAACTGCTTCCTGTGAGGCTTGATCCTGCTGCAAAAGACTCTTCATTATTCATTTCAACAATCTCTAAATGTGGTTTTTGATAAATCTGCTTTTCTTTCATTGTTCACCTCGTATATTTGTAAAGCGTAAAATACCATTTGATATAATATTATCAAATTAAGCTTTAAATATAAAGGGTGTTTTTGAATTTTCTCAATGTTCTTTTTTTAAGATTTTAAACTAATTATTAAATATACAACTTCTGTAAAGCTTATCCCTTTAGATAAGGTAACATGTAATTCAATTGAAATCTTTTCTTTCTTTGTTTCCATTATATTTTGAATATATTCTTTTTTGATTGTTAAGATATTATTTTCAATAAGATAATCTTCATTTATTGTTAAGCCATTGACTTTGATAATTTCATAGCCTCTTAAGTCAAATTCAAAGTTAATATTTTCGCCGATGAAGCTTTGTTTAGGCGGACTGATTAAAAGAAATGGCAAGTCCATTAAATGAAATAAATAAAATGCATTTTCTTCGCCAACAATACTAATAAAAATCTGTTGTTGATAATTTCCTATTAATTCTTTTTTTAGAGTTAAAGAATTAGATGTAGCTATAAAACCCTCTTCAATTAATTCGCCATCAATATAGATTGTTTTAGCTCCTTGGATCTCAATTTGATAGTCTTCTTCATAAAAGACTCTTGTAACATTAAAACTTAATAATAGAGATGTTTCATAAATAACAGCACCATTAAAATAAACTTCTAAATTGATTTCTGTTGCTTTTGATTTTAAAGTTTCAGGAATTTTAAATTTATTTTCTGTCAAAGAATGAGTTTTTGGTAGATAATCTTCTCGATATTTGATTTTATAGTTTGCTGCAGCTAAATCATCCCAATAAATATATGTTCCATCGGAATAAATCTTTAATTCAAACTCTTCTTTTACAATAAAGGTGTAAGTATTTGAATAAAGTGTTTCTCCATCTTTAAATATAGCTTTTACTTTCACTCGGTAACTTCCAATGGGATAATCTTCAAATGAATAATAGTTATTAATAAGTTCAATTGTTTCTTCTTCATTGATTACTAACTTATAAGCTTGTGCATCTTTAATCTCGTTCCATACCAAAACAAGGCTTTCTTGGTCATAAGATAAGCCTTTTGGTCCATATAAACTTCTAGATTCAGTTTTACAGCTAACAAGAAATAATAAACTAAAGCTAATTAAGAAAAAATTCACTATTTTTCTCATAAAATCACCTTAGGGTTATCTTATCTTAAAATAATAATTATTTCAACTTTAAATAAGACAAAAACATGCAAATTAGCGCACTTTAGATTAATTAACAAAAACTCCATTTAATTGCTTATAAAATGGGGAATAGATTACATCAACAAAAACTAAGTTTTGATAATCATCTTCATTTGACCCATGTAAATCCTCACCACTAAATAACATAGCAACATACTCAGGTTTATCAATAAATGGATTTCTATTTTTTTGATAAATATAAATAATATTGTTTCGGTTCATTTCAAAATCACTAACCGGATCTTCTTCATGCCAATTTATTAATACATCTAGTAGTCCCATCGTATAAGTTTCATGATTGATTTCTTCAACAAGTGCAGTCAGGTTTAAAGCGGGATACATCACAATCATATAAAACATAATTCTAGCAACATCACCACGATGATCATCACCTGGATAATAAGATGTTGTTCCAATTGTCTGATTTTGACCACTGCCTTCAGCAAAATAACGGTTACTTCTACTTGAGTTTGTACTTGGGACAATCGCTCTTAAGTTATGTAAATCACTTGCGATATTCTTTTTAGAATTGCTCGCTTTTTCAGTTAAATATGATTGTGGCCAAACATGCTCGCGGTGCCATGTGGTTGCATCCCAAACTGCTGGCATAATTTTACTATCATAAATTCCGTACACCTTAGTTGAATCAGATAATAACACATCACTCTCTTCAAGTGCATATCTAACATCTCCATAACTAATTGCTGCAAACTCACTCCACAAAAGATTATGAAGTGCAGCTTTAAGAACATTACCTTCTACATAACCAATATTATTATAAAAACTATTTAATTCAACAGAAGATTCTACAGTTGGCGCTGGCCCCCAATCTTCATTTTCAGATTCTAAAGTTACAATTTGTCGATTATTGTGAAGTAAAAATTGTGGTTCGCTATACCACCAGCCCAAATGAATATTCTTTAAAATAACTTCTTCACCAACTAAAGTTGTTAAATAAGTGTTTAAAGTTGCATTTGCGGGGTCAATATAAACTAAAACAGTATTATCATTTTCGTCCTTAACCGTTAACGTCCTGTTATCAGGAGAAATTTTTGTGGCAATTAATTTTCTAATTGTAAATCTTTTACCTTGATCAGCTTCAATAAAATCAGGAATAAATTCAAATTCAAGTGTAGGCGGCAATGGCTTATTCTTGTCTACAATTGTAATAATTGGTTCATAAATCTGTTGTTGGCCGTTAAAATTATCTCTCTGACCTTCCACTACAACTAAATCACCAATCCATAACTTATTAGGGATAGTTGGGTTATATAAATGAATTGTTGTACCATCAGGGTCACTTACATAAATATATCTACTTTCCGCAATCCCCGTTACAACCCCATGAAAATGAACATCATTACCAGAAGCCGCATCTCTTGCATCACTAACTACTTGATTGCTAATGATAACTTCAAACTCTTTAGTTGTCTGAAACTCTCCTACTACAATATCAGCAATCAAAGAAACATAATGAGTATTTGCCACCTCAGGCATCTCTACAAGTCCAGTTTCTAAATCAATTAAATTATTATAAAGGTTTCCTTCATCTTTATATTCAAAACTAAGATGAGCTCCAAGATTTAAGGATTGAAATAAATTAAGATAGCCATTCACATTGAAAAATGTTTGAAGTTCTAAGTTTTCTTCTACGTAAGTTAAGCGGTTAATATCGTAAATAATGCTATCACTGGTATCAATTTCATGATTGCCTAAATAATCAAAAGTATCTATGCCGTACTCAGCCCACTCGTTTTTCTCCCAAATAGGAGATGGGCTTGTTACATCAGAATTTCTAACAAGTGTAACATTAATAGCAAAGTTTTCTTCATCACCAACAATCCCAATTAAGTCAATAATTGAATCATTTTTATATAAGGCGATAACATCGTTACCATTAAAAGTCATAACTTGTGAATTGCTTAATAAATTAGCCTTATTCTTTAAAATGCTGCTAGTATTTTTATTATCACTAGAAATAACAAAAGTCTCTCCATGTTCTAAAAATCCTTCCAGTTGCAACAGCGTCGATGGATTTTCTGCTCCGTTTACAAAAGTTCTGATTTTGTATTTTGATAAATCCACAGCCATTCCCGTACCATTGTATATTTCTAATGCTTTATTGTAACCACTGCCTTCAATATACTCAGAAATAAATAAATCGGTTGCGAAGACTGCTGTTTCACTGCTTGTTATTTTAATTAAAGAGCCAAACTGATCTTCATAAATTAAATAAGCACTAATCTTTTCAACATTTAAAGGGAAAGTCATTAAATACTCATTTGTTGCTTGATTATAAACATTTGATTGCGCAATAATAATTTCATCATCTTCGCCAACAAACTCAAAACCATGTTCAATTAAAGTGTGATTCTCATTTAATTCAAACTTACCAACAAAAGAGTTAAAGCCTGCTGTTAGGCTAAGCGGCCCAACAATACTTACTATTGAAGCACTTATTGAATTTTGATCACCATAAATGGCTTTAATCTCACGGTTAGCAGTAATGCTAACACTGATGATATTTTTAGTTGAAATGATACTTCCTTGTTCATCAATAAAATAAGAAAATGCTTTTCCCCCGCTTGTAGGCTCTGCAGTTAAAGTCACTTCTTCATTTAGCTTGTATTTAGTTTTGTTAGGTGATTTAGTTATATTAGAATCAACATTTAGTTTGTAGTTAGTTGTTGAAGAGATATTGTATTTTGCAACATAGATTTCACTTTGCGTTGCCTTAAGAACTGTTTTTGAGGGTTCAGCAGAAAGATAATCATCTTTTAAATTTACATAGCCTAAAAACGTTGATTGTGGCTTTTTAGGTTCGGCTGGTACGTTAATATCATCTTGTTCAGTTACAAACAGAGGATATTTATCAATAACATCTCCATTTGTATCAACGAAGAAAACAGCATGTTTATTATCGGGTTTATAAACAGCTATTAAATCTAGTTTCGATTGAACAACAATATTTACTTCTCTTTTTAAATCCGTTCTTAATTTACCATTAACAATCCAATATAAAAAAGTCTGTTCATTTCTAATATTGGGGGCTTCAAATGTAAATAAAGAACCATAATAGGCATTTGAAGCTAAAAATTCAACTTCATCAGTATTCTCATCATAATAACCAAGATTAATGTTGATTGTAGTTCTTTGTGCTTGAAGGTTAATCCCAAAAAGAAAAATTCCGACAATTGCTAAAACAATTATAAAATACTTTGTTTTTTTCATTAACTATCTCCTAATTTTTAAAAATGTTTTCATCTTTTATCTAGTTCACAAAAACTATTATAACATTTATAAGACATATTTTTAATATAAAAACAACCCCCCTCTTATAAAAAAGAGAAAAGCGTAAATAATATTTTAGCTTCTTTCAGGCTTAGATGAATGTTTATAATTCGACAAATTAACTTCAAATTATTAGACTGTTTTAAATTTTATTAAGGTAATGTTTTGCAAAACGTTAGCTTTTAAACGCTAAATAAGATGTAACCGTTTGCAAGTTTAAATTTAGTGATAAAATTGAATTTTTGATATAATAGATTTGGAAAAAAAGCATTATAAGCTCTCTTAATTTTAAAGAAATATTTTGTTGTTGGCATGGTAGTCGCATTTATTCAAAAGTTATTGAATTAATTGCCAATATTTGATAGTATAGATGTAATCTTATGTTATCTGTTAAAAAAGATAAAAATGTGTTGGTGCCTATGGAAAAGATATTTAAACAATTCAAAGTCAAAGGAAGTCTAGTATCAGTAAATGAATATGGCAATGGCTATATTAATGATACTTTTTTAGTTGAAACAAAAAACGGTAGTAATCCAGAAAAATACATTTTGCAAAGAATCAATCATAAAGTCTTTTTTAATATTGAAGCCTTGATGAACAATATCGAAAAAGTTACTTCTTTTGTCTTAAGTAAATATCCCGATACCGTCTTACAACAAATCATTAAAACTAACGATAATAAAAACTATTTTTTCGACAAAATCAATAATGCCTATTGGCGTGTTTTTAGTTTTGTTGATGATGGCGTTACTCATGAGTATATTACTGATGTCAATCAGTTTTATGAAGCGGGAATCGCCTTTGGGCTTTTACAAAGACAATTAGATGATTTTGATTCTTCTTCGTTAGTTGAAACAATAAAAGACTTTCATCACACCGAAAAACGTTATCAACGATTTTGTAAAGCAGTTGATAGAGATTTAGCTCAAAGAACTCATTTGGCTGCTGAAGAAATTAAATTTTTACAATCAAGAGAACATTATGCAAGTGTTGTTACTGATTTAATTGCTGCTGGAAAAATCCCTATTAGAGTAACTCACAATGATACAAAATTAAATAATGTCCTACTCAACAAAAGAACAGGAAAAGCCTTATCAGTAGTAGATTTCGACACCATTATGCCCGGTTCAATTTTATATGATTTTGGTGATGCGATTAGATATGGTGCTAGCACCGCTGGAGAGGATGAGACTAATCTTGGAAAAATCTCACTCGATTTAGTTTTATTTGAAGCTTTCACTAAAGGCTTTTTAAAACATACTGCTGAGATTTTAAATGAATATGAACTTAAATATTTCGCCTTTAGTGCACTTTTAATTACTTATGAACTTTCAATGCGATTTTTAAGCGACTATTTAAACGGCGATATCTACTTTAAAATCAAAAATGAAAATCATAATTTGGAGCGAACAAGAGCCCAAATCGCTCTTCTTAAAGATATGGAAAACAAACTTCCTGAAATGGAAGAGATCATCAATAGAGTTTATCTGTTAAAGATGAAAAAAAGGAGTTAATAAAACTCCCCTTTTCTTATAATCCCATCTTTTTAAAGACACTATCTAGCTGCTCAATTTCTTGATCAGCTTTTTTTATTTTAATTATTTTTGAAATTGAATACTTCGTCTTTAAAAATAAAAATCTCAAACCTCTAAGTAGATAAGCTATAGGTAGTAAAAACGGTAAATATTTCAGCCAAGGATAAACTTCTTTCATATTCGCCCACTTTGGAAATACCATTCTTGAAAAGGTGGCAATTTTACTCTTTTTCACGAGTCTAGGAGCCATCACATTAAAATCACTTCCAGTCCCATGAATTCCTGAAATAGTCAAATAGTTTAAGATTTCATAATAATCTTCTTCTTGAAGTTGAAAATTTTTATCTAAATAAGGACTATCAACTTTAAATGCTTTTTTATTGAGATAAAGTATTGTTTGAAAAAACTGAGCAAGTTTTGTCTCTTGTAGTTGAAACTTTAAAATCTCATCATCGATTTCAGAATGATAATAATTAAAAAAGATTGGAATATCTAATACACTTCTTAAGCCAATTCCACTATGCATTACATGTTTTTCTAAATGATATAACAAATACAAACCTTCAAAAGTATAATCAAGCCGATACTCATAATCTTTCACAAAAACTGCATTATCCCAAGGTTTTCTTAAAATATCTTTTTTTCTTTTATCAAACTCACGATAAATATTTTGATGAACCTCTACATAATAGCGGTCAAACTGGTAAACATCATGTTCAGCACTTCTTGAGTAAGTTTTAAAACCTGCTTCTTTAAAAAGTTTCCGGCTTTTGCTTAAATCTTCTTTTAAGACTAAAACATCAATGTCTCCCATTCCTCTAAAATATGTTTCAGGATAGAGGTTCTTTAGATGTGCTCCTTTTAAAAAGATGTGTTTTACTCTTTTATTATTAAAGATTTGTTTAATCTTTTTGATTAAGGCTTGTTGGGCATTATCGATATGAACATAAGAAAAAAACATCTTTTCTGCTTGCTCGTAAAATGTTTTACTAACTAAAGTTTTGTCTAAACCTCCAAACAGTAAAGCCCCAAGACCATTTTCATAAGCTTGTTTAAAGACTTCTTTTTCATTTGCGATTGGTTTTTTATAAATTGAATTTTTAAGACTACAACTAATTATTTCTAATAATTGTCTATTTGTCATTTGACCCTCTTAAATAGTTTAATTACTACTCGCCTTGGTAAAAGCCGATATAAAAAGACTTTTAGGCGGTAACATTTGTTTGTTGTATAAATTAATCTTTTATTTTCAAAAGCGACAAGCTCAGCAACTAAAGCTGTTTTGTCGACTATTTCTTTAGCGTTATTGCCATCACCTTGAAAGATTAAAGTTTCTCCTTTAATTTTAATTAAGCGGTGAAGGACATAATTATTTTGGTATTTAAAAAGATAGACGTTGTTTTTTTTAATACTTTTAATTTTTGTAAGTCTTACATTTGTTTTTTTATCAATAAAAAAAGGCCACATTGAGTTGCCACTAATTTTAATTTTTATATCTTGTTCAGCTAAAATTTCAGCTAAATTGTCAAAGATTTCTCGCGCTTTAATCTTTTCAATCATACGATTCCTTTTTCTTTTAATGTTTCAATAAAAGCTGCCACATCTTTTTCTGCTTCGTAAAAACTTACATCATAAGTATCAGTTAAAAGCTTAACTAAATCTTCTTCACTTTTTTCTTCTTTTAGTGCTTCAAAGAGTAGTTTTGCTGAATCATTTAAATGAATAATAAAATTAAAATCAAGCGCTTCATCTCCGGTTGCTACAACTACACTTCTCCCGGCAATCTCTTTAATTATAAAACCTGGTTTAATTTTCATAGTTTTTCTCCATCTAAGTATTTTTTTAATTGTTCTGCTGCTGAGTCTTCGTTGAGACAATCATATTGAATTAATAAATCTTCTTTAATTATTTTATTAGCTGCGATTGTCGCTACTTCCCAAATTTCTTTACTCTCCGGTCTAAACATGTTTTTAAGCAGTTCATTAATTGCTTCTTTACTTGAGAGTTTTGAAAATTTATTTTCTTTTCCTTGAGCGATAAAGACAATCTTCCCCAGCGGACAAACAAGGTTATTATTTAAAGCTTCCTTGCCTGAAAAAGGACTGCTATAAACCATGATTTTATCTCCCTCTAATCTCAGAAGAGGTTTATCATCATTTAAAATTATTAGTTCATAAAGTCGGTTCATTCTTCTAGAAAGCGTGCTTTTTCCGGTTCCGGAAGGACCGCTCACTAAAATGGCTTTATTTTTATAGACAAAAGCGCTCGCATGGAGCGGCAAGAATGCGCGTTCTAAAGCGATTTCCATGAATATCATTTGATAAATTGTATATTCAATTCCCGGCAATGCCTTTTGTCTGTTTTGGTCTAAATAAACATGATATTCCTGGTAATCCTTTCTTCTTTTTATAATAATAAGAGGCAATTCTTTTTCGTTTACAAACATCACATAATCAAAGTTTTTATCACGATAAAATCTGCGTTTTTCAGTTCTTCTCTCTTCTGCTAATAATGGTGCTTCAAGTTCAGCAACTAAATGAGTGTAAATAAAATAATTAGCCTTTTTAGTTGTTGCATAAGCTTCTAAGTTATTTTTAAAGTATTTGTCAAAGGCAGGTTTTAAATAAATTGTCAAATCGATCATTTCATAAGTGTTTATCATTTTGTCCCTCTTTTTCTATTATATCAAAGGATGTGAGTTTTTAAAATAGTGCAAATTATTTAAACTACTGCCCGACTTCAGTAAAGCGCTTTCAAATATGGAAACGGTTAAATGTCTGTTTTACTTTACAAATAGTGGTCTCTATTATAAAGTAATAATAGAATAACATAGTTAAGAGATGAGGAGTTAAAAAAATGAAAAAATTTTATTTGCTAGTTGTTGCCCTTCTGCTAAGTTTCGTAGGTGCAGTTAGCATTAATGCTCAAGTTCCACTAGCTGAGATTAATGTTAATTATTATCGCTATGACAACTTGAATGAAACTTATACTGCTTGGATTTGGCAAAACGAACCTTCACCTGGTGATGGCGTTGAAGATCACTTTTTTGTTCGCGATCCTGATTCAAATTGGTTTCGTATTAAAATTGATGTCTTTAATGAACCCCATGCTAGATATATTGACGCAACAAGATTAGGCATTATTGTTAAACAAGGTCCTGACTGGGTCGGAGAGAGAGAACCTGGTGGTGATCGCTTTTTTGATATTAGTGGCTGCATGGATGCAGGTGGAGTTTGTAATATTTACTTAGTTCAAGGTGATACAACAATTTATTATGATGATGCTGATGCTGATACAAAACACCGGATTTTAGATGCCGCTTTTGATCACAATTTAGATGTTTTAGTTAAAGGGACTACTACACCTCTTAATTATAAAGTTTTTCAAGATGGCGCTGAAATTAAAACAGGCGTTCCTACAAGCAAAGACTTTAAAATCACTTTAAGCGATGTCGATCTTAAGAAAAAATATGCTCTTGAAATTGAGTTTGATGATGGCAAGAGAAATACTTCAATCTCGCTTAAAAACCTTTATGATTCAGAAATTTTTATTGATAATTTTACCTATGATGGTACTTTAGGAGCTGAATATACAAAAGAAAAAACAATCTTTAAAGTTTGGAGTCCAACCGCTGATTCAATAAGTCTAAACCTCTATCACCAAGGGCACCGGGCTTATGATAACGAGGGAAAAGCTTCGATTGAAAATAATCCTTATGAAAGCGTCGCTATGAATAAGCTTGATCGCGGTATTTTTGAGATAACGGTCAATGGAGATCTTCACGGAAAGTACTATACATTTACTAATACAACTAACAATCAAGCCTTTGAGTTTGTCGATCCTTATGCTTATTCTACTGGCGCTAATGGAGACCGGGCGATGGTGGTCGATTTTGCTCGCTTAAATCCTAATAATTGGCGTGGTGACTTAAAACCTAAAACAATTAAAAATCATACCGATTATATTATTTATGAAACCCACGTTAGAGACTTAACCACTCATTCTACTTGGGGTGGCAATAGTGAGCTTGCAGGAACCTTTTTAGGACTTGCTCAAAGTGGTACCACTTATACAAAAGATGGTATTACTGTAAAAACTGGTTTAGATCACATTGTTGAGCTGGGAATAAATGCTGTTCACCTCCTCCCAATTATGGACAATGGAGCAATCGATGAAACTAAGATGAGCGACCCAAAATATGTTAAAGATAACGGCTATGATTGGGGCTATATGCCAAAAAACTTTAACGCTCCTGAAGGTTCATTTGCGACAAATCCCTTTGATGGCGGCATAAGAGTAAATGAGCTTAAACAACTAATTCAAGCTTTTCATGAAAAGGGAATTAGAGTTATTATGGATGTTGTTTACAACCACACTTATGCAGTTGATGGCTCGCCCTTTCAAGTCCAAGCTCCGGACTACTTTTACCGGATGAATAATGATGGAACTTATTCTAACGGTAGTGGAACTGGAAATGAAACAGTGAGTGAACGTTATATGATGCGCAAATATATGATTGATTCAGTGTTATTTTGGGCTAAAGAATATAATATTTCCGGCTTTCGCTTTGATTTAATGGGACTTCATGATATCGAAACTATGAATGAAATTAGAAGCGCTTTAGATGAGGTTGATCCAACAATAATTATTTATGGTGAGCCTTGGGTAGTTGGTTCAACACCGCTTTCAGGTAGTCAACAAGCCAACAAAAACAATATGAAAAATTTAAATTATATCGCTTCTTTTAATGATAATTCAAGAGATGCAATTAAAGGTTTTACCCTAACTAACAACTTCGATCAAAAAATAAGTAAAGCTGTTCGATATGGAATTGTTGGTGCGGCAGAGATAACAGGTGCTAATGCAGACGATGGCACCCAAAGCTACCATAAAGAGCCTTACCGCTTAATTAACTATGTTTCTTCTCATGATGACGAAACTATAAGAGATTATTTTTTCCTTAAGGGAGCGAGAGCTGAAACACTTAATAAATATAGTGAACTTGCCAATGCGATTACAATTTTAAGCCAAGGAATTCCTTTTATCCAATATGGTGCAGAAATACTTAAGAGTAAAGAAGTTGTTTCTGGAGTTCCTTATTCTGGAGATCATCGAGTTCAAGATGGTTTAGCCGGTAACTCATACAACTTACCGGACAGTGTTAACCAACTCAACTACAATGATAAAATAACTAACTTAAACACTTTTGAATATTATCGCGGTTTAATCTCAATTAGAAGACTTTTCAATCACTTTAGAATGGCTTCTGCAAATGAGGTTAGATACCGTCTTGAACTACTCAACACCAATCCTAACTATATTATTTATAAAATTAAAGGCATTGACTCTCAAGGTGAAGTTATAGTTATTCACACATCTAATACAACTTATCGTTATCAACCAGACCCCAACAAGACATACTACTTATTCGCTAATGCAAGAGGTGAAGCAAGTCCTTATGGTTTACTTGAATATTCAAAAGGATTCCCAGTTGATGTTTTCCAAAACTCAACGGTTGTCTTAGTTGAAAAAACAGCAGATGTCATCTATGACCAGAGTAGAAAAACAGTTGATTTTGCAAGTCTTTATTCAACTTTAGAAACTAAACCAGCAAACAACAAATTAAAACTTTATTTTCTAATAAGTGGAATCATTGTTGGAGCTGTCGCATTGGCCGGAGTAGGTGGCTTTCTAATTATTAAACAGAGACGTAAAGTATCATAATAATAAAAAAGATTTCCTTTTGCGGGAAATCTTTTTTTGTATACTAAGATTGAGAGTGATCCTCTTAGTCTTTTTATTTATAATGTTTAACTTTTTCTTCCTTTTTTAGAATACTAACCACTCCAAGTGCGAGCGCTGAAAGTTCGTCTTCGCCTGGATAAACAGCTACATTTAAGCCTTTAAAAAGCTTTTCCTTAAGCATTTCGATTAGTAATGATTGATAGCTTAATCCTCCGGTAAAGATGATTGCGTCAACTTCTCCTTTTGCGGCAAAATATAACGCGCCAATATTTTTGATAATTTGATAAGCCATTGCCTCAAAATAAAGTTTCGCTTCTTTGTCGCCTTGCTCAATTCTTCGACTTATCTCTACTCCTGAGGAAGTATTTAAATAGGAATATAAACCTCCTTTTCTAACCAAACTTTGTTTGAGCTTTTGTTTTGTTTGATACTCACCTTTACAGCAGAGATCGATTACACTAAAAAGCGGCAATGTTCCCGCCCTTTCAGGTGAAAAAGGACCTTCGCCACCTAAAGCATCATTGACATCAACAACTCTTCCCTTTTGATGAAGACCAAGTGAGATGCCGCCTCCCATATGAACGACAATTAAATTAAGTTCTTCATAAGACTTTTTCACATCTTTTGCATATCTTTTGGCAATCGCTTTTTGATTTAAAGCATGAAAGACGCTTTTTCTTTCTATTCCTTTAAAACCGCTAATCCGGGCTAAATCACTTAACTCATCAATGACAACAGGATTAACAGTATAGGCAACTTTATTATATTCCTGAGCAAATTCATAAGCTAAAATCGCTCCTAAATTACAGACGTGATCGCCATATTTCATACTAGTTAAATCTTGAATCATTTTTTCATTGACTAAATATGTTCCACCTTCTACAGGTTTAATAAGTCCTCCTCTGCCGACAAAAATATCAATTGAAGCTAAAGAATAATTATTTTCTTTAACAAAATTAAGAATATGATCTTTACGGTATTTTTTTTGCGCAATTGAATTTTCAAATTGTAAAATTTCATCTGCATCATGCCGAAAGACCTTTTCTAAATATAAATTTTCATTTTCGTAAACCGCTATTTTTGTCGACGTTGACCCTAAATTAATCGCCAATATTCTAGTTTTCATCACAATACACTCCTGCTAATAAAATTGAATAAAATTTGTTAATAACTGAATCTGCTCTACTAGTTAAAACTATCGGTGCTTGAGCTCCTAAAACAATACCAGCTGCGGTCGCTCTTGAGAGATAGATTGCTGTTTTATAAAAGACATTACCGCTATCAATATTAGGAAAAATCAATGCATCAGCATCACCTTTTATTTCGCTTGTAATACTTTTCTTTAACGCTGCTTCCTTAGAAACAACATTATCAATTGCGAACGGCCCATCAACAAGAAAATCTTTATTGTTTATGGCATCATAATGTTCTTTAATTAAAATCGCATCTGTCGAAGAAACTATTTTAGGATTGGGCTTTTCAACAGCTGAGATTAATGCCACTTTTGGATTGATTACTCCCAGTTTTTTTACTAACAATAAGAGATTATCAATAATCGCTATCTTTTGGTCAACTGTCGGTTCAATATTCATAGCGCAATCACTTGCATAAATAATTTTTTGACTGCGAGGGAATGAAAACAAACTAATGTGTGAGAGAAGTTTTTCTTTTCTAATCCCCTTTTCTTTATTGACAACCGCCTTTAAAAGAGTGTTAGTTTCAATTAAGCCTTTCATTAAAATATCGGCTTTGTTCGTTTTAATTAAATAAACCGCTTTTTCAGCTATTTCAGTTTTAGCAGCTAAATCAATAATTTGATAATCTGTTAAATTGATTCTTGCGGTCTCAATAGTCGCTTTTAATTCTTTTTGATTATCAATTAAAGTTATCTCTAAAGGAATTATTTCGCTCGCTTTTTCTAGTGCTTTTAAAGTCGAAAGATCATTTGCACTAGCTACTACAATTCGTTTTCTTTTTAAGTTTTTACTTTTACTAATTAATTGATTAAAATCTCTCATTGTTATCCTTTCATTTCTCTAATAAACTCTTTACCCAATGCAATCGCTTCTAAGTTAATCTTAACTAAATCTTTTTTACCTTCTCCCAGTATTGAAATTAAGACCTTTTCTACTAATTTATCAGAAAAGTCTTGGTTAAGCTCTAAATAAGCTCCAAACATAATCATATTAGCAACTCTAATATTGCCTAATTCGGTTGCTAAATCATTGATTGGAAGCGGATAAACATTGACATCTTTTTTAATTACTTCTTCTTTTATTAAAGATGAATTATACAAAATGGTACCACCTGAATAGACTTTATCAATAAATTTATCTAGCGATGGTTTGTTTAAAATAAATAAAGTATTGGCTTCTGAAAAGATTGGTGAGTTAATCTTTTTATCTGAAAGTGTAACAGCACAATTAGCTGTTCCGCCTCTTGTCTCAGGTCCATATGAAGGATACCAAAGACTATTTAAGCCTGCTTCATTGCCTAGATGAGCTAACATTTGACCTAAAAACATCACTCCTTGACCGCCAAAACCTGCGATTGTTATTTGTTTTGTCTTATTCATTTTGATCACCGATATCTTTAAATACTTTAAGTGGATATGTTTTAGTTGTCTCTTCTTCGACCCACATTATTGCGTCATGTGGAGTCATTCCCCAATTAACTGGACAAGTTGACAAAAACTCAAGCATTGTAAAACCTTTATTCGCCATTTGGTATTCAAAAGCTTTTCTAATCGAACGTTTAGCTCGCCTCACCTTTTGTGGGCTTCCGACAGTCAGTCTCTCTAAATAGGCAACACCTTCAATTGTCGCAAACATCTCTGCGATTTTAATTGGATTGCCATGATCCTTTACATTTCTTCCCTCCGGCGAGGTTGTAGTTTTTTGACCCAATAACGTCGTTGGTGCCATCTGGCCACCAGTCATGCCAAAAACACTGTTGTTAATAAAAATCACTGTAATATTTTCAGCCCTATTAGCAGCATGAATTGTCTCAGCAATCCCAATACTTGCAAGATCGCCATCACCTTGATAAGTGAAAACGAAATTTTCCGGGTTAGTTCTTTTGATTCCAGTTGCCACAGCACAAGCTCGACCATGGGCAGCTTGCACCATATCACAATCAAAGTAAAAATAACTAGTAACCGAACAACCAACGCTAGCAATTCCAACCGCTTTATCTAAAAGGTTCATCTCTTCCATAACTTCTGCTACTAGTTTATGAATAATTCCATGAGTACAACCAGGACAATACGAGAGTTGATAATCAGTAAGTCCTTTTGTTTTTTGATAGACTATTTTCATAATTCCACCTCACTTAACAACTTCTTGGCAGCCGTTACTATTTCAATAGGTTCTGGGACAACACCACCAGAGCGGCCATAAAATGCTACTGGTATTTTACCTGAAACTGCATGGCTGACATCATCAACCATTTGGCCTAAACTCATCTCACAAGTTAAAAAGCCTTTAACAGTTGGTGAAATTTCTTGAAACGCTTGAAATGGAAATGGCCATAATGTTATCGGTCTAATGAGACCTGCTTTAATGTTTTCTTCTCTTAACAATTCAATTGCTGAACGGCAAATTCTTGCCATTGTGCCATAAGCGACTAAAATAATCTCTGCATCTTCGCAATCAATCTGTTCATAAAGTGTTTCTTTTTCTTTCATTTCTTGATACTTTTCATTTAATCTTAAGTTGTGTTTTTCTAATTCATAAGGATCTAAATATAAGGAGTTAACAACTCGTTTCTCGCCACCTTTTTTCCCATCTGCAGCCCATGGTTTTTCTATTGGCTCAACTACTGACTCACTAATAGTAACTGGCTCCATCATCTGACCAATAAGACCATCTACGGCAACAATTACTGGATTGCGGTAATAATCCGCTTTCAGAAAAGCTTTTTGAACTAGATCAACCGTTTCTTGTAAGTTTTCTGGTGCATAAGCTAAAATATGATAATCACCGTTGCCGCCACCGCGAGTAATTTGATTATAGTCGGATTGGGCGGGTTGAATGCCACCTAGACCTGGACCTGCTCGCATAACATTAATTATTACTGAAGGTAACTCAGAACCAACTAAGTAGGAAATCCCTTCTTGTTTTAAAGCGATTCCCGGGCTTGAAGAACTAGTTAAAACTCTTTTTCCAGCAGCACTTGCTCCGTAGACCATATTGATCGCAGCTACTTCGCTTTCCGCTTGTAAAAAAACTTTATTGTTAGCTCTCATATATTTTGCTAAATATTCAGGCAATTCATTTTGAGGTGTAATTGGATAACCAAAAAACGCTTCACAACCACCTTTAATTGCCGCTAGAGCAATCGCCTCATTGCCTTTCATTAAAACTTTTTTCATTTTTTACCACCTCGATAAACTGTAATAACAGAATCAGGACACATCAACGCACAAAAAGCGCAACCGATACATTTGTCTGGATCTATCATTCTAACAATGTTATAACCTTTTGAGTTTGTCCGTGTTTTATCCAATTCCAAGATTTTTACTGGACAATAGATTACACAAAGATTACAACCTTTGCACAGTTCATAATCAAAACTAATTTTTCCTAATGCCACGTATTTTCCTCCTTTATAGCCATGTTTTTCTTAAATATAATTTCAAAGGAATTACTTCTCCTTCTAATAAGTTTACATCAACTTTTATTTGGTCTAATAGTGTTGTGTAAACAATTTTTAACTTTAATTCTCTACTGACTTCTCTAATAATTTCTTGACCCTTTAAAACATCTTCAAAAGCAGTTTCTCGTAAGAGGTTAGTATTATTAATTAAACCTGTAACTTTAATTCCAGAATTAGCTTCTATTTGGTTAATCATCGCAACAATTTTAGTCTTTGAAGAAGTTAACTCGCGAAATATATTAATTACTACAAAATGATCGATTGAACTAGTATCGAAATCTTCAAATTGGCGAAAGACTTTCGCGCCAACACCATCACCGCCTAAATCATAAATAGCTTTTAACGATTCATTATAAAACGGGGCATACATCCGCGCAGAAAGATAGGGCAAATCCGCGTGTTTCCCCTTTTCAAGTGGTGATGAGACAACTTCAATATTATGAGTTTTTAATACTTCTTCTGCTTCTCTAGTTCGAAAATAAGGATTAACAATATCCAAATCTATAATGATATCAGCCTTTTTTTGAATCGCAAGATTAACCGCTATCTCTGACTTCCCACTTCCGTAATGGCCTGAAATTACTGTAATTTGCTTTTTCATTTAATTATGTAATTGCCCCTTACATTATGGATTTGTTTAATTCTTTGTTCAGCAAAAATATTAGCCGCACTTTGCGTATCAGTATTTTCCAAATCTGAGATTTTAAAAATCTCCAGCAAACGATCATAAATCTTTTTAATATCATTTAAAACATTTTCTTTATTGTAACCATGAAGTTCATGATAGACATTGATAACCCCGCCAGCATTTATTACAAAATCTGGTGCATATAAGATTTTTCTTTCTTTTAAGAGCTTACTATGTGCTATTTCATCTTCCAAAACATTGTTAGCAACTCCAGCAACAGCTTTAGCCTTTAAAAGCGGAATTGTTTTATCGTTGAGGATACCTCCTAAAGCACAGGGAACAAATACATCAACATCTTGACTATAGATAGCATCGGGTTCAACGTAAATAGCATCGGGATATTTTGTTTTAACTGCTGCAACTTTAGTTTTGTTAATATCTGTGAAATAAATCTTTTTAGCTCCTGCTTCAATTAAATAATCCATCAAATAAAATCCAGTCTTACCAACACCTTGAATCGCATAACTATATTTTCCAATTTCCTCGTTTTTAAACTTATATTGAAGAGTGGCTCTAATACCATGAAACGCTCCAAGTGCTGTTATTGGCGAAGGATCGCCAGATTTCCCTTCCAAACCAACAACAAAATCTGTTTCCATCTTTACAAAATCCATATCCTTTGTTGTAGTGTTAACATCTTCTGCTGTAATATATCTGCCATTTAGGCTTTGAACATAACGTCCAAATGCTCGGAATAACGTTTCAGATTTAATTTTACTTGCATCCCCAATTATAACTGCCTTGCCTCCACCTAAATTAAGACCTGCTGCAGAATTTTTATATGTCATCCCACGGGCAAGTCTCATCACATCATAAACTGCTTCATCTTCATTTTTATAATCCCATATTCTTGTCCCACCTAAAGCGGGTCCTAAAGTCGTGTCATGAATACAAATAACTCCTTTTAAACCGGAGGTCTTATCATGAATAAAGACTAACTGCTCATGACCAAACTTCTTCATTTCTTTAAATTTGTCCATCAAGTTTACCTTCTTTCTTTTAAGTTTTTTGTTAAATAAAAGCGCTTACAATTCATTATAACAATTAATCGTTGAAAAATAAAACTGTTTTTAAGTAACACCATCATTATTCCCCTGTATATAAAACAAAAAGCCCTTGTTAGGCTCTTTATTTCTTTTTAGATTTTTTATAATCTAAGGTTTTATGATAATGTTTTTGATAAATTCTCTCATAATATTCTTTCCATAAATTTTTAACATGTTCTTTGGAATAAAACTTCGCAATCTCAACTGAATACTTAATTCCTAGTTTTTTAAACTCCGAATCATCTTTTAATTTTCTCAGTAATTTAGTAAACTCTTCATTATCATTACCAACAAGATAGTCTGACAAGAAAATATCTTTATAGAGGTCTAAATCTCTGACAACAAATGGGGTTTTAGTATTGATACACTCAAGAAGTGTCATCGGGAAAAGCTCTTGATAACTCGGCAAAAATAATAGATCACTTAAATTATATAAACCATTCATTTCATCGCGGTCAACAATTCCCAAAAACTCCATGTTCTTTGGTGGGTTGTCCATCAGTTTTTTAATTTCTTCATAACCAGCTGTTATTTTACCAAATGAAAATCCTCCCGCCCAAATGAATTTCATGTCTGGATTTTTCTCAGCAACTTTGCAGAAGTCAATAATTCCTTTTCTAGTTTGAGTTTGGCCGACACCTAAGACAACAAAGTCATCTTTTTTAAAACCATATTTTTCTTTTAATTCATTAATTTCTTTTTTCGGCATCGGATAAAATGTTTCCCTTGAAACAAAGTTTGGAATATAAGTAATTCTTTCCTCTGGAATTCCAATCGCAAGCAAATCTTTAATAAAATAAGGATTTACTACAACAACCTCATCCGCTTTCCGATAAAACCTTAAAACATAACGTTTATACAGCGAAAAAAACAATTTGTTCATTTTCAGTGAACCATCATCAATCTCAGGAACAAAATGGACATAGCAGACATTAATTCGCTTTTTATTTTGGACAAAAAAGAATTGAGGATTTATAGTATGAATATGTCTAATATCAAACTTATTTTTACCTCTTTTATTGATTGTAACTTCAAACTCAGGAATTTCCTTCACTAAGTCAGTTTGCTCATAAAAAGCACTACCTACGCCCTGACCTTTAATGTTTAAACCGCCAGCGTACATATTAATTTTAATTTTTTTCATTATTATCTCCTGCTCGTTTATTTTATCTACCTTAATTATATATTATTTAGTTAAATAAACCAAACTCCTCTCTTAAAAAATACTCAAAAAAGGCTTGACCTCTATTAAAAAGAAAAAAGGTTGATACAAAGGCATCAAACCTATTCTAAATGGTGCAGAGAAAGGGACTTGAACCCTCACGACCTAAAGTCATATGGCCCTCAACCATACGCGTCTACCAGTTCCGCCACCTCCGCTTTTTCATTATCATTATAACAAATTAAAAATAATTTACAATAATAATCAATCTTAGAACTTCGAATGCCAAACGTTAAAAAAAGAGGCCGAAGCCTCTAAAATTTTATTCTGCAGAAATAATATAATCATAAACATCTTGTTGCCCATCGATAAGCTCGACTTCTAAATCAGGATTAGATTTCTCAATATAGTCTTTAAGGGCTAATGCTTCTTCTAAAGGTACTTCTTTTCCGTAAAAGACTGTAACAATTTCACATTCATCACAAATAACTTGATCTGCCAATTGTTTAATCCCTTCAAAACGCTCAGCGGTAGAGACTGCGATATCGCCGTCCGTAATTCCGATATAATCTCCTTTTTTGATTTTAACGCCATTGAGTTCTGTATCTCTAATCGAATAGGTCAATTCTCCCATTTTAACTGAATCAGAAACTTCACACATCGCTTCCACATTATCATCTAAAGAATTATTGTTGTCGAAAACCATCATCGCTGCATAGCCTTGAGCTATAGATTTTGTTTGTAAAACACGAATATTTGTGTTCTCGCAGATATCTAATGTCTGCTCCGCCGTTAAAATAATATTTTTATTGTTAGGTAAAATAATTACATTATCAGCATTAACTGCTTTAATTGCTTTAACAAAGTCTTCTGTAGGTGGATTCATTGTTTGTCCACCATCAACAATATAATCAACGCCTAACTCTTTAAAGGCATGTTTAATTCCTACGCCTGAAGCCACTGCAATTACAGAAAATTTTTGACGTGTATAATTCACGGACTGAAAATACTCGCTACTAGGCTCTTCAACTAATTCAGAGTGCATATTTTCGTTAGTAAACGAATCCAATATATCAGAATATTGCAGGCGCATGTTATCAATTTTCATTGTCTGCAGTTCACCATATTTTTGGCCAAGAGTTAAAACCACTCCAGGTTGATTAGTGTGGATATGAACCTTTAAAAGCTCATCGTCTTGCACTAAAACTAGAGAATCTCCCATATTATTTAAAATATTTTTTAAATTCTCAGAATTAAAGTTACCTTGATCTTCAAGTTTGACAATAAATTCTGTACAATAACCAAATTTAATGTCGGCAGTTTCAATATCGTGAATCATGGGTTCAGGGCTTGATACCGCGTGAATCGGGATTTCTGCATCAGCTGAAATCATATCGCCTTGAATTGCTAACAGCATCCCTTCAATAATTTTAATAAAGCCAGCGCCACCAGAATCAACGACTCCAGCTTCTTTTAAAACTGGCAATAATTCAGGTGTGTTTTCTAAAGTTTCATTTGCTTGATCTAAGTAAATAGTTAAAACATCTTCGATAGTTTCTATCTCGTTTCGTTTTCTTAAAACCGCATCAGCAGCCTCTCTAACGACTGTTAAGATAGTCCCCTCAACTGGCGTCATGACGGCCTTATATGCCATTTGTGACCCCGCAACTAAGGAGGCAATAAACTCATCTACTGTCGCACTTCCATTTTTGCTCTGAGCAATCTCTGAGTAGACACCTCTAAAAAACTGCGACAAAATAACGCCCGAGTTCCCTCTTGCGCCCATTAAGCAGCCTCTTGATAAAATTTTTGACACATCTACGATGGATTTGCTTTGTGAATTTAAGATTTCATTAACGCCAGCCATGATAGTCATATGCATATTTGTACCTGTATCCCCATCTGGCACTGGAAATACATTTAAAAGATTAATTTCGTGATGATTGTTTTTTAAATTGATAGCGCCGTTAGTTACCATTTTTTTAAATAACGTTCCGCTTAGAGTTTTAGACATAAGTTTTCCTCCGAATACGCAAAAAACAAACATTTTTCAGTTGATTAAGTTTTTATGTAGTTTAAAATAGTTTCAAATGTTAGTTTTTTTTGCAAATTGTAATTAATAAATGATAGATGTTTAATAAGTTCTAGTATTAGCATATTTATATTACTCTACTTCTAAAAAAAAATCAACATTTCATGCGACAAGATCGTTTCCAAGGCAATTTTAACCGTTTTTCGTTTAGATTATGTGTAAAATCACGATTTTTAAAGAAAATGTGGCAAAAATACAATATTAAAGTAATTTGAATTTTTTGCTACTTTTAAGATTTATATTGTTTGTTCTTGCAAAGAAAACTGTTGTGTGTTAATATGTTATAGCGTGAAGGAGTGAAATTATGGCTAAATGTTATGTAACAGGAAAAACAACTACTTTTGGCAACAAAAGAAGTCATGCCTTAAATGCTAATAGAAGACAGTGGAAGGCTAATTTACAAACTGTTAAAATCATCGATGAAAATGGTAAAGTAAAACGAGTAAAAGTCTCTGCAAGAGCACTTAAAAAAGGCAACTTAAATCGAGCTTAAAAAGAAAAAAAGGCATTAGGCCTTTTTTATTTTTCCTTTGATTGAATCAACAGTATTGTCCCTCTGTGAAGGTGTAATGTCGCATATTTAGGCTTAATCACATTTGATAATCCTAAGACATCATAGCTTGAAAGTTCCTCTTCAATTAGCGGATATAAAACACCAGTTAAAGTTATTTTTATATCTTCAAGAGGGAAGATAGATAAGTAAGTAAAACCTCCCTTTTTAATCGGATAAGTTCCTTTGGTTAAAAGCTTAATTATATTCGTTTCATCCATGATTATTAAATCAGGATATTTTTTAAGTAACATTACATTTGCAATAAAATGATCAGCTCTATCTCCTTTAATCCCACCAATTAAAATAACCTCATCAGCACTCTCATAAGCTTTTTGAAGTGCGAAATATGTATCAGAATAATCTTTAACTTCATTTAATTTAATTACTTTAATTCCTTCTAATAAGCTCCGATCCTCCAAGGAGTCGAAATCTCCAATCGCTAATTCTATAGCGATTTTTTGTTTTAATAATGGCTCTACTGCGCCATCACATGCATAAACAAGATAACTGTCAATATCGATTATTTTTCTTAAATCCGACGGCACTTCGGATGCTACAACTGCTATCTTCATTTCAATGACTCAATAGCTTGAAAACGATCTTTAGCATTTAGGATATAAGAACCTGCCACCACTATATCGACACCCGTATTGTGAACTTGAGAAATTGTTTTTTCATTTATGCCGCCATCAATTTCTATTAAGTAATTATAGTTGTGTTTTTCCCTTAGTTCTGCGAAATACTTTACTTTTTCCATTTGCTCTTTCATAAATTTTTGGCCTCCGAATCCTGGTTCAACAGTCATCACTAAAATCAAATCAACCAAACTTAAATATGGCAATAACACCTCCGGCTTTGTCTTTGGTTTTAATGATATTCCTGCTTTAATTCCCTTGCTTATTATGTGTTTAACTGCTTCTAAAGGCTTATTAGCCTCAACATGAACCGTTATATAATCACTGCCAATTTTTGCGAAGTCATCAATGTAATCTAAAGGGTTATCAATCATTAAATGAGTGTCCAACTTAAGATTAGTAATTTTTCTTAAATTTTTTAATACAGCATAGCCAAATGAAATGTTAGGAACAAAGTGTCCATCCATAACATCTAGATGTATGAAATCAGTTGTTTTTATTGAATCTATTTCGGCTTTTAAATTATTAAAATCTGCAGTTAAAATTGAAGTCGCAACTTTCATTTAGTATCGCTCCTTTTGCGCTTTTATCTCTTCGTAAAATTTATGATAATTTTCAATTCTTGTTTTTAAGATTTCCGGATTATCTTTAACGTTGCAACCAGGCTCATGCACATGATCACAATTGTTTTTAAAACGACATTCATCCTTATATAAATCAAATTCGATAAAATAATGTTTTAATTCGCTTTTATCAAGAATATTAAAATCTAACTTTGAAAAACCTGGGGTATCAGCTATTAAACCGCCTTCATATTCAAAAAGTTCATTATGTCTTGTTGTGTGTTTGCCGCGTCCTAATGCGATACTTATCTCTTGAGTTCGCAGTTCTAGTTCAGGCATTAAGGCGTTTATTAGTGTAGATTTTCCAACCCCAGTTTGACCCGCAAGAACGGTTACTTTATCTTTAAAGATACCTTTTAAAACATCAAAGCCAATCTTTTGATGACTATTAATATAATAAACACTATAACCAATTTTTTCATAATAGATTAGTTCTTCTTGTAATTTTTTCAATTGCTCTTTCGCAATTAAATCAATTTTAGAAATTACAATCGCTGGTTTGATTCCTGCCCTTTCAGTTAAGACAAGAAACTGATCTAGAAGATTATAGTTAAAACTGGGTAGAACAGTTGAAAAAATTAAAAGTATTTGATCGACATTTGCAACGTCAGGACGATCGAGTTCATTTATCCGTGGTAAAACCTCCTGAATTGGTTTGTTGTCATCAGCATAATCATAGAGAACAAAATCACCAACTTTAGGACTGATTTGAATAGTTTGAACCTCTTTTTTTGTCCGCGAAGTAACTGGAACATTAAAACTTGAGTGTTCATCTACCCTTACATACCTTAATTTGCCACTAGCTTTAGAATTGTATGTTTTGCCAGTTATTAGGTCTTTAATAGTGTAAAGTCCACCAACTAATTTGATAATTCTTCCTTTTCTCAAAAAGTTGCTCCTTTTTTAATAACTTGACTTCTTAACTGTCCACAAGCAGCATCAATGTCGTGACCTTGCTCTTTTCTTAAAGTCGCATTAATTTTATTTTGCTTTAAAACTTGAAAAAACTCATTCATTAAAGTTTCATCACTCCTTTTATATGGGGCTTCATAAACCTCGTTATATGGTATTAAATTAACATATACATTTAGGCCTTTTAAAAGCTCTGCTAACTTTTGGGCATGTTGTTTTTGATCGTTTAAATCTTTTAACATTAAATACTCAATCGTGACACGTCGATTAGTTTTTGAAAGATAATATTTTATCGCTTCAATAAGCTCTGAAATCGGATATTTCTTATTGATAGGCATGATTTTATTTCTAATTTCATCTGTTGGAGCGTGAAGGCTTATTGCCAAATTAATTTGCAATTTCTCATCAGCAAACTCTTTAATTTTAGGAACAATACCACACGTTGAAACAGTTATGTGACGTGCACCAATTTCTAAAGCTCGATAATCATTGACATTAGTCAAAAAACTGATTAGATTGTCATAATTATCAAAAGGTTCACCAATTCCCATCACTATGACATGGCTGATTCGATCTTTAAAATATTTTTGACTTTCGATAATTTGACTAAGCATTTCGCCTGCAGTTAAATTGCGAACTTTTTTAATAACTCCTGATGCACAAAACTTACATCCCATATTACAGCCAACTTGGGTTGTTATGCAAATAGAATTGCCGTAATTATGCCTCATGATGACACTCTCAATTAAGTTGCCATCTGCAAGTTGATACAAATATTTAACTGTTCCATCAAAGCTTGCTAATTGTTTAACTTTTTTTAAGCGTGGAAAATAAAAATTATTTGTCAATAACGTTAAACTTGAGTCATTTAAATTGCTCATCAGCTCAAACGATTCTATGTTTTTTTTGTACAGCCAATCAAATACTTGTCTAGCACGATATTTTTTTTCAGAGTTTGTGAGAAAAAAATTCTCAAGATCAGTAAAAGTTAAATCATAAATACTCTTCATTAGATCACCATAAATATTATACTATATTTTTTTTAACATCCAAAAGAAAAAAGGGGCTAGGCCCTTTTTGTTATTGTCTTATCTCAGCTTTTAATTCTTTTTCTAATCGGAAAACAACACTTTTCATTAACTTATCAACATCATTAGTTTCCAATGTTCGATCTTTTGCATTAAATGTTAACCGAAATGCTAATGAAATTTTATCTTCGCCGAGTTTAACATCTTCATAGCGGTCAAATACTTTAATTGAAGTTAAATATTTTCTTGTTGTTTGTTTAAGTAATTCAATAATTTTACCAGCTGAAATGTTTTTATCTATTACAACCGCAAGATCACGTGAAATACTTGGAAATCTACTAATTGTCTTAAAATCAGCTTGCGGTTCGATTTGATTAAACATTTTATCTAAATCAACTTCAAAGGCATAACTATCAATCAAAATAGCTGGATGGATTTTGCCAATAAAGCCAATTTTTTCATCATTGAGTAAAATTTTTGCCGCAATACCAGGATGAAAACCTTTAACTTTTGTTACTTTAATAAATTTAACATTAATTTCGTAGAGTTTAAAGATGTTTTCTAAAATTCCTTTAATTAAATAAAAGTCAGTTGTTAAATCATTTTGTGTAAAAGCGCCATCAATAAATTTTCCATTTATAATTGCTGCGAGTTGAGTCGGTTCATAATCTCGATAATAAACACTTCCCACTTCAAAAAACTTTAAGTTATCATGTTGCCGCGACAAATGATATTTTACATTATCAACGAGACCATTTATTAAACTCTGTCTTAAACAAACTCGGTCATCTCGAAGTGGATTGACTAATTTAACTTTTTCCTGCGAACTGTCTTGATAAAGATTGAGATTATCTGCAACAGTTAAACTGTAGTTTATTGCTTCATTAAAACCTAAATATTTTAATTGCTTGCGAATTTGTTTAATAAAAAGTTGTTTGTTAGTATAACCGCCGATCTCAGCATTCTTAGGTAAAGTAGTAGGAATATTATTATAGCCATAAATTCTCGCAACCTCTTCGATTAAATCGGCTTTAATTTTAACATCGTTGCGATAACTTGGAATTAAATAACTATCCGGTTTCGCTTCAATAATGTTTAAGCGCTTTAAGATTGACTTTAACTCAGTTTTTTCAAGTTCTGTGCCCAAATATTTATTAACTTCTTTAGCAGTTAAGCTAATTATTGTTGGTCTATCAAACGGTTGACCAGCAAATTTAATTGTTTTGTATACTCTAGCATCAGCAACTTGGACTAAAAGTTCGGCAGCTCTATTTATCGCTGTTCTTACCCTTAATTCATCGATACCACGTTCAAATCTAATGCTTGAATCGCTCACCAAGTCTAGTCTCCGTGATGTTTGTCTAATTCTTGTTGAATCAAAAGTCGCAGCTTCTAAAATAATTTTTGTTGTTTTACTGTCAACTGCGGTGTTTAAAAGCCCCATCACTCCACCAATTGCGGTTGTTTTATTACCATTTGTTATTACAATATCATCAGTTTTTAAAATTCTAATTTGTTCATCTAATGTAATGACTTCTTCTAAATCTTTTGCTTTTCTAACGACGATTTGATCAGTTGCAAATTTATCAGCATCAAAGGCATGAAGGGGTGTTCCAAGTTCTAAAAGAACGTAGTTTGTCACATCCACAACATTGTTAATCGGTCTAATTCCTGAAGCAATTAAATCTGCTTGAAGCCACATCGGTGATGGCTTAACTTTTATATTATCTAAATAACGAGCATAATATCTTAAACAACCTTGATCTTCAATTATTACCTTTAAGGGGTTTTCTGGGCCTAACTCAATTACCTCTGGCTCAATTGCGGTTACTTTTTCATTAACTGCTGCTCCTAAATCATAAGCAAATCCTAAAACACTTAAAAGATCAGTTCTATTTGGAGTTAAATCTAATTCCAATGAAAATTGCGCTAAATTTAGGGCCTTTACTGCATCACTACCGATTTCTTTCGGTTCATCAAAATAATAAATCCCACCTTGATAACGGGAATCAACTAGCTTTTCATCAAAGCCTAATTCTTCAAGTGAACAAATCATTCCATTAGATTGGACTCCTCTTATCTGAACTGCTTTAATTTCGAAATCTCCTGGTAAGACAGCGCCTACTTTTGCTACACACACATACTGCCCAGCTCTAACATTATCAGCACCACAAACAATTTGTTCAACTGTATTTTCACCAACATCAACTTGGCAAACAAAAAGTTTCTCAGCATTCTGATGTCTTTCTACACTCTTTACATAACCAACAACTAAATTATCGACTTCTAATAGAGGGGTAAGCGACTCAACTTCGGTAATATACTCATTAGTGATTTTAAAAAGTTGCTCAGCAGTTAAAGGTCTTTTAAAATAACGACTTAACATGTTTGTTGAAATCTTCATTATCTTTTTCCTCCCTTAAACTGATTTAAAAAGCGGACATCATTAGTATAAAAATGTCTAATATCATCAATTTCATATTTTAACATCGCAATTCTTTCTAAACCAATTCCAAAGGCGAACCCTTGAACTTTATCTGGGTCATATCCACCCATTTTAAGGACATTGGGATGAACCATCCCTGCTCCTAAAATCTCAACATATTTTTCGCCATCAAAAATATCAACTTCGACTGAAGGTTCAGTGAAAGGGAAATAAGATGGCCTTAAACGAATTTCTTTATCTTCCCCAAAATAATATTTTATAAATGAAAGAAGAGTTCCTTTTAAGTCTGCCATTGTTATATCTTCATCTATTACAAGTCCCTCAATTTGCATAAACTGATGACTGTGATATTGATCATCTTCATCGCGACGATATGTTTTCCCTGGACAAATAATTTTAATCGGTTTGCCAGCAGATTCCAGCATTGTTCGGGCTTGAACTGGCGATGTATGAGAGCGAAGCAATCTTTTAGCATCTACATAAAATGTGTCATGCATCGCCCTTGCGGGATGATCTTTAGCAATGTTTAACATCTCAAAATTATAATAATCTAACTCAACATCAGGACCTTCTTTAATTGAATAACCTTGACCAATAAAAAAGTTTTCAAAATCTTCAATGACTGTTTTTAAAATATGGTTTGAGCCACTTGAAAACTCAACTCCAGGGAGAGTCACATCAACAGCTTCTTTTGCAAGCTTTTCTTGCAGCACTTTCGCTTGTAAATTTGCTTTTTTGGTTTCAAAATAAGCTTCAAGTTTTTGTTTAGCCTCATTGATTAGTTTTCCCATCAAAGGTTTTTCCTCAGGGGGAAGATCTTTTAAAGCTGCCATCAAATTTGTAATTTCGCTTTTTCTACCTAAAGCATAACTCCGTAAAACATTAAGACTGTTTTGATCTTCGATTGTTTCAAGCTTTTCTTTAATCTCAGCTAAGAGTTTTGTTAGTCTTTCTCTCATTCCAATTCTCCTTAAAAAAATAAATAGCCCTTAGAATGAAACTAAGGGCGAGTTACCGCGGTACCACCTTAGTTCTAGTTTAAACTAGCACTATTCGCTTTAACGCAGCATCTACGGATGTGATTAGCATCGCTTCAAGGGTGAATTCAACAAGTGTTTATAACCATTTTCACCAACCATGGTCTCTCTAAAATAACTTAACTTATTTACTATGTCCTCTGCAAATTAAATAATTTTATTCTTTTCTTGATAATAAAATTGCTAATAGTCTTAAAACCTGTACATAAATATAGACAGTTGAAACAATTAGCCCTAGACCAACTTGCCATTCATACTTTTTATCGACTCCGGATGAAACAATTAATTTAGCATTAT
The DNA here is from genome assembly GCA_012522345.1 of Acholeplasmataceae bacterium. GTDB lineage: Bacteria > Bacillota_I > Bacilli_A > Acholeplasmatales > UBA5453 > UBA5453. Next base: position 26,764 of record JAAYKO010000027.1, on the reverse strand, counting down.
CAAATGACATCACCAACATAAACGCTCCATACAAAATTAATAATAAAGCAATAAATAAAACAAGCGGACTGTTGACATCACCAAACAACATAAATCTTAATTGTCCACCATCAAAGAATGAAACAATTAATGTCAGCAACATCGTAGCCAGTAAAGCAAATGAAATCCCTAACATGACTCTTCTAAAGCGTGACGTTACAACAATCAGTTTTGTTGAATAGAGTATTAACATTCCCGCAAAAATACCGAAGGTAATTATTAAAGCTAAAAAGATAATATTGCTGCCGGGAAATGCTGCCGCATAAATCAGTGATAGCAACCCTAAAGTAACACCTTCACAAACAGAATAAATTACACTAAATGTTGGTGCCAATCTTGTTGAACTAGAGGCGACTACAACTGAAATAAATGCCATAATTATTGATGTAATTAAAAGCCCTACATATAACTGCGGAAATGAGGCAAGTAAAAATAAACTACCCACTGCAGATAAAATTAAAACACCAAATAAACCAAATGTTTTTAGTAAGATTCCTCTATAAGACGCTCCATAACCAACAATATCTTTAGTATCGCGTTGGACTTTAGAGAATATGGGATTTGTATTGTTCATCATCTGAACCACCTTCCTTGTCTCTATATATTATATAACAAAATGTTTAAAGTGCAAATAGTCCTTGCTCAAAAATATCTGTTTGTTCTTCTAAATCATCAAAAGAACCGATTTTTTCCATTATTTCAAAGACAGTCTTGTTAATTTTTGTTCTTTCTCTTACATCTTCTTTAGACCTAAATTCTTTTGCCTCTCGATTCACAACAATATCATCCGCAACAGATTTACCAAGTCCATCTAAAGTAATAAAAGGCATTCTTAGACCAGTCTCTTCAATTATAAATTCGGTTGCTGCCGATTTATTAATGTCGACTGGTAAAAACTTAATATCTCTTAAATACATTTCAAATGCTACTTGTAGTGTGATGAGGAGGTTTTGTTCTTTATCGGATTGCTGAAATAGTGGGATTCGCTCAATTTCTTTAATTCTATTGCGAATTGCATTGATACCGCTAACCATTGTTTCATGTTCAAATTGGGTTGCCCTAATTGAGAAAAAAGAACTATAAAAAATCTCGGGATGATAGACTTTAAACCAAGCAATTCTAACAGCCATTAAAACATAGGCACAAGCGTGAGCTTTTGGGAACATATATTTAATTTGACTACAGGACCAAATATACCAATTAGGAACTTTGTTTCTTGACATTTCACTAGTATATTCTTCCCATTTTCTTTTATCTTTAGAAGGATTGCCCCTTCTAACAAATTCCATTATTTCAAAAGCTTTAGCTGGAGCCATCCCATATTCCATTAAATCGACCATAATATCGTCACGACAACCAATAATATCATCAAAAGAAATGTTTTTGAACTCTGTTTCATCCTTAATTAAGGCTTGAGCGTTGCTCAGCCAAACATCAGTACCGTGCGAAAGACCAGAAATTTTTACTAAGCCAGCAAAACTTGAAGGTCTTGTATCATTTAACATTCTCCTAACAAAAGGAGTACCAAACTCAGGAACCCCAAAAGATGCAACATTTGATTCTAGTTGTTCTTCTGTAAGCCCGATTGAAGATGTCCCAGAGAAAAGCTGATAAACGGCTTTATCATCAACAGGAATGTCTTGAGCTTCAGTAAAAGGAAAGCGCTCCGGATATTTTTTAACATAATCCATTAAAAACTTAATTACTGTTGGATCATCATGGCCTAAGATATCTAATTTTAAAAGATTATCTTCAAAGGAATGGTAGTCAAAATGAGTAGTTTTCCACTCCGCTGTAGTATCATCTGCTGGGTATTGAATCGGTGTTACATCAAAGATTTCTTTATGACTAGGAACAACTACAATCCCACCCGGATGTTGACCTGTTGACCGTTTAACGCCTTCAATTTTCTTTGCCAAACGACTGATTTGAGCTTTTCTCACATCCGTGATGTTTTTATCTTCTAAATAACCCATTACATAACCAAAAGCATTTCTTTCAGCAACAGTTTGAATAGTTCCGGCTCGATAAGCATTTTTTTCTCCTAATAGAGTCCTCACATAACTATGAGCAGTTGCTTGATAATCACCACTAAAGTTTAAATCGATATCAGGAATTTTATCTCCAACATAACCTAAAAAGGTTTCAAAAGGAATGTCTTGACCATCTTTAATTAGTTTTTCTGAGCAAAAGGGACAGTCTTTATCCGGTAAATCGTATCCTGAAAAAATCCCTTTAAAAACAGGTTGAAAAGCAAGTTCTTCATCACTTGGATTATGTTCTTTAATTTCTTCTTCAGAAAGTTCAAAAGCGGTAAAACAACGGTTTTTACAACGATAATGAGGCTTTAAAGGGTTAACTTCTGTAATCTCCATTAATAAAGCCACTAAACTTGAACCAACAGAACCTCTTGAACCAACTAAATAACCATCTTCTAATGATTTTTTAGTGAGTAGATACGATATATAGTAAATTGGTGCATATTCATTATCAATAATTTTTCCGAGTTCATCGTTGATTCTTTTCTCCACAATTGGATGGAGATTTTCGCCATATAAACGATGGGCATTTTGATAAACTATTTTATCGACTTCTTCTTTTAAAGAATCAATTTTTAAATTATCTTTAAAGGTGTCATCTCGTAAAGAATATAATGTTTTAGGAAAGGCCTCAATGGCTTCAATCTTATTATTTAAAATATTGGTATTGCCAACAACAATCTCAAACGCTAAACTTTCACCTAAAAAAGAAAATTGTTTTAACATTTCATCGGTTGTTAAAAAATAAACAAGTGGCGTTTGCTCATAAGAGGCCAAATCGTGAAGTCCACCGCCAACTAATTTTGCCCGAATATAAATATCGCGATAAATCGCATCTTCTTGATTTAGGTAATGGACATCTCCTGTAGCAATTACTAACTTGCCTAACTCAGCTGCAGTGAAAACAATTTTTCTAATCGTCGATTCAATAATAAATTCAGCATCTGAGCCTAAATCTTGATGAAAATGTCTGTATGCTTGTGGAGGTTGAACCTCAATATAATCATAGATTTCCATCGCTTCAATTAATTCTTGATCAGTTTTATATAAAGCGGCTTCAAACACTTCCCCCTTATAACAACCACTGCCAATTAAAAGACCTTCACGATATTTTTCTAAAGTTTTTTTAGTCAACCGCGGTCCATCATGAAAATAATCAGTTAAAGTTTCACTGACAAGTTTGGCTAAATTTTTATAGCCTTCTTGGGTTGCCACAAGCAAGTTTAAATGACTTGTAAAGCCACACTTCCAAGCTTTTTCTAAGTCAACTAAACGGTTAATATCACTATGTAGTTTAATACCTAACTTTAATAAATCATCTAACATCTTTAAAAAGATTTCTGCTGTCGCTTTGGCATCATATTCAGCTCTGTGATGCTGTTCAAGTCTAACTTTAAAAAAGCGGGCAACAGCTCTTAAATTAAAGCGTTTAATCTCATCAGAATAAAAATAACGAGCAATATTTATCGTATCAATAGTTGGATATCTTTTCGATCCTAAATTTAAATCTGCAATTTTCTGATAGAGATGGCCAATATCAAAAGCTGCATTGTGGGCGACTAAAATTGAACCTTCAATAAATGTTAAAAAGCGCGGTAAAACTTGCTCAATAGTTTCTGCATCTTTTAAATCAGCATCAGTAATCGAAGTCAATTCGGTTGTAAAATGAGATAGTTTCTCCTCCGGATTAACAAAAGCGTTAAATTCATCGACAATCATTTGGTTTTCAATTTTAACAGCTGAAATTTCAATGATTTTATCTCGGGTATAAGAAAGACCTGTAGTCTCTAAATCAAAGACCACATATCTAGCTCTTCTAAGATCAATATCACTATCATTAAAAGCAAGCTTAAACTTGGTTTCATCGAAGTAATTCAACTCAACCCCATAAATTGGCTTGATGTCCTTGCCTAAACTATATTTTGCAATTTCAGGAAAAGCATAAAGCCCATCATGATCTGTAAACGCAATCGCTTTATGACCCCATTTTATTGCTTGATCAATATATTCTTTTACATCACCTATTCCATCGAGATTACTCATCTTAGTATGAAGGTGAAATTCAATTCGTTTTTCTTTAGCAGTATCTTTTCTTTCTTTTTTGCTAACCTTATCAACAGTTTCAATAACATTAGCCATTAAAATAACATCATGCATAAATGTATCATAAACAACTTTTCCGGCTGCCCTAACTAAATAGTCCATTTGATATTTAGAGGCTTCCTCAATCGCCTTAGCGTTATTTAAAAATTGTTTAACGACTATCGCATCATCGCTATCAGCAATGGTCATAATCAAAAGATGAGTTGTTCGCAATTTTCTAACTTCAACTTCAATAATTACACCTTCGATTGTAAAATTAGGATCATTTTGTAAATTTAAATATTTGTCTAACTCATGATTTGTTTTAGGGATATCTTTAATTGGCTGAATTTTGGAGTTATCAATTTTTTGGTGATAAGTTCTCGTAGCCACTGTTTTTGGGGCTTGTCTTTTAACTGGTTTTGTATAAATTGGAATTTCAGTCATCGCCTTTGACTTTTTTTGACGCAAAATATCGCCACTTGTCGGAATCGACTCGTCAACAATAAACTCAAATTCAGTAATTATGCCATATTTAGCAAAAAAAGGCTTGAAAATACTAGCCGTTTTTTGATGTTTCTTTAGTTCTGAATCAATATGAATTAAATATTTATTAGCTGTAAATTCAACTTTATAGTTTTTATAAATACTATAACTTGAACGTTTTAAAATTAGTTTATCAAGCAGCCAATGATAATATTTTTCGGCTTCCTGTTGCCAAGATGAGTCATCATTAATTTTTACTTTTACATCAATTATCTCAATTGTACCAGAAATTGTAAAATAAAGTTTAATACTATCTAAAAATTGATCAAAACCTTCTGGGGAAGGAGTTTCTTCAAAGTCAATTTCAAATGTCCAACCTTTTTTTACAGTATCGACAACTACATTTCTGAGTTTAGCTTCTTTAAGTGCTTTTTCTTTAAAATTAGCTTGTTGTAAAAAAAGCGAAAACTTACTCATCCTTCTCCTCCTTCTGAACAATTTTAGTTAATAAAATCAATTTTCGAAATGCTCTACCCATAAAAACAACCGCTAAAACAATGCCCACAAAACTTAATAATTCCAAACCATAAAGCACAGAAAATAAATTCATCAAATAATAAATGCTTACTGAATAAGCTGCTAGAATAAACCGATAACGGATATTTAATTTAGGGGTGACAAACGCATAAGACGCTGTCATTAACAAGGCAATAAACATTCCTGAAATAAAACTACCGATAAAAGCACTTATCGAAGTAATTGTTGTGGTTATACTTTTAAAATCCAAATAAATAAAATCAAGTGCTTTGATAATTTTCTCGCGATCAACAGTTTTGGTCATATTAAATGTTAATTCTTCTAAGCCTAAAATCTCATATGAATAAGAGTTTACTTTTATTCCTGCATAATAAACATCAAATGTATACTCATTAAAGACGAAGACAATTCCTGCTCTAATGACATCATCGGTGAAAAACCCAACGTAAACTGTGCTTGTTGCACTTTTGGGTGCAATTGACTGCGCACTAGCTTTAGCGTTAACTATTTTTCCTTCAATTTTTTGGGTATAAAGTGTGTTGACCACTCCTTGGCTAATTACAGGATCGATTGTTTTAGTTGTTGAACGCTTAACAATAGTTGGAATCGAGACAAAAAGTGATAAAAATAATATGTATAAAAATACATATCCAACCTTATCTTTAATGAATTGTCCTATCGCGCTAGGATTAAGCAAACTTATTTTTATTCTTTTAAACATTTTATACCTGCCTACAAACAATTATATCATATAAATAATTTTATGGTACAATAAGAATGGTGAGTTTTTATGAACTACTTTACAACTGAAAAACACTATAATACTTTAAACAATTACTACCGTTCTATTTATGGCAAAAAAGTCTTTAAAGTCGCTTTAAATGGCGGTTTTACTTGCCCAAATATCGATGGCACTGTCGGTTATGGCGGCTGTACATTTTGTAGTAGTTTGGGAAGTGGTGATTTTGCAGGCAAAAAGGGAGAATCTTTACAAATTCAGTTTGAAAAAATAAAGAAAATGATGCATCAAAAATGGAATGACGCCTACTATATTGCCTACTTTCAAGCTAACACAAACACTCATGGACCGCTCAATAAAATTAAAACTTTATTTGAAGAAGCGATTAAATTGGATTCTAAAATAGTTGCCATTTCAATTGGCACTAGGCCTGATGCACTTCCTATAGAAGTTTTAGATTATTTAGCTGACTTAAATAAAAGAATTCCCGTTCAAGTCGAACTTGGCTTACAAACTATTTTTGAAAAAACTAGTAAACTTATTAATCGCTGTCATGATTTAACAACTTTTGATTGGGCTGTAAAAGAACTTCGAAAACGCAAGATTGAAGTAGTTGTTCATCTTATTAATGGCCTTCCCGGTGAAACTAAAGAGATGATGCTAAAAACAACTAAACATCTAAACGCACTTGATATTCAAGGGATTAAAATTCATATGCTTCATATTATGAAACAAACTAAAATGGGTTTTGATTACCAAAAAGAACCTTGGCCTTTATTGAGTTTAGAAAAATATGTTGAAATTGTTATTGAGCAATTAAGACATTTAAGAAGTGACATTATAATTCATCGCTTAACTGGTGACGCACCTAAAAAATTGTTAATTGCCCCAACTTGGACAAGTAATAAATTGATTGTTTTAAATGAAATTGACAAAATAATGCGCAAAAACAACTATTACCAAGGAGATTTATATGCAAAAAAAACATCTTAGAGAGTTTGTTATTAACTATTTGGTTAATAATATTAAAAAAACTGATCTCATCGTTGATGCAACCGTTGGCAACGGTCATGACACACTATTATTGGCCGAACTTGCTAAGTTTGTTTATGGATTTGATATTCAACAACAGGCAATCGATAACACTTTAGCTTTACTCCAAGCGAATAACCTTAGTAATTTTCAATTGATTAAAGATTCTCATGAAAATATTTTTAATTATCTTTCTAATTTTAAAGGTGTCATCTTTAATCTCGGTTATCTCCCCGGAAGTGATAAAGCGATTACGACAACTGAAGAAACAACTTTAAAAACTCTAACAACAATTACAGATAAAATGGTTTTGAATCAATTTATTATTCTCACCTGTTACCCCAATCATGATGAAGGAGAACTTGAAGCTGAAGCAGTCTTTGAGTTTGCGAAAGAACTCGATCCAAGTTTTACAGTTTTAAAATATGAAATTATTAATAATCTTGGCAAGCCACCATTTGTGATCGTAATTGAAAAAGTTGTTTAAACTCTTGCTAAAAAAAACTACTCACTTTTAATTCGAGTAGTTTCTTTTTTATTTTACAACAATATTAACAAGTTTATTTTCAACAACAATTATTTTAATGATTTCTTTACCTTTAGTATGGACTAAAACGTTTCTCAATTGTTTAGCTTTTTTCTCAATTTCTTTTCGTTCAAGTCCAATTGGTACTCGCATTTTATCGCGAAGTCTACCATTGACTTGGACAACCATTTGAACTTCTTCTAAGACGAGTTTTTCTTCATCATAATCTGGCCACTGTTCGTATGCTATTGTATGTTTTTTATTAAAGACTGTTTGATAGAGTTCTTCGGTTATATGGGGACAGATTGGATTTAATAATTTTAAAAATCCAATTGCTTGCATTCGCGAAAATTTTCTTGTTTTATAGACTTCGTTGACAAAAATCATCATTTGACTAATCGCTGTATTAAAGTTTAAAGACTCATAGTCTTCTGTAACTTTTTTAACTGTAAAATTATAAGTATAAGCGAGTTCTTCTACTTCATCTTCAATCGGCATATAATACATCCGCCAAACGCGATCTAAAAATCTTTTTGCACCATCAATAGCCTCGGTTTGCCAAGGTTTATCAGCGATCAAAGGGCCCATAAACATCTCATATAGTCTAAGCGCATCTGCACCATGAGAAGCGATAACTTCATCAGGACTTACAACATTGCCACGGCTTTTGCTCATCTTTTGGTTGTCGGAGCCTAAAATCATTCCTTGGTTGACCAATTTCGTAAATGGTTCTTTTGTTGAAATAATTCCTAGATCAAGTAAAAACTTATGCCAAAACCTCGAATATAATAAATGGCCAACTGCATGTTCTGCCCCACCGATATATAAATCAACTGGCAGCCATTTGGCGAGTTCTTCTTTTGCATCTAGCGAATCAAGAGGGATAAAACCAATTAATGATTTTAAAACATAACCGATGTAATACCAGCTAGAACCCGCTAGTTGTGGCATTGTGTTAGTATCACGAGAATATATTTTGCCTTGTTTTTCTACTCTTAACCACTCGTGATTATTAGCTAGTGGTGACTCACCAGTCCCTGATGGTCTAATATTGTCCATATGAGGAAGTATCAGGGGAAGTTCTGCTTTATCTAATGCCTCAATATTACCTGCTTCATCGATTAAAACCGGAAACGGTTCGCCCCAATATCTTTGACGGGAGAAAACCCAATCTCGAAGACGATAAACAATTTCATGATGACCTTTTTCCCTTTCAATCAAATATTCGATAACCTTTTTTGTCGCTGCTTCGTTTTCCAACCCATCGATAAAATCACTGTTGATGTGAATTCCATTTCCAGTAAAACAAGCCTCTTCGGTTGCAATTACTTTTACAATATCGAGATCATGTTTTGTAGCAAACTCAAAATCTCTTTCATCATGTGCTGGAACAGCCATTACTGCCCCTGTTCCATAACTGCTGAGCACATAATCTGCAATCCAAATTGGGATTTTTTTATTATTAACAGGGTTAATCGCGAAAGCCCCTGTAAAGATTCCTGTTTTATCTTTGTTTAGTTCGCTGCGCGCTAAATCAGTCTTTTGTTTAGTCGCTTCAATATATTCCAAAACACTCGCCTTTTCATCTTCAGAAGTAATCTTTAAGACGAGCGGATGTTCTGGTGCCAGCACACAATAGGTTGCTCCAAAAAGAGTATCTGCTCGCGTGGTAAAAACTTCAAAACTCGCTTCAGAATTAGCAACTTCAAATAAAACTATTGCGCCTTCACTTTTACCAATCCAGTTTTTTTGCATCTCTTTAATGTTTTCCGGCCAATCTAAAAGCTCTAGATCATCTAAAAGCCGGTCAGCATAATTGGTTATTTTTAAAACCCATTGCTTCATCGCCTTTTTAACAACTGGATAACCGCCTCGTTCAGAGACCATCTTGCCATCGACTACTACAATCTCATCATTGGCTAAAACAGTTCCTAAGCCTTCGCAAAAATTAACTTCAACATTTTTTCTTTCGGCTAGTCCATGTTCAAAAAGCTTAGTAAAAATCCACTGAGTCCAACGGTAATAATCTTGATCAGAGGTGGCAAACTCTCGATCCCAATCAATTCCCATTCCCGCTTGAATTACCTGACGTTTAAAGTTGTTGATGTTTTTGTAAGTAAAATCTTTTGGGTCATTACCGGTCTGTAAGGCGTATTGTTCAGCTGGTAAGCCAAACGCATCCCATCCCATTGGATGAAGAACATTATAACCTTGCATTCTTTTAAAGCGAGAGACTATATCGGTTGCCGTATAAGATTCAATGTGACCAACATGAAGACCATCAGCACTTGGATAAGGAAACATATTTAGCACATAATATTTAGGTTTAATCTTATCATTCTCGGTTTTAAAGGTTTTATTATCAAACCAATATTTTTGCCACTTTGATTCAATTTTTTTATAATCATAGGCCATAAAAAACACTCCTTAGATAAAAACATTATATCATGAATTTTTAGTTTTAGTTAAAAAAAATAAGGGTTGTTATTCCCTTACTTAATTTGTAAATTAATATAGTTCACAAGTTGGCCAACCGTTTTAATCTCGGCTGCCATTTCATCTGAGACTTGAATATTAAATTCATCTTCGATACTCATAATAAGTTCAACAGCATCAAGTGAATCTGCTCCGAGATCTTCTTGAAGTCTTGCTTCATTAGTAATTTTGTCTTCGTTTATATTAAGCTCATTTAGGATTATCTGTTTAACTTTTTCAAATGTCATCTCTACATCTCCTTAAATTAATTTGCTATGTTAATTATATATTATTATTAAACAATGTCAAGTTAAGACCTTTTTTTTACTTTAATTGTTGTTTGTCTACCATAATTAATTATTTGATATCTGATTTTTTGAAAACTAAATAGCCGCCAAAAATAGTCAATGTAATATAAACTATTGACGAAAGCGATATGTAAAGGGCATCACTGGCCTTAATAGAGGTTGTCTGCAGTAACACTTGTGGGCCGTAACTTGGATTAATTTTAACAAAAAATTTCATCCAACTATAGTGGTTAGCTATCATCCCAAAAACACCTGAAAAAATTAAAAGAACGATGGTAAAACCGAAGACTATTCCAATTGTTGCTCCGATTGATTTTGTTAAATAACCAAAAAATAAGGTAATCAATAAATAAACCGAATAAATTAGCAAATATAATCCTAACACCCCAAGAAGATAGTAAATATCAGCCGGCTTAAAAGGAACAGAACTATAGCCAAATAATAAAGAGCCCAAAATTAAAGATAGAATTGAAACTAAAACCATTACTCCAATGACATATGCTGTTATCACAATCACACTAGCAAAAAATATTTGCTTTCGTGTATAACCAAAAATTATTTTTTGCCTAATCGTACTCTGGGAAAAGTCGCGAATTAAAATAATTGCGCCAAATATCAGCATAATAAGACCCATATTGTTCGCGGGTTCAAATGAGCTTTTAAAGAGAAATAATCCACTCATTATCGACACACCAAGATCATCTTCAATAGCACTAAAGACCCCTTTTAAAATTAAATTCATTAAAATTGAAAAAGCCATCATTCCAAACGCAACTATTATACCAATTAAAGCAACTTTATCTTTTCTTAAGCGATAGAACTCAGCTTTAATTAAATTTTTCATTGTCTGCCTCCCATCACTTCAATATAATAATCCTCAATAGTGGGTTCATAAGTTTTAACGTCTAAGGTCGCTACTTCTGATTCTGCAAATTTCACAATTAACTTTGAAACATCAACATTATTATAAATAGTTAATTTGTTATCGACCAATTCATAGTTAACTATTTCAAACTCTTTTAAAATCGCTTTAACTCCTTCTGTACTTGAGAGTCTCAATTCAGTCGTTTTAGGAAGCTTTTGTTTAATCTCTTCTTTTGTCACTTCATGGATTAATCTTCCATGATGAATAAAACCATATTTAGTTGCGACTCTTGAAAGTTCATCTAAAATATGCGAGCTAATTAAAAAAGTTATTCCTTGTTCCCGGTTGAGTTTGATAATTAAATTTCTAATTGCGATAATTCCTTCTGGATCAAGTCCATTCATCGGTTCATCCAACAAAAGAAATTTTGGTTCGCTAAGCAAAGTCATCGCGATAATTAGGCGTTGTTTCATCCCTAAAGAAAAGTTTTTCGCTTTCTTTTTGGAGTTAATTTGATCTTCAAGACCAACTAATATTAATAGTTCAGTGATTCGATCTTCATCGATTAAACCAACAATTTTAGCTTGCATCCTTAAATTATCGATCGCATTCATCCCGAGATATAAGGCCGGAGATTCAACAACTGCAGCGATATGATGTGTTTTATCGCCTTCAAATAATTCAAAGCTGCCCCCTGTTGGCGATATAAGGTTAGTAATTAAGCGAATTAAAGTCGTCTTGCCAGCACCATTTTCACCAATAAACCCATAAATATCTCCTTCATTGATGGTCATATTAACATTATTTACAGCGAGTAATGAGCCATACCGTTTTGTTAAATTATTTGTTTGTAATACTATCACTTTCAATCCTCCTCACTTTCTCCATTGTAACAAAATTATTTATTATTTGATAGACCTAATTTACTTTTTTCAGGTTTTAACCATTCAAAAAAATAAATTATCACTTCGATTATTAAAACACTGATCAGAGCCGTTGTCCCTGATCTGCCACCAATCCCATGGAGATGTTGACTGATGACTATTAAAAAAGCGAATATTATTGCGGCCAATAATGGGCTTAAAATATTTTTAAATCTTTCTTGGCTTGTCATTCCGATAAAAGAAGCCCCAAAGATAATACTTGAAAAAGCAAATTCACTTGCAAATCCAAAGGGTAAGAAAATAAGCGCTCCGAACATACTTACAACACTATAAGCCATAATTGGACCTAAGTTAAATTTGTTGTTTAAAAGATATGTAGTTAAACTGGCGACAATTGAAATGATAAAGACATATAAAATCGTTAATCCTTGATAACCAGCTGAATAATGAAAAGGGATTTTAAATAAATAAAAAGTTAACAGTCCTGCTGTAAAACTGATTGTCCCAAGCTTACCACCATAACCTTTAAATAATTCTTTAGATAGACTTTCAAGAAGAAAAGCGATTAGAACAGCCACAATTAATCCGTAGTATCCTGCTTCTTGAAATAAGCTCATTCCTAAAAAAGCACCAATTGTAATCGCTGCTGCTAAATCTTTGAAGAAGATTACTCCTAGAAACGAGACGAATCCGACTATTATAATGTTATCAAGTTCTAAATAAGTAGTAGCTAAATAAACAATTAGCGTTGGAATTAAGATGGCAAGAAAGGAAAAAATAGATTCTTTAACTTTAAAATCAACTTCACTCTTGTCCACTTCTTTAAACTTTGTTGCCATATTTATTAGCCACAAGACAACAAACACCAACAGTAATGATAACGAAAAATAAGATCTCCCATAGCCATCTACAATTAAATAAACAAACATTGTTCCCATTGTAAAACTTAAAACTAAAAGTGCAACTAAACTGAGTCCTTTTTTCATTTATACCTCTTCTATTAATTTGGTTTTGATTAAAAAACCACTGAATCAATCAGTGGTTCAGTAAACTTAATCTTCGGCTTTAAGTGCATCGATAATTTGTTTTAAAAGATCAGGCCGATCAGTGATAATCCCATCAGCTCCAAGTTCAATTAAAAGTTTCATCTCCTCTGGATCATTGATTGTCCAATATAAAACTGCCATATTTTTACGGTGAGCATCATTAATGATTTGTTTATGCATTAAATTCGGTTCATAGGCATCGCCAACTTTAATTCCGATATTATTACGAATAAACTTAGGCAACTTATCAAGTATTTTAGCTGTTGAGCCCGTTATTGGTGCCATACTTGTCCGATTTGGTAAAATTAAAACCTGACTCTTAACTTGCCAAAAGAAATCGATATAAAAGGCGCTAAATATTGAAAAATTAGTAACTTCATCAACACCTGCATTGACCATTACACCGGGAGCGTTTTCTTGAAAATAACTAATAACTTCATCGGAAAACGATGCCAATATAACATTGCTCTCTAATTCATATTCAACAACTAAATCAATTAATGTTTGAGCAGCTAATTCAAAACGGTTAGAATCTTGATCATAGCCTTCAGAAGTTGGCGAATCTTTTATTTCTAAAATATATAAAACATCTTTGCCGATTTTTTTAAATATATCTTCTTCTAAATTAGCCGGAACAAAATCTTTAAGTTGATTTTTAGTATACGTTAAAAATGGTTTATTACCTTCTGGATCAACAAAATTTCTCGCTAAGTGATAATCATCATTATCATACTCATCTAAAATCTCTTGATAAGTATAATTTTTAATCAACTTGCCATCCATTAAAGAAGTGGCAGAAAACTCCAAATCAAGATCATGGTGAGCAATTAAAATATTATCTTTTGTTAACGCTAAATCTATTTCTAAAACTCCAGCATCATAATCATCAATTAACATCTGATAAGAATAGATGGTATTTTCTGGAGCTAACTGTTTGGCGCCTCCGTGAGGAATGATAAGTGGGTACTTGTCTTTTCTGCGAAACTCATTTTCACCTTTATATTTAAAAGGAGCCAGCGGAATCACATCTAAAATGGCAATAGATAAGACAATGACAAATAAAACTATAAAAATCCATTTGATAATCTTTAAAATTATTCTCATCGTTTTTCTCCTTTGCTAGGTTTATTGTCCTATAAGTTATCTTACTAAATAACTATTGGCTTTACAATAATTTTAAATTATTTTTCATAATTCAGCTTAATTTCACTAAACTAGCTGCGGCAATTGATTGCCCAACCCTCCGGGTCATCTCATCCGGAGTATCAATATTTATTTTTTTACCTAAAGCTGGAAATTCAGTCTTAAGTGTCTTTCTTGCAGTATTGACTATAATCTCGCCACCTTTACCGCTCATAACCCGCCCTAACAATAAAACCTCATCAATATCATAAAACTCATGATAAAACGCTAAAGCGAACGCTAAATAAACACCAATCGTAAAATATATTTCCTGGTAAACTGCACTATTGGGGTCTAAACTCTGAACAACCTTTAAACGTTCTGCAAGTGATAAATCTTTTTCAAAAACTATTCCTGAGGCTTCAGCCAAACGGATTACGGCATCTTGTGAAAAATATTTATTTCCCGTTCCCCTATCACCGCTCCACTCATCAATCGGTCCCGCTTCTTGGAAATCTACTGGCACAAATGCTAATTCGTTTAACCAACCAGAAATATTCCCATTCTGATTAATATAGCCCACTGCTTCACTCGTTCCCATCGCAATCCCCAAAAGCTTATTTGTCCCTCTGCTCATCGCTCCAGCTAAGGCTGTTACATCGCCATCATTTGCAACTTCAAGTGGAACAGCTAGTTCTTTTGCAATATCGAGATAAATGTTTTTAATCTTTTTTTCAAATTCCGCTTCTGGAATTAAAATAAAAAGGCTTGCAATTCGAGCTTGATTTTTTAAATAAATTCCAGCACTAGAAACTCCAAGCGCATCAACTCTTGGCATTTTACTCGCTGCTAAATTAATTGCTTTTTTGATGTTTTCTACATGATATTCAGGATCGCTATTTAGTTTAGGATGCCAAACAATTTCTGTTGAAAAGATCGCTTCTCCATCAACAACTGCCGACACTTTCATATCTGAACCACCCGCATCAAAACCGATTCGATAACCATCTAAGTTTTTACCAATTGATTTCTCACTAATCTTTATTTCTGGAACAACTTCTGCATAATTAACTTCAAAAGGTTTTTGATAAACTCTACTCATAAACTTTGAATCGAAAACTCTTATCCCCTGATCATAAATTTCTTTTAAAGCATGAAAGATTTTCTTTGGTCCAACGACAGTTATTTTATAACCACCATAAATCCATAACAACGACTTTACTAATCTTTCAACATAAAAAATATTTTCTGGAAAATGTTTTTCTCCTTTAAAAATTAAAGTTTCATAAGCTTGGTTTAAACCATCTTCTCTTTCAACAACAATAATTAATTTTTCATAATTGACGCTTTTTAAGACGCGTTCTTTAAAATCATTAAAATATAAAATTGCTGGTGAAAAATTTAAATCTAATTTTAAAGGGTATTTCAATCTCTTCATTATAACCTCCCTAATTACAATTCAAACTTACTTTTAATTATACCATAAAGAAAGTCTGAATGAACTTAAAAAAAAGACTATTTTCAAAAAAACAGTCCTTTTAATAAATTAAATCATTATTAACGATATTGTCCAAACCAATTTGTAATCTCGGTGAGTCTTTTTTCTCTACCTTGCGGTTTCCCGCTGCGAGATAAGTCGTGGTTTTCTCCTTTAAACCAAACAAGACGACTTCTAATTCCGCGGTCCTTTAAAATCACATAAAGCTGTAAGGCTTGTTCCATTGGACAACGATAATCTTCTTCTGAATGGATTAATAATAATGGTGTTTTAATCTTCAAAGCATATTTTAAAGGTGACTGCTCCCAAAGTTGATCAAAATCTTTTAAAGGATGGCCAGCTGTTTGGTCTTTAGCAAAATAATAACCAATATCTGAGGTGCCAAAAAATGAAATCCAATTTGAAATACTCCTCTGAGTCGCGGCTGCTTTAAAACGATCTGTTTGACCGATAATCCAATTAGTCATAAATCCACCATAAGAGCCACCTGTAACAAACAGTTTTTGTTTATCGATAGCTGGATATTTCTTTAATACTTTGTCAGTAAAAGCCATTAAATCTTGATAATCAATCGTGCCATATTTGCCTCTTATATCACTAAACTCATCGCCTTTTCCATCACTACCACGCGGGTTTGCAAAAAAGACAAAATAACCTTTGTTGGCCCAATATTGCATTTCATGATAAAAGATTTTCCCATAAACAGTTTTAGGACCGCCATGAATATTTAAAATAGCAGGATATTTATTAAGAGCATCATAATCTTTTGGTAATAAGACAAAACCTTTAACTTCATGAGTCTTAAACTTAACAATAACTTCTTTTGGCTTTGCAATATAATATGAACTTAAAACTCGACTATTATAACGTGTTAATTGGTATTGCTTCTGCTTTTGAAAATCCAATCTATATAATTCTTGTAGTTTTTGTTTATGCATCATAATACTATAAAACTGATTATTGATAAACACAAGCCCATCGATACTACCGTCAGCAACATAAAGTCGCTTTAAATTTGCCTGTTTATCTAAAGAATAGATTTCACTGTGATCATCTACTGTTGTTGTAAAATAAAGTTTATCACCAGCCACTAAATTTGTTTTAGAACTTCCTAAACGACAATCAGAACCGATAGAATTACCTACACTTGTCGGAAAGTGAGTTAGCAGTTCAAGATTGTTGTCTACAATTAAATAAAACGAACCATTTTGATTTACCCCTAATTTTTTCATATCAGTTCCATAACAAACAATCTCATCAGCTAAAAAGAATAATCGCTTAATTGCGTAGTCAGTTTTAGAATAGAGAATCTCACTAGCATTAACTAAGTAGTTATAACGATAGACTTGATTAGTTAATTCTCGTTTATCAAGTTTTTTACTTGCAGTATAAATAATTTCATTTTTAACTTTATTAATTTCAAAACTACCGACACTTACTTGTGAATCATTTACTTGTAATAAAGCTTTAGTTTCAACATTATAAACAAATAAATAATTAGTTTTATTCGCAGTGAAGCCCGGCCCATTTAAATAAAAAGGAATTTGTTCAATTTCTTCATAAGCTTTTTGTTTACTCAAGTATTTAAGCTTTTCTTTTCTCGCTTCTTTAGTTAAAGTTTTTAACTGTAATTCATCTTTAGTTAAATTCCCCTTTAACAATAACTTATTTTCCGTTAACACTTCTACTATTTCAACTGGAAAGGAAAACTTATAAGCAGAGGTTAATTCTTTTGTTGAAAGATTAAGCCGATAATAAATAGTATATTTTTCTTTTTCCAATTTCTTTTCCTTTTTAGTTTTAGCAAGCGGCAATAAGACGTTATTTTCATCTTCATAGATAAAAGAATTCTTTTTACCCAATGAAAACAGTTTTCTTTGTTTAACTCCATCGGTTTCATACAAATCATAAAAATAATCATTTTTATCATAGTTTGTCTTTGCGACTGCAAATAATGCTTTTCTCTGCTCAGGACTTGAAATCAGTGCTGATAAGTATTTATATTTGAGAAAGTGGTTTAAGTTAATTTGTTTCATAATCGTCTCCTAAATTTATATTTGATTTAATTATATCACTTCTTTTCTTCGGTGCCCACTTTTCTTCAACAACAAAGTATCAATTTAGCTAAAAATTGACAAAAGGAACTCCAAAGGCGATAATTATAAATGAAAGCAGGCCAAAGATGAAAAACTTAAGTGAAAAAAAACTCGATAAATTATTAAAAATTAAAACAGCTGGTGTTAGAAGTTCTAAAACTAAACAAAATTACCGCTACGAAGCCACTCCATATAATGATTTAAAATTAATCTTTGAAAAAATAAAACTTAAAAGTGATGACCATTTTCTCGATTTTGGCTCTGGTAAAGGACGGGTTTGTTTTTATGTGCATTACTTATTTAATTCTTTTGTTTACGGTGTAGAAGCTAATCCCCTAACCTTTGATGATGCCATTCAAAATACCAAGAGTTATTATTCAAACAAACAAAATGATCAAAAAGTGACCTTTTTTCTCACAAGAGCGGAAGACTATCAGATAACCTCACAACAAAACATTTTTTTCTTTTTCAATCCCTTTTCTTTAGTTGTGTTTAAAAAGGTTATTACTAACATTAAAAAATCACTCAAAGTATTTCCGAGAAAAATTATTATTATTTTGGCTTATCCAATTGTTGAATATGTAAGTTATATTTTAGAACATACAACTTTTATTGTAAAAGACTACATCGATGCTAAAGACAAAACTGAAAAACACAATAAATTTTTAATCTTAACCAATAATTTAAAAAAAATACCCTAAGAAATAGCTTAGGGCATTTTTATTATTAAGGTTCTTTAGTTAGTTGTTTTCCTTCTAAATCAAAGAGTTGATCTGCTAAATTGTTGGTCACATCTTTAAAGTGTTCTGCAACTTCTTCTCGTGTCATTCCTTTTTCCAACAACTCATTGACATATTCTTTTTTTCCGATAATCAAGGCTTTTAACCTTTTATGGTAATAAACTGGATAAATCGGTAAATCAAGTTGATATTTCTTATAATATGATTGACTCAAAAAGATGAACCCTTCGTTATATTTAAGATTTTTTTCATGGTATCCTGTCTCTGAATCTTCGGGAAAGATTAAGATTTTATTTCCCTTTTCTAAGTGGGCAATTGAATTTTTAATTGTCCTAACCAATCTTAAATCACCGTAGGTTTGAATTAATTGCATTCCGTTATATAACATTCGTGATATTATCGCAAAAAGAGTGACGATTAAAAATGATTTAAATTTGTTGTAGCCCAATTTTTGCTGATAAAAAATATGATATAAATATTTCCATCTCTTGCAGTAATTTTCTTTCATTTCATGAGTTCCCCAAGGAACAAAAAAAGTTGGAAAATAAAGCGCCAAAGTCATCGGTCCTGAAGCTGCACTATGATTTGAGATTATAATCCCCGTTTCAAAAGCTTCATCATTTAAATTGTAGATTGTCGGCTTTTTTTTAAATATTTTAACAATCCGCATTACAAACTTGAAAAACCAGCCGTATTCTGTTCTTATTTTCTTCATTTTATTTGCTTTCTTTATTTATTATACATTACTTAACGCAAATATTTACCTTTTTTTTATTATTTGGCGACTATTTAAGTTATATTTTAGATATATTACCATAATCTCGAGGCTATTGTTTTTTTTGTTTTTTTTATCCTTTGGCAGTTTTATTGATAGTTATTTCTAGTTCTTACTGCTATTTAAAAAGGCCAAACAAGTAAGATTAAAGGTATTCCAACTACTAAAGAAATTATTGTAAGTGGCAAGCCAAGTCGCCAATAATCAGTAAATTTATAGCCACCTGGTCCCATCACTAAAGTATTTGACTGATGTCCGATTGGAGTTAAAAATGAACTTGAAGCTCCAACTACAACCGCCATTAAGAAAGGATCTGGCGAAACGCCTAAGTAGATTGCTACGCTTAAGGCAATTGGTGCCATTAAAATTGTTGCTGCAGTATTGTTAATAACATTTGTTAAAATTATGGTAAGCAACATTAAAAACGCTAAAATTAAGGCTGGTGAAAAAGTATTGGAAAGTTTTACGATTAAAGTCGCAATTGAATTTGAAGCACCGCTACTCTCTAAAGCTTGACCTAAGACTAATAGTGAACCAATCATAATTATTGTTGGCCATTCTATTGAATCATAAAACTCTCTGGGGGTGACAATTCTTAAAATAACTAATAATAACGCTGCTGATGCAAAAGTAATTTGAATTGGTAAAACATTAAATGCAGCCAATAAGATTGCCGCAATAAAAATTATAATTGTCAACCACTGTTTTTTAGTTAAATCTTCAATTTTTAAATCAACTGCCTCCTCTGACAAAGGCAAACAACGCATCTTTTCATACATATCAGTAAGTGAGACTTTAGGCGCTTGTAATAATAAAATATCACCACTATTAAATCTCAGTTTTTTTAACCTTTCAACAGTATAAACACCTTTTCTTGAAACAGCGATTAAATTAGCATTGTATCTATTGCGAAGTTTTGTCTCAACAGCAGTTCTTCCAATTAAATGAGAATCATTTCTTAGGACCACTTCCACTAACGCAACATCATCGGATCTCAGCAACTTCTCGGAAACTAATTTATCAGTCTTGGCACCCTTAAGCTCTAAACATGTCTTATGGATTAATTCATTTAAATTACTTGGCATTGATTTAACAATTAAAATATCATGAGGAAAAATCTCTTGACTCCCACCAGGAGAAACAATTTGACGCTGACCTCTTAAAATACTAACTACATTTAAATTAATTCCATAAGTCGCAGCAAAATCTTTAAGTTTGATTCCTTGCGGACTGCATTTTTCTGAGACGACAAGCTCAAACAAATAATCTTCGAGATTAAAGCGTTCTTTTAAGCTCGTTGAATCTCTAGTTGGGATTAATTTCCAGCCAATTAAAACTGTGAATAAAATTCCAACAAGAACAATTCCCAAACCAACTGGTGCAAAGGCAAAAAATGAAAATGCTTCCCTTCCCGTTTCCACTCGATAACTTGAAATAATTAAATTAGGTGGCGTTCCAATACTCGTTAACATCCCGCCAAGCAATGAAGCAAAAGCGACAGGCATTAAGAGCTTTGAAGGTGATATATTATTATTTTTAGCGATTCTGATTGTAATTGGGACAATTAATGCTAAAGCTCCAACATTGTTCATAAATGCAGATAAAATGGCTGTAATAGCCATTAAACTTAAAATTTTAAATTGAATCTTATCCGAACCTTTATTGACTAAATCAACTATTCTTTCAATTGCTCCTGTTTTTGTCAATGCATTACTAATAATCAAAACTGCAGCTACAGTAATAACCGCCGGATGACTAAAGCCTTTAAAGGCATCTTCAGCTTTAATAATTCCACTAAAAACTAAAACAAGTAATGCCAACAAGGCAACAAAATCATAACGCAGCTTGCCATGAGCAAATAAAAACAAAGTAACAATAATAACACTAAAAACAATAATTTGTGGCCACATTATTTTTCCCCCAAACTCATTTAACTCTGTTTTTTTTACATTATACCATTTATCAAATCAGATAGAAAGATAAAAATAAAAACTATTTAATTGACTGCTTACCTTAAAAATAGCTTCTATAATAATTAAAAAAGCTATCTAGACAAACAAAAACAACAACCCATTTAGTTGTTGTCTTAGTAAGATGATACTTATTTTATCTAACTTTACCCATAAATTCTTTAAGCGATTCTGTCTTTGGATTTTCTAAAATATCTGGACTACCATGTTCAACGATTTTCCCTTTTTCCATGTAGATAACATAATCCGCAAAATCTTTAACAAAACTGATGACATGCGTAATAAAGATAAAATTCTTACCGCTATCTCTTAAATCTTCTACAGCGGTGAGAACTTCGTGAGTTAACACCGGATCTAATGATGAAGTTGGTTCATCTAAAAAAATAATTTGTGGTTCAATGCTTAAAGCTCTCGCTAAAGATGCTCTTTGCGCTTCACCACCTGAAACATTTTTAGGAAGTTTATTTGCTTGCTCTTTTAAATGCATTATCTCGAGATAATAATCAGCTTTTTCTGATGCTTCTTTTTTTGAAAAGTTTCTTGTTTTCTCTAAGATTAATGAAATATTTTTCTTAAGTGTTAAATGGGGGAACAAATTATGTTTTTGAAAAACAAAGCCAATCTTTCTTTTGTATTCTTCACTTAAAACATCTTGCTCATCGATAGTAATTGTGCCACTGCTTGGCTTTTCAAGACCAGCAAGTAATCTGATTAAAGTGCTTTTACCAGAACCACTAACTCCGATTAAGGCAACACATTGATAACCTTCTAATGTTAAGCTAACATCTTCTAAAACATCGACATCATAAGTATGAGTTACCGAATCAATGTTAATTTTCATATCGTTGCCCACTTTCTTTCAATAAATTTGGCCAAATTGGATAGCGGAATTGTAATAATTAAATAAAGCATCCACATTACAATATAACCTTCAACAAAAGCATAGGTTCTCGACTGAATAACTGCTGTTGTATAAAACAATTCATTATAGCTTAAAACATTTAAAAGCGCACTTCCTTTAATAACGAGTGATAGATTGTTCATCAAAGGTGGCATTAAAACTCTGAGGATTTGGGGAAAAATAATATAACGATATTTTTGATATTTAGTAAATCCAAAAACCTCAATCACTAAATATTGCTCTTCATCGATACTTGCAATTGCTGATTTAAAAACATTTTTCATATACGGAGCCATATATAAAATCAAACTTAAAATTCCTAAAAAGTTACGATTATAGGAACCAAATGCTGGACCGATTAAAAATGCCGTGACCACTACTAAAACTAGAAGTGGAGTTCCATAAACTATTTCCGTAAATATTTCAACGATTGCATTAAAATATTTTATTTTTGAAATTGACAACAGATAAAAGATAAATCCTACAATCAAACTGCTAAAAAGTGTAATCATTGAAACAATTATCGTGTTAAAGAAAGAGGAGAATAGCATCTTTCGATAAGGTAAAATAACCTCTAAATTAAACTGGCCTGTCTGTCTAAAAATAACAAATAAAACAAATCCAATTACACTGATTAGAGCTAATAGATATGCAAAGACTTTACTCTTGGAAATAAAACTCAATTCCTTTTCCTCCTAAAATAGATCTTATCTCATCATCATATTTGTCATAAAGCTGGTTATAAAGGCCACCTTCATCAAAAATGGTGTCAATAAAAGCGTTGATTTTTTCCAGGAGTTGATCATTGTTTTTTCTTACTACAACACAAATTGGCGCCGCTCTAAAACTATCCCAAATAATCATTGTTGTATCTGGGTTTGCATTGCGCGCATCAGCTACAGGGTTGCCGCTCATCAATAATATATCGCTTCCACCTTGAACAAGATCTTCAACTGCTGTAGCCATTGAAGTTGCCACTTTAACTTGTTTCCCATATGATTCAGGAATTTGAACCGACACTTGAGAGGCCAAACCAATAAATGTTGCATTTTCAAGATTTAATAAATCTTCAACTGTTGAGTCTTCCGTTAAGCCATTTGCTTGTGCAAAATTTTTATTAACTAACGAAATAATTTGAAAATAAATATATGGTTTGCTAAAATCAACAACTTGAGCTCTTTCTTCTGTTTTGCTCATTGAACCAAGAATCATATCTATTTCTCCAGATTGTAAAGCTGGAATTAAAGAACTATATTCAGTATTTACAACCTTCACTTTTTTTCCTAAATATTCTCCTAAAGCTTCAGCAATATCAACTGAAATCCCAGCTGGTTTACCATCAATAACTGTTTCAAATGGCGGATATTTCAAATCCATTCCTACGCGAATAACATCTTCCTCTCGTTGACATGAAGCAATCCCTATTAACAAAAGAAAAATAAATCCTATATATAAAAGTTTTTTCATCTTTTCTCACTTCCTTTATAATTATTATATGCCTTAAAAACAGTTTATTAAAGCGATATACAACACTAAAAAAAGTTTTTGATAAATATCACATAAAAGGATTAAAAAACTGCATAGAAAGCAGTTTAATAGTTGTTTGAACATCAACGATTATCACAATCTGGTTGAGACTAATTATTTTAAGTTTCTGTTCGGTCCACCGGGATAGTTTGCGTTTCCTTTCCTTCAGTTCAAGCCTCTCGACTTATACCTTACGGTTAACTAGATAGTTTCGGCAAATTTTCCATTAGGGACTTCCGCCCGTTAGATTTATATCATGCCCATCACACATAAAAAAACAATAACACTATCTGGCTATTGTTCTCATTAATCATAATTGGAGGCCCCAATCGGATTTGAACCCGTTAGGTTTATTTGCTTTGTGATGGTTTTTTTGAAAATCTTTAATTGTTGATTTTAACACGATTAATATCATATTATCACCTTTTCCCCACACTTTTATCATCTTTCCTCCACTTGATTTAATAAGATTAACTGTGGGGTTTTGATTCATATTTTCCTCCACAGTTATCATTATTTATTGTTTTTTAAATTAATCATCTTCCAAACAGCCATTGGATGATCCTTTATTTCACTAACAATGTTGTCTTGTTCAAAAAGAAATGAAGGTTCATATTGTCCTTGGTTATATAAGTCAATATATCTTTGTTCATCATTAGTTATAACAAGTAACTTATCAATATAGTTAAGAACTTCTTCCTTTAATTCTTCAACATCTATATTTGTACCTATTTTTAACATTGGAAGCAAATTTCTTCTTATATTATTAAAATCAATTTCTTTAATATTAGTTTTAAACCTATTTAATAATACTTCTAAAGGCTCAAATTCATTTGACAATAACAAGTAAAATATAACAGTTTTTCTAAGCGTATCGTGTTCTTCTTTTTTAATAATTTGATGACTTATCATTTCTGCAACATCAAAAATATCCCTAGCTGTTGTTCGGCCAATAAGTGCTGATATTTTACTTCCATATAATTCCACTTTATCTAATCCTAATATAGTTGTTTCTTCAATTACTTTAGAAGTTATATTATATCGTTTTGGTTTTAATACGTGAACTCTGTTAGAATAATTTATTTCAACCTTTATATTGTCGATGTTTCCAACAGCATTCGTGTATTGTAAAAGATATGAATCAAGTGTATAACTAAATCTTGATCTAGGTGAAATCTGATAACCATTAATAGATATATTTTCACTTATAATCTTTTGATGAAGTTTTCTAGCCGCTTCTAAATCTTCTTTATTTAAATTTAAATTGAAATCTAAATCAATATCAACAGACAATCTAGGAAAGTCAAACAAACACAAATTAATTGCTGTACCGCCCTTTAAAACATACTTGCCTTTTAATTCTTCATGTTCATTAAAAAGTTTAAGCACTTCTGTAAGTCTTAGCACTTTTTCTAAACTATCTCGATTATAATTTAAATCTTTTGATAATTTATTAAGTGCAACTAAAGTATATGTTCTCATATTTAATCCACCTTTATCATAGATATATCATAACTATGGAGTTTCCATTCATTATAATATTTGTTTAAACGATGTTTCTCGCTTGTAAAATAACTTGCTTTATTAACACCATTTTTCTTCATTTCATCTAAATGATATTTTGTTATATTATATCCATCTTTATAAAAAGATAATATTAATCCTGTTTTTGAAAAAAGTATGCGTTTATTTACATGTTCTAAATAAGTAAGTATTTTACTACCATCAATAAGAGGTATTATTGATAGCACTTCAAAGAGTTCTTCAAAATCATCGAATGATTTAATACTATCGATACTATCAACAATTGTTTTTTCAATAGTACTTATTCTTACACCATTAACTGTATTAACAAAACTTTCATCTTTAACTCGTTTACAAACATATTTGTTATGTTCGAAATCGAATGGGCGAAATTGTTCTAAGCTTGATACATAAATTTCATTATAAACTTGATTTTGATAGCCATAAAACTCAAAAGCACTATGGTATGAAATAAACGAACTATTTGTGATGTTAGAAGCTATCTCAAACTTAGATGGAATAGATCCACCAGTCTCTAAACTTGTAGCAACATATAAATTTTTCTTTACTCGTTTAATATAATCTTTAGATAAATAATTTTGAATAATGCCACTAGCTAAATCTACATTACCTGTTATATCTACAACATAAGAGAAATCAAATACCCGCTTTAAAGAAAATTGTTCTAAATATTTCATAATTATCACCCTTTCATGATAATTATAGCACTTATGTTACAATTTGGCAATTATAATTACTAAAATGTAACGATAAAACGACAATTATATTGCGTCAAATTTCTCTTATACTATATATTAAGAAAAATATAGTAAATTTACTTTTATTTATATAAAGAAAAAATAGACTTAATACAATCGCATCAAATCTATTACTTATATATTTTGAATTAAATGAAAAGAAGTTATTTTAGAAGTTGAAGTCAATTATTATAATCTAACTGCTCGTATCTTTTATTTACACTAAAACTTTCGATTTCTTGAAGATTACTTTTTAAAACTTCAACAACAAAATAAGCAAAACCAAGTGTATCATACATAGTATCACCATAATACTCTCCTAAAATATTTAATTCTAAACTACCTTCTACAATTTGAATGTTTTCTAATGAATATGAAATGCTAACGCTATTTGTAATTTCAGAATGGATAATAAGTACATTATTAGCAAAGAAATCATCGTCAAACACTACCCATCTATTTGTATCTTCTGGCAACCATGCAGGAACAGCTGATAGCCATTCATTTTCAGCAAGTAATAATGTTAGTACTTCTGATGTTTTTATTATCACAGATAAATCTTCACCAGTCTCAAGCGAGATTGGTAGTTCCTCAAAGGAAATGTTTATTATATCCTTTTTTGGCAACTCATCCTTACATCCAAATAAAGTAAAGCTAATTAATAATGTAATTGTAATCCCTATAATTTTCTTAAACATAAAATTCCTCCCTAAAGAACTTCAACTATAAATTAACATAAAAATAAGCAACCACCAAAAAATTTTAGTAGTTGCTTTACTCAATATTTATTTGGAG
>JAAYKO010000026.1 GCA_012522345.1 Acholeplasmataceae bacterium | reverse complement strand
TTCCTCTAAATGCTTTTTAGCTATTATTACTTTTTGCCTTCTTGTAATTTTCATAAAAAAATACCCCCAAACTCAATTTTATAATACATTATTTGTACTATAAGTCCAAGTTTTGGGGGTAAGATCAGTTAGTATGGTGGAGATGAGGGGATTTGAACCCCTGTGCAAAACAGCAATGCATCTAACATTCTACATGCTTGTCTCTTCGGTTTGATTTCACTTTTAAATATTGGAAGAGCACATTATAAAAAAGCTAGTCTTATTAATTCATTTATAGCCTTAAGACGGCAGAACTATAAATATAACTTACTATATGTACCCGCCCTAGACCGTAAGTGTTTCTAGTTTAGGCTCGCAGCTTTTTCTTAAGCAGCGAATGCAAAATTTTGGTTTCCGGTTATTATTAACCTCGAGTGTTTTTACTTGCACTACCAAGGCATGCTAATTAGACCACCATTATCTTGACGAATCCAAAAACATCCCCAGCAACTGCATTATACTATTAGTCAGGAAAAAATGCAATAAAAGTATTTGTATTTTTCTCTTGACATCTAGAAATCTATTTATATAATAAGAGTGATGATGTTTATTTTAACTTAACAATAAGTATAGTATAATTAAACAATGTCAGTCAATCTAATGGCTTTGAACGGCCGAAACGAGGCTGTTTTGGCTGAAGCTGTTTAACCTATGTAAACTAATAAAGGAGGGAAAAAATGAATAAATTAATTGAACTTAAAAATGTCACAAAAGCATTTGGTGAACAAGTTGTTTTAAGAGGAATTGATTTGGATATTAATGAGAATGAATTTGTCACTCTACTTGGGCCATCTGGTTGCGGAAAAACAACGCTTTTAAGAATTATTGGTGGTTTTATTGAACCATCGGATGGCGAGGTATTTTTAGGTGGGAAAAACATTTTAAATGTGCCAGCTCACAAAAGACCTACAAACACAGTTTTTCAAAGTTATGCTTTGTTTCCTCATTTAGATGTTTATGAAAATGTGGCTTTTGGTTTGAGGATTAAAAAACCAGAAAGAGCACAATTAAAATCACGAAAAAAAGTTGAGCTCGTAGAATTAACTGAGAAAATTGAACTTAAAAAAATAGAACAGGCAAAATTAAATAGTTCTGATTCCCAATTTACTGATTTAGAAACCCAGATTAAGGAGTTAGAAGCTAAGAAAAAAGAAATTATTAAAACATATCGGCAAAGATTTAGAGTGTTGCGGAAAAACAGAGAAGATAATATTCATCAAAAAGTTATGAAATACTTAAAGCTTGTGGGATTAGTTGGTTTTGAAAAGCGAAATGTTGATAAGCTTTCAGGAGGACAACAACAACGAGTCGCCATCGCCAGGGCTTTGATTAATGAACCGAAGGTGTTGTTGCTTGATGAACCTTTAGCCGCCCTCGACTTGAAGCTGCGTCAAGAGATGCAGTATGAATTAAAAGATATTCAAATTAATTCTGGAATTACCTTTATTTATGTAACTCACGATCAAGAAGAAGCACTGACAATGAGCGATAAAATTGTGGTGATGAATGATGGTGAAATTCAGCAAGTAGGAACGCCTGAAGATATTTATAATGAACCGATTAATAAGTTTGTTGCTTCTTTTATTGGTGATTCAAATCTTTTAGAAGGAATTATGAAAGATGACTTTTTAGTTTCTTTTGATGGAGTTGATTATGAGTGTCTGGATTCAGGTTTCAGTAAAAATGAAGTTGTAGATATTGTAATTAGGCCAGA